>CALKVC010000238.1 GCA_937996595.1 uncultured Chitinophagaceae bacterium
ATATTTGCATACGATTGGTTTCCTTACCCTTTCATGTGTATCGCCGCCAAGGATATAATCCACGCCTTCGCATTGCGGAAGGTTGGCCAGGTGAATCTGCTGCGATAAACCCAGATGGGCAATCACAAATACATATGCGCATTGTTCCTGGTTTTTTAGCACATCTACATAATGCGCCAGGTTTTCTTCCGGGGTCGTATAAATGATGCCTTTGCTGTAAATCGGCGATTGGCGCAAGGGCACCAGGGGGTCGGTATATCCCAAAAAGCCAATTTTCACTCCCGCCACATTCCAGATGTGATAGGGTTGAAAAATCAGTTCTCCCTTTTTTTTGTCGCCAAGATCATGGTACATATTGGCGCAAACCTTGGGCGCATTGAGCGAGCCCAGCAGCGTTTGCATCATTTTTTTGTGGTAAATTACCTTCGGGTGATTGAGTGACCTTATTACTTCTTCGGTATTATCCGTACTGCCGTTATTAACAACCAGTATGGCATCGGGTTTTCTTGTCTGGTTTCTTAGCGCATCAATACATGATGCCAGCAGCTTACTGCGGTTATAAGAAACTACTACGGCTATCGCCTTTTCCATGAAGGGTAGGACTTTTTGGTTTTTAATAAGGTATCAGGTAATGGTATAACGAATTAGCAGGCTGCTTATTGCAGCAACAGGGGAAAAAACGTATAAATACGTTGTAAATGAACAGGTTATGTTATTTCACAGGTGATTTACAGGCTCCTTTAATAATGGAAAGATATACCGGGGCGTTGGCATGTATTGAATAGTTTGCTTCAACTATATCCCTGGCAGCAAGGCCTATTTTTTTCCTCAGGGAAGGATCATTCATCAGGGCAATGAGTTGCGTGATCCATTCTTCCTTTGTTTTTACCAGGAAACCTGTTTTACCGTGTTCGATGATACGGTAATTGGCGCCGATTGCCGTTGCCACAACCGGAAGGCCTACTGCCATATACTGCAGCGCTTTCAGCCCGCTTTTACCAAGCACCCATTTATTGTCTAACGGTAAGGGGTACAAGCCAATATCAAAGCGCTGCAGGGTTGGCACTTCGTTTTCCACGCTCCATGGCAGCGCCTCCATATCAATACCCTCAATATGAAAAGACGCATCTCCCATAACGATCAGCTTGAACGGTTGCTGTTCATTAAGGGCGAGCAGCATGTCTTTAAGCAGGTACAGGAACTGCGATGTACTATGACTGCCGCTCCAGCCCAGCACCGGTTTATGGTTGTTGCTGTAAGGGTTTACCGGCAGGTAGCTCTCTGTGTTTATGGTAGAGGAAATGTCTGTTACATTTGAATTATAGGTTAAAGCCACTTCGGTAAGAAAGGGCGTACAGGCAATTACATGCTTTGCTTTTTTCATCAGGAAAAAAGGTTTGCTCCTGCCCCTGATAAAATCCATTGACCTGTTTACGACACTCTCCGCTTTCATGAAAATGGCATCATCAATGTCGTAAACCATATTCGGGTTTATAGCAACATACAACCTTTCCATCATAGGATAACCGAATGGTGTAACCCATAAGAAAACATACAAAAGGTCGTATTGCTTTAATGTAAATGCCAGCAGCAGCCGTTTCAGGTATGCATGTAAAACCCAGTAAACTTTTTCCAGCTTATTTCTTCTGTTATACAGGATACTCTGCATCCTGTTTGAAAAAAAGGGGGACACAGTCACTTCAAAGCCTTCATTCCTCCAGCTTTCGAAGTATTGTTCATATTTTAACCGCTGCCCGGGAGCAATATTCTCGGGATGCGGGCAAATAACCAGTATTTTTTTCTTTTCCCCCATTGCGCTGGTTAATCGTTTTCTTCATTTGAAAAAACCGGTAAGGGCCTGTTGCTTTCCAAACATGACACAAATGTATCTGCAAACTCAATGGCTTCACCAATTACATGATGCATATCCATATACCGGTATGTGGCCAGGCGCCCCAGGAACGAAACCCCTTTTAACAAAAGGGCCTGTTTACGGTATTGCTGCAGGATTTGTTTGTCTTCACTGAGTCTTTTGGGATAATATGGCTGGTCGCCTTCCCCGGTTTCTTTACTGTATTCTTTAAAATAAACGGTTTTTTCATGCTGTTCCCAGGGAGTGAAATGCTTATGTTCGGCAATCCTTGTATATGGGATACTTTCATCGCAATAATTCATCTGTGCGGTGCCCTGGTAATCTCCGGATGCATAGTGTTTTTCAAATGTAACGGTTCTATACCCGAGCTTTCCTGCATTATAACGGAAATATGCATCTATGGGCCCTGTATAAAAAACATGGTCGTACCCGCTCACATCATCAATGCCCGGTTTAAATGCAGTATTAAGCGAAACCTGTATGCCCGGGTGATCGATCATCCGTTGCATAATGGCTGTGTATCCGTCTACCGGAATGCCCGTATACAGGTTATTATGGTAATTATCGTCATAGTTAAACCGAACAGGTATCCTTTTAAGAATGGATGCCGGTAGTTCCGAAGGTTCGCAACCCCATTGTTTCTTTGTGTATCCGTAAAAAAAAGCCCTGTACAGGCCTTCCCCGATGAACTGCAATGCCTGTTCCTCAAAATTGGCTGCTGCAGTTATGCGCTTATCCGCCTGTAACGCTAAAAAATTTTGCGCTTCTTCAGGATTGAATTGCTTATTGAAAAACTGGTTGATGGTCATCAGGTTTACCGGCAGCGGGTATACTTTTCCGTTGCTTATTGCTTTCACCCTGTGCACATATGGCCTTAATTCTCCAAAACTGTTTACATAATCCCATATTTCCTTCTTATCTGTATTGAAAATATGCGGGCCGTAATGATGCAGCATCACTCCTGTTTCTGCGTCGCGGGATGTATGGCAGTTGCCGCCGATATGTTCCCGCTCGTCAATGATGAGTATGCTGCAACCAGTTTTATTAACCAGGCAATTGGCTAACACACAGCCGGAAAAACCCGAACCAACAATCAAATAGCGGTTTGCCATCGGTAAGAATTACGGTTTAACTTGAATGCTGTAAAAGTAAAATAAACTTTCTGTCAATGTTCACTCTCCTGAAAAAATGGTCCATTTGGATGATTTTCATATGCTGCTCCGCCAAACAGCCATATACCTTATTTTTGCGCAACGAAAAATGAGATCATCATATACAAATACACCTCTTTCAAGTATTCAGGCATCCAACCGAAGCATAGCCATTTTTCCAACCGGCGAGGATAATATTGATAACGAAGTGGTGAAATCATTTGGCGACGAATGGCTGAAATTTCATGATTTTTCTGATGAAATCATCAATGATATTGCAAAAGAATATTTCGATATCGTGGATGAAACCATCGTAAATAAAAATACTTATATGCTTGATGCCGGTTGTGGAACCGGCAGGTGGACCAGGTTCCTCTCCCGTAAAGCAGGGTTCATAGAAGCTGTTGACCCCAGTAATTCCATATTCGCCGCTGACAGGCTGTTAGCCGATATTGAAAATGTAAGGCTCACCAAGGCAAGCATTGAAACGCTGCCCTTTGCAGATGAAACGTTTGATTTTGTGATGAGCATAGGGGTGCTGCATCATATTCCCGATACGCAAAAAGCGATGCAGGACTGTGTGAAGAAGGTGAAACGGGGAGGCTATTTTTATTGTTACCTGTACCATAACCTTGAAACCAGGGGCTGGTGGTTTAAAACACTATACTGGCTCAGCAACCAGTTACGTAAGATCGTGTGCCGGTTACCGGCAGGTTTAAAAAGGTTTGTTTGCGACATCCTGGCGATTGTAATATACATGCCGCTGGTGCTTTGGGTAAGGTTCCTGGTGCTCATCGGGCTTAGAAAGATAGCTGTAAAAATGCCGCTGAGCGCATACAACAACAAATCATTTTTTGTTATCCGCAATGATGCCCTTGATAAATTCGGCACCAGGCTGGAACAGCGTTTTTCAAAAAAGCAGGTGGAGGAGATGATGAGAAAATGCGGACTGGAGAACATTGTGATAAGCCCGCTTACTCCTTTTTACCATGCAATTGGCCGCAAATCCTGATTTGCCGTAAATAAGTATCATGTCAATCGCCGAGAATGGCTCTATATACTTTACGGTAACGGTTAACTGCTTCTGATAAGCTGTAATACGCTTTTGCCCCTTCCCTTATTTCATCACTGTTAAAATGCATGCCAACGGCAATCTTATCTGCCGTTTCGCTAAATGATGTTTCTGAAAAATCCTGTAACACGTATCCGGCATGGTATTTTGAAACTATTTCTGCCACATCTCCCACGCCGCTGTTGGTAATAACCGGTATACCCATGGCCATTATCTCGCCATGCTTGGTTGGTGAGGATGATATTTTTGAATAGCAGGGTTTAATGAAAAACAAGGCATAGTTGCTGAAAGACAATAATACCGGTACTTCATTCCTGGCAGCCTGCCTGGTGATGATCTTCTGCGGATCCATGCCATACTGTGAAGCCGCAGCCCCAATCACTTCATGCCTGTGCGGGGAGATGAACAGGAATTTTGCTTCAGGAAACCTGTCGGCCAGCCTTTTACAAAAACGCATCATTTCACCGGTAAGGTACCAGCCGCCGATAGAACCGAGGTATGAGAATACCATATCACCTGGTTTTATTCCTAACTCTGAGCGTAATTGTTCTTTCAGCTGCATATTGATATTCATCGGATCAAACAGTTCAAGGTCGGCGCTGCAGGGAATAACCTCAATGCGTAGGGGCTGTTTTTGAATATGTTGCCAGGAAAGCATTTCCTTTCTGGCTGCATAGGTGAGGCAGGTTATATATTCCGCTTTCTCAAGGCATTCGTGCTCATGATTCTTAAAAAACCGGTAAACCGCTTTATATAAAGGGTTTGACAGGTTCCACATTCCACCATCTACCCGTTCATCTGCCCAAAAACCCCTTACATCGTTCAGAAAAAGGGTACCGAATTTTTTCTTCAGCCATAATGCCACCAATGTTGGAAGTCCGGGGCGGGTATGCACCATCAGGAACGGGTCATCCGTATATAATTGACGGGCTTTTTTTTTCAGCATGAAGTAGTCATACACCGAAGAAAGCAGGGGCGGGTTCTTATGATACGGAATGCTTATCCATTTGATAGGAAAACCAGCTATTGCCTTTTCAACAAAATGCCTGTTACGCTGAAACTGTTCAGGTTTATCGCAACTAATGATGCTGAACCTATACCCGGAAGCAGTAAGGCCTTTCAGGTAAGGTATCACCTGGCTTTGGCCCAATGGGTCGGTCATACCATCATAGGAAATGAAAAGAACATGCTTCATGGTCGGTTACTTATATTAGTCCATCCATTTTTTATACCACATCTGAAACATCAGCAGGTACCAGAAAAGCCCGTTGTAATTTCTGTCGTTAAGGAAAAAACGTTTAATGATATGATGAACACCTTGCATTTTGAACAAACCATGTTTTTCAAAAGCGGCATCATTCATGAATTCATCGGCGTAATAACGCAGGTCGTTCCGCAGCCATGCAAACACCGGAACCCCGAAGCCCATTTTGGGCCTTTCCATCATTTCCTTCGGTACATAATCGTGTACAATCTCTTTGAGCAGGTATTTCATGTTACTGCCATTCATTTTCAGGTTTTCCGGCAGTGATGCCGCAAATTCTATCAGCCTGTGATCAAGCAGCGGTTCCCTTCCTTCCAGCGAAGTGGTCATGCCGGCCCTGTCTACCTTCACCAGTATATCGTCGGTCATGTACGTTTTATAATCTATGGCAAGCATCCTGTCCAGTTCACCCAGCGATGGATGCAGCAAATGCTCGGAATCAAAGAACGATAAAGGCCTTTCCACTTTCATGGCAAGCAGGTTTTCCAACTGCCTGCTTGTATAAACCTGTGATAACAGCACATCCATGATGGCGGGTGCTGTCACCTTCGGTTCATGGAAAAGGTCAATCAGCCTTTGTTTCTTGATAGCAACCGCCGTATTTCCTGTAATCTTTTCCAGCAAGCGGTTGGGAACATGATTAAGCAGTTTACCGGCAGGTTTTTTCAACGGGCCAGGCACCTTGTTAATCTTACGTAAAAAATCGAGTGCCAGCGGATATTTGGTATATCCTGCAAAGGTTTCATCTCCGGCATCGGCACTCAAAGCCACGGTTACATCTTTGCGGGCTAGTTTACTAACGAGTGTGGTTGGTATGATGGAAGAATCGCCAAACGGTTCATCACAATAAAAAGGGATGTCAGGAATAATTTCCTGTGCTTCTTTTGTAGTGCAGTAATGTTCGGTATGGTCTGTTTGCAGGTGCATTGCCACTTTTTTGGCAAACCCAGCTTCATTATGGTCTTCCTCAAAAAAACCGATTGTATAGGTTTTTATTTTTTCTGACTGATGTGCCTGCAATAAAGCTGCCACAGCTGTACTGTCGTATCCGCCACTGAGAAACACGCCAACGGGCACATCAGAAACCATACGGTACCTGCATGCTGAAATGAGTAGTTCTTCTGTCTTTTTTTTAGCTTCGGAAGCTGACAGGTTTACTTTGGGTTTATTATAAAAATCATACACATCCCAGTACTTATGTATCGTATATGCCTTATCGTTAATTGAAAAACTGAGGTAATGCCCGGGCACCAGTTTATGAGTATCTGTAAAAATTGATAACGGTGCCTGTATATATCCATACTGCAGGAACTGGTGCAGCGCCTGCCGGTTTATTTCTTTTTTAAATGCCGGATGCCGGTGAAAACTTTTCAGTTCCGATGCAAACATGAAGAGGCCTTTATGCCAGTAGAAATAAAAAGGTTTTACCCCGGCCCTGTCACGGAAACAGGTAATTTCATGCTTTACCGTATCATAAATAACAAAACTGAACATGCCGATGAACCTTGCTATCATGCCTGTTCCCCATTGTTCCCATGCATGTAAAATCACTTCCGTATCAGAATGAGTATTGAAAGCATGGCCTAACTCCTCCAACTCTTTTTTTACCGATTCGTAATTATACATTTCGCCGTTAAACACAATGCAATAATGCTTGTACCACATGGGTTGAGACGCTGCTGCACTCAGGTCGATAATTGATAACCGGCGATGCCCCAAACCTACCTGGTGGCCCTGCTGCTGGAAAAATTCATACCCGCCGCCATCAGGGCCGCGATGTATGAGCACATCTGTGCATTGCACCAATACATCACGGGATGACGAATTGTTGAAGTCAATAAATCCTGCAATACCACACATGTATCTAATTATTTAAGCAGTTGCGAAATTAACGAATTATGCAACCCATAAAGCAGTTGTTACCATTAACCCAAAACTACATCAATCAAACCTGTTATAAAGGGAGATATAATAAGCGGCTGATACCCGGATGGAATAATTTTCCTCAACGAATGCCCTGGCGGCTTTCATTTTTTGCTTTAATTGATTTTCGTCTAATGTTAAGATGGAAAGCAGCCCATCAGCTATGTCATTGGCAGAAAACTGTTCGGGTACATAGTATGAAAATTCAGGCGCTGCCATCAACCGGGTTGTGCCAACATCAGTTACCAGCGGAATATTTCCCGCTGACATACCTTCCAGCAAACTTTTTGATGGATAATTGTTTCGCAACTGTACAGAGAAAACAACTTTGCTCTTTGCCAGTATTGTTTCCGGGTCATTGGCCATCCGCATTTCTACGGGCAGGTTCCTGAATGCTTCGCTCTCCAATATTTGTTGCATTTCTTTTTCCTGCTGTCCATAGCCAAGAAATATGAATTTATATCCTGCAATACCGGCTTCATTTAGTTTGCTGCAAACCTGTGGCAATGCTTCCAACAGCCTTACAGCCTGCTTTACATAAAAGAAACGCCCCAGGAATACGAACCAGTTTTCCTTACTGTCATCCTGCACGGGTTTAAAGACAGTTGTATCTGTAAAGCTTCCGGGTGTGAAATGTATGCGGTTTTTCCTGTAAAAAAAATACCGGCATAGTTTCCTGTATACAACCGGGTCAATGATGTCGGCCCGGTTTGACCTGAAAATATTAAGCAGGTATAATATCCTTCCTTTCATATTCACATTTCCCAGGCTGCTCTCCGTTAACGAATAAACGCTTTTTTTGTGCCTTACCGGAAAGATGAATGTGGGGTACGAAAGGATAAAATGTACGATATCGGTTTCCGGTACATGATCACAAACAAACCGATACAGTTTTTTCTGGAAAGAGATTACCGGTTCATCAAAACCGATATGGTAAACACAGATATGCGTTTGATGCGGGTTTACCAGCTTGGATAATGTTTCATTGGCCCTGATAGATTCCTGTAACGGTGCTGAAATAACCAGTTTTGGGTTAAACTGATCCTGGTTTTCCCTCAGATACGCCCATAGTTCAATAAATCTTTTTTCCGCTCCGCCGATGGCAGCCGTAGGTATGATATAATGAACCGTTTTCATGATAGATAACGGGCGTTTATTTTAGCAGTTTCCTGCTGAGTTTTATAATGAGTTCCCGTAATTTCCTGTCAGTTTTATAATCGTAGTGACTTTTGGGTGGAAGTTGCATGATGGCATCGAACTCCTCTTTTGAAATACCTAATTTCTTAGGAACAAAATCCAGATCCTGTTTCAGTATGGCTTCATCCATGATCGGTTTCTCAAGTTCCTGCAGGGCCTCGTTCCTGGTTAACTGTCCGGATACGATCAATGCAGACAAATGCGCCCTTCTTTTATCTATGCCGAACTTTTTGGGTAAGATATATCCCTGGTAAAACCTGGTGATGATTGATTCATAATGCTTGCCTCCATAATCGCGCCAGCCAAGCTCAGTTTCAATTATTTTTTTAGCCTTTGCCTTATCGTACTGCACAAAATCAAGCGGGCTTACCCATTGTATTTTTTTTATTTTCCAGTAATACGCATGTTTCTGAAAACTTAGCAGCGGAAAATCCTTTATCGGTTTTTTTCTGAACTGTTCATTGATGGCTTTAATGTTTACGGCATCATTGGTTTTATTTGCATATCGCCAGTGCAGCGGCAGAATGGCTTCTGTTGCCCTGTTGGTTCCGGCCATAATATACTTTACGCCATACCGGTTAGCCTGTTGAAACAATGTAGCGGAAATGGCATGGTCGGTTAACGCTTCCAGGTCTAAAACGGATGCATTAAGGTATGCCAGTTGCAGTTCCCTGAATTCGTTCCATTGAAGCACCCGCGTGTAGAGGTCAAACCCGAGCCTGTTAATGATATTCTCAATATTCTGTACAGCCAGTTCAGAATTCCACCCATTATCAAGGTGCACAACCAGTGGCCGCAATCCCAGTTGCTTTAGCAGGTAAACGGTATAGGTACTGTCTACACCACCGCTAACACCTGTTATGCAATCATATTTTTTATTCCTGCCCTCACCCTTTATTTTATCAGCCAGTTCATGCAACCTGGAAGTTGCTTCAGCAGGTGAAAGCGGATGTTTATTAACAGCCATATCGTATTCGTTGCAATGATTGCAAACACCGTTTATATCGAATACGATATCCGGGTCTGATGTATCCATCACACAGCGAACACAGGCCTGGTAAACGCTTTTACTGTTCATGTTAAGTAATTAATTTGCTGAGCGACGCTTCATCAGGATAAGTGATAAGAACTGCCTTATGAGGCATCTTAAACACAAACATGCTGCCAGCCGCTACGGCTGAAGCGCCGCCTTCTTCAACCGCCTTTTTAAAGTCCAGCACGGAAGCGGCACCGCTGTTGGCGATAACCGGTATATCAACCGATGCAGAAACCGCTTTGATCAATGGTATATCGTAGCCTTCAAACGTTCCGTCTTTATCAATGGAACTGATGAATATTTCGCCGGCACCGGCATTGGTAACATTTTTCACATGCTCAGACAGGCTGGTTTGAATAGCTTTCCTGCCGTTCTGTTCATACACTTTATACCGGCCCATCCAGTTTTTGCCAGCATCAATGGAAACTACGGTGCTGCTGCTCCCGAATAAGCGGGCTGTCTGCTCAATCAACCGCAGGTTATGAAAGGCAGCATTATTAAAAATCACTTTTTCATACCCTTCATACAGTACCCGTTTAACGTGTTCGATATGGCTGAGGCCGCCGCCATAACCCATTGGCATAAACGCTTCTCCGGCCAGTTCACTCAGCAATCTCATATCTGGCTCCCTTTTTTCGCGGGTGGCATCAATATCCAGTACGATCATTTCATCCACTTCTTTGTCGTTGAATATCCTTACTGCATTAATAGGATCACCCACATACCGGTGGTTACTGAATTTAACTGATTTATACAGGCCACCCTGGTGTAACATCAGGACGGGAATCACCCTACAACGACGCATACCGGAAATTAATAGAATTTGATAAAATTTTCATATAATTTCATCCCGAATTTGTGGCTTTTCTCCGGGTGAAACTGCACGCCCAGCACATTGTCTCTTTCCACTGCTGATACGAAGTTATAAGAATAATTAGTTTCTGCAAGTACATCTTCCTGCTGTACACAGGCCATGTGGTATGAGTGAACAAAGTAAAACCGATGATCCGGATACATTCCGGAAAACAGCCGGCTTTCCTTCTTTAGCTGCACATCATTCCAGCCCATATGCGGAATTTTAAAATTTGCGGGCAGCCTGCCCTGGTCGAATTTTACAGCTTTCCCTTTTATCCATCCAAGCCCCGGCACAGGCATCCCCTCTTCACTGCCTTCCAGCAGCAATTGGGCACCCAGGCATACACCCAGTAACGGTGTTTTGTTTTCAATTACTTTTTGCCGGAGATTGCCCAAAAAACCCGATGCAAGTATTTGATGCATACCATATTCAAAGGAACCAACGCCGGGAAGAATAAGTTTATCAGCACTGTCTATATCGTCGGGTAAAGAAGAAATGATTGCTTCTGTGCCTATCTTCTTCAGCATGTTCCTGATGGATTGGAGGTTACCAACCCCATAATCAATGATTGTGACCATGCTGCGGGATTAAGCATTTATTCGTTAACGTTATCACCATTGTCAGATACTGTTCCTGATTTCATGCACCAGTTGTATGGCTTTTCTTGTTTCTGAGAGCGGAAAACCTTTCCCGGAAAGGATATTGCTGTACGACAGGGTATGTAATTCCGTAAAACCTTCGCTGAATTCAAACTCTTCGCCGTCTATGCTTAAAGAACGGAATGTGCGTTTTCCCGCAGCCCGTACATCTGCCGGAAGCGTTTGTTCATTGATGCTGAGCATCCAGGTTACATTGGCCCTGTCCAATTCCAATGTGCCTTCAGCGGTATCTAACGTATGTTTGAAAACATTGTTCTGTTTTACATCACCGAATATCCACATCAGCATATCGAAGAAATGCACACCAATGTTGGTGGCGATACCACCGCTTTTCTGTATGTCGCCTTTCCAGCTGGTATGGTACCAGTTCCCTCTTGAAGTGATGTACGTCAGGTTAACATCGAATTTCTTTCCTGATGTGTCGGCTGCAATTTTCTCTTTCAGTTTTATGATGGCCGGGTGCAGCCTTAACTGGAGGATAGTGAACACTTTTTTACCGGTTTCATTTTCTATCTCTTCAAGGGCATCTATATTCCATGGATTCAGCACCAGGGGTTTTTCACAAATTGCGTTTGCGCCTATCCGTAATCCGAACCGGATATGAGCATCGTGCAGGTAGTTGGGACTGCAAATGCTCACAAAATCCGTTTTAATGCCCTGCCTTTTCAGTTTCTCCAGGTGCCTGTCGAACCTTTCAAATTCCGTAAAGAAATCGGCATTGGGGAAATAACTGTCCAGTATGCCTACAGAATCATGCTTATCCAGCGCAGCCAGCAAATTATTCCCGGTGTCTTTTATCGCTTTCATGTGCCTGGGCGCAATATAACCGCCCGCTCCTATTAGTGCAAAATTTTTCATTTTTGTTTGTGCTTATTTTTTTAAGTAGCTAAACCAAATAGCTGAAACAGGAATTATGTGATGCCTGTTTAATTTTGCCTACCTGGTCCTTCTTACCGTATTGTTTTCAAGTATGTATTCCTGCCCGCTTTCTTCGCAGACCGCCAAATTATTTTCATTGAATGAAAGCTTAACCCCGTATTCGCTCATCCAGCCTTTTTGCCTGGCCGGGTTTCCTGTCATCAATGCATAAGCGGGCACTGGTTTTGTTACAACCGCTCCTGCGCCGATAAAAGCATAAGCCCCTATTTCATTACCGCAAACAATGGTTGCATTGGCCCCTATGCTTGCCCCTTTTCTAACCAGTGTTTGCTTATACTCATGTTTACGTGTTACACCGCTTCGCGGATTGATCACGTTTGTAAACACCATGGATGGGCCCAAAAACACATCATCCTCACAAATCACCCCTTCATAAATGGAAACATTGTTCTGTACTTTTACATTATTCCCCAGAACAACATGCGGGCTTACCACCACATTCTGGCCTATATTACTGCCTTCGCCAATCCTGCAGTTACTCATGATATGCGAAAAATGCCAGATCTTCACCCCCTTACCAATCTCGCACCCATCATCTACGTAGCTGCTTTCGTGTACAAAATAATCTTTTGCTGGTTCCATGATTTAATTATTGTTCAATATTTTCAGAATAAACCTGTTTCAATTGTTTCATATGATGCGCCAGTGTAAAATTTTCCATCACTCTTGCATATGCTTTTTCACTGAGCTGCCGGCGTTGTTCAGGATTATCAGCCAGTGTTTTCAGTTTTTGTGCGAATTCCCTTGTATCCTGCAAACTGAAAAAAACCGCCGTATCATCACATTGTTCGCGGAAAGATACAATATCACTCAATAACATGGGAACTTTCATAGCCATTGTTTCCAGTACACCCAATGAAAACCCTTCAAACGTGGATGACATTACAAAAAGGTCATATTGAGGCAAAATTTCATGCATATTTGTTGCCATGCCTTTCAGGTTGATGGCCACGCCAGACAGGCTGATCTGTTCCTGCAATTCCTTCCTTAACGGTCCTTCTCCGTAAATATCCAGTTGTATGTTATCGGTTTTAAGCAACCGGAATGCATCAACCAGGAACCGGTGATTTTTTTGCAGCCGCAAAGCGCCCACACTTATAACCCTGAATGGGCCATGTTCCTTTTTTTTATTTACAGTCTCCTGGCTGAAAACCGCTGTATCGGCAAACGTGTAAATGGAATATGACCGGTAAGGTTTGATCTTTAAAAATGAAAAATATTCGGCAGTAGCCCCTTTTGCCACTCCAATAACAACCGACCTGCGTAAGCGATATGTACATTTATCCAGCAGGCGAATGAACCATTTTTTATATTCCACCGAAGTTGCTATAAATGCATGGATAGTTGTAACCAATGTTACATGGCGGGGAGTAGCCATCCTGGCTATTATTGTTGGCCAAAAAAGGTGCGTATGTACAATGTTTACCCTGTATTTCTTAATCAGTTTCCGTAAAGTAAACGCTGTTAACGGGAAAAAGAACAAAGACCGCTGCCTGAGGCAAATAAATCTGTCGCAGGAAAGTTCTTTGCCAAACTGGTTATTGTCGTACAGCGTTACAACAATGTTTTCATACTCCGGCAGCTCTTTTAAAACCTTTACCAGCATTGTTTCTGCACCTCCCCTTCCCAGGTCGTAAATAAAGTGGAGGATTGTCTTTTTCATATCTGCTGCAACTTGATTTCAGGAGTTAACGGGGTAAAATATGCAGGTCGATCAATTCCCTGTTATTACAAAAAGTTTCTTTATCCATTATTTTTTGATTGCAGAATATTTCATAGCCGCAATTGGCAATCAGGTCATAGATCAGGTCGAGACGATCACCTTTAGCTGCGATGGGTTCCGGGTGTATGGCCACTATACAGGCCGGTTTAAGATTCCTCAATGTGTTGGTTGCACCTTTTAAGGCATCATATTCAGCTCCTTCCACATCAATCTTTATAAAGGCAAGCCTTTCAATCTTTTTTAACTGTACAAAATCATCGATGCTGTACATGGCTACATTTACCGGGTTCAGCTCCCTGTCTTCCTTATAGGAAACCATACTGTTGCTGTTATCTCCCCTGATTGCTGAAACATAAAAGACCGTGTTACCGCTGGTGGCGCCCATCGCTTCACTGTAAGCTTCAACAATCTGCTGCAACTGGTTTATATGTATGGTATGTTTCAGCAATGTATTGGTTTCAGCGGCGGGTTCAAACGCATATACCTTACCGTTATTACCAGTCAGTTGGGCTGCTGCCGTTGAAAAAAGGCCGATATGCGCCCCGATATCCAATACGGTGTCGCCGGGTTTTACGTGCTTTTTCAGGAACATGAAATTATCCTGCTCGTAGTCTGAGGGAAAATAGTTCACATACCTTGCAGGCAGCCGAACGGGAAAGCCATTGATGGTTTTGCGGAGGCCTTTGCCGCCAGTAAAAGTATCCAGTAATTTATATACAACTTCTTTCATCAGGTAAACCGGTTTTTAGCCGTGCATATCACTTAATGAATATGAATTTCATCCAGTATTCTTTTGTAAACAATAAAGTTAATATTAAAACAATGAAAAAACAGGCAGTAACGGAAAGTGCCGCTCCAAAATCGCCCGCTTCCTTAATAAAAAAATAATTGCACAACATACTTACCGCAATACTAATCAGCGAAAATGCAAGGATCTTCCTTTTCTGTTTATGATACAGCAGGAACGAAAAAAAGAAATAGGAAACAGACCATAAGAAATATCCCGTGCAAATTATATAGTTATACCTGATGGCTGCATGATAGTGCTCATTGATGAAAAGCTTATACATCAATGGCGTAAACAGGATGATGAGTATGGTAGCTGCGGCTATACCTGCCATGTAATAGATGAAATACTTCCTAATCAACCGGTAATTCACATTACTCTCAGACAGTAATGCATAAATACGCGGAAACACATACTGAATTAGGGCAGAACTGAACAATATTACGATTGAGGCAAATACGCAGGCGATACTGTAAACACCAACGGTTTCATTGTTATCGCTGGTAAAATGTGCCAGGAAAAATTTATCGGATGCATTCATAGCAAAAATTGCAGCCTGCATCACAATGATCGGCACTGCATATACCAGTTCATTGATGATATGAGTCTTCCTGATACTTCCAAACAGGTACTGCTTTTTTATGAAATAGTAGAAGGCATAAACAGCAACCGCGGCTGATGATATCAATATGCCTGTAACCCGGCCTTCCCAGCGCCAGAAAAAAACCACTACCAGAATAAACGATAAACCCAGTTCCAGGACGGTTTTAAAAATATTAACCTTAAGGAAGGTCATCGGTTCATTGTTGTTCCTGGCCAGGCTTAACAATTGTTCGTTACAAAAAGAAAAATATGTTACCAGTGGAATGATCCAGATGAACATATAAGGAAAACCGTAAGTGTTGTGAATATACTCCCTGAAAATGAAAAATACCAGCATAGATAACAGCATCACCAGGAGCGGCAACAACATTGAAGTGGTAAAGAATGAACTGAATTCCTGTTTGCCAAGCTTGAAATAATCGGTTGATGTGGAATGAATGATCCCCATCGACAGGAAAGGCATCAGGAAGAGCATGCTGTTACTGAACAGGCTTAACAAACCGTTTTCCGAAGGAAGTATATAAACCGGGTTGGTAAAAATGATCAACAGTAAAAAAGAAGCGCCTTTGGCAAAAAAATTTGAAAACGTATAGATACCAACTGACCTAACAATGGGGCTTTGCGTTAAACTCATCAATTTCCTGAAATGCAGCATCCGAAATATGTGTCTGTTGATATTTATACAACCATCGTACCGGTTTCATTACCCGGCTTTCGCGGGAAAAACAATTTCCAGTATTCCCTGGTAAAGAGCAAAGTTAATATTAATACAATGGAATAGCAGGTGAAAACGGCAATGGCTGCGCCTTTATCTGCCCAATGACCTATAAAATAATAATTACAAGACAGGCTGATTGCGATACAACCGAAAGACAGGGCAAGTATTTTCTTTTTTTGTTTGTTATACAGCAGGAATGAATAGAAGAAATAACTGACAGACCAGAGGAAATACCCGATGCAAAGGATATAGATGTAATCCAGGGCAGGATGATATCTTTCATTGATAAAAAACCGGTACATCAACGGTGTGAACAATATGATGAGTAATGTGCCTGCAGCCATGGCAATCAGGTAAATCATAAAATGTTTACGTATTGACCGGTAATTAACGGTTTTAGAAGACAGCTCCGTATAAATCCGCGGAAATACATATTGCAGCATGGCGGTACAAAAAACGATGATGATTGAACCGAATATGCTGGCAATACTGTAAATGCCTACTGTTTCATTATTATCTGTTGTAAAATGTGCCAGGAAGAATTTATCGGAGGCGCTCATCGAAAATATACTGGCCTGCATGGCTATAATGGGGATGGCATAAACCAGTTCGTTAAGGATAAAACGTTTATTGACCTTTCCAAAAAGGTAACCCTTATTATAAAAATACATGTATGCAATTATACCGAGCACCACGGAGGATACCAGGATGCCGGTTACCCGGCCCTGCCAGTGCCAGGCAAAAAACACAACGAGTATAAATGATAAACCAAGGTCAAGCAGGGTTTTGGTCAGATTCACTTTCAGGTAAGCCATCGGTTCATTGTTATTCCTGATCAGGCTCAGTAACTGTTCGTTACAGAATGTGAGAAAGGTAACCAATGGTATAAGCCAGGTAAACATATCCGGAAACCCATATGCTTTCTGTAACTGATCGCGGAAGATATAAAGCACCGCAATGGATGCCAGTGTTACAGCAACCGGCATGATAAAACCGGTGGTAAAAAATGAGCGGAAGTTTTCCTTATCCAGTTTAAAAAAATCTGTTGATGTACTGTGTATGATACCGAGTGATACAAACGGAAGCAGGAAGAGCATGCTGTTGCTGAACAGGCTTAGCAACCCGTTTTCTGCAGGCTGGATATATACCGGGTTTGTAAATACGAATAATAAAAGAAAAGAAGCTCCTTTGGCAAAAAAATTGGTGAAGGTGTAAATTCCAACAGACCTTATGACAGGACTCTTACTGATACTGATAAGTTTGCCGAGTAAAGACATGTTTTAGTAAACACTTATTTTTTTATTCCCTTAACAACTGATGCCACCCCGTTCTGGTATTTGATTTTTCCTCCCCACACGTTTTGCATACCATACTGCTCAAACCATTTTACAACGGTGCTTATCTTCTGCGGATGGTCATGTTCAGGAGAAAACATATCAAAGGTATCTAAAACACATAACTCACGCAGTTGTGATGCAGAAAGGTTTTTAGGAAGTGTGCCTTCAATATCACAAATGGGCAGGAAGCGGTTGACCAGCTTTCCAATTCCGATAGCGGTAAAAAAACGGCTGGCTTTTATCAGCCAGTCTATGTTCCTGTCAATCTTCCTGTACAGTTTTTCATGCGGCATCTTTTTGGTGAAAGGCCGGAGCAGGTATTTGGCATTCAGTTTTGTCCACCAGCCATTGATACTGTAAAAATCAACAACCACTTCTGCACCCGGTTTTGCCATATCAATGAGGCATTTTACTGATTTTTCAAAATCAGGTGTATGCTGCAAAACGCCCAGGCACAATACTTTATCAAACTGGGCTTTTGCAAATGGCATTTCGTATATGCTTGCCTGGTAGAGATGCAGCCTGCTGTTTGGGCCATTATTCCTGTAGTTGGCTTCCACTGCGTTGGAATAATCTACAGAATACAGGTTTGCGCTGGTATCGTCTAGTATGATTTGTGTGAACCGGCCGGCTCCGGAACCTGCTTCCAGTACATTTTTCCCGAAAAGGTCTTCCTTATCCCATCCGGTTTCAGCGAAAAACCGTTGCCTGCTCATATTCAGCTTGCTGGTTTTGTCAACCTGTGTTCCGGCAAACCGGTTCCATTGAAACCCGAAACTGCCGGTATAATTATTGTCACCGGCAATTCTGTATGCACCGTTCCTACAGGGGAAAATTCTACCTGTATCGTCATACAAACCGTCATCGGTCATTGTTAATTTCCGGTTGTTAAATGGATTTATTAAATGAATGCTGTTCAACAAAAAACTGTATTATTTTATCAGTCGTTTCAGATATACTCCGTACCCGCTTTTCTGGAGCCCTTCAGCCAGTGCAAGTAGCTTTTCTTTGTTAATAAAGCCCATCCGATATGCTATTTCTTCCAGGCATCCTATTTTTAGCCCCTGCCTTTTCTCTATCACACGCACATATTCTGTAGCATCATGTAATGAATCAAATGTACCTGTGTCGAGCCAGGCAAAACCCCGGTCGAGTACAGATACTTTCAATGTTTTGTTTTCCAGGTATGTCCTGTTAACATCAGTAATCTCATATTCACCTCTTGCGCTTGGTTTTATGTTTTTAGCAATCCGGACCACATCATTGTTATAAAAATACAGTCCCGGCACAGCAAAATTACTTTTAGGTACCGCCGGTTTTTCTTCTATACTCAATGCATTAAAGTGTTCATCGAATTCAACAACACCATATCTTTCCGGATCACTCACCGCATATGCAAAAATAACAGCCCCCGGAGGGTTTGTGGCATCCTTTAATAATTGCCCAAAGCGGCTTCCGTAAAAAATATTATCCCCCAACACCAGCGCCACGCTATCTTTTCCAATAAACGATTCTCCAATTACAAATGCCTGTGCCAGCCCGTTGGGCACTTCCTGTTTGGCATAACTGATATGGCAGCCCCATTGGCTTCCATCACCTAATAATCTTATGAATTGCTGCTGATCTTCCGGTGTTGTAATAATTAAAATATCTTTTATACCGGCAAGCATCAGGGTGCTCAGTGGGTAATAAATCATCGGTTTATCATAAATCGGCATCAATTGTTTACTTATTCCCATGGTTATAGGGTAAAGCCTGGTGCCTGATCCGCCTGCGAGTATGATACCTTTCATGGTAGTTATGGGTTGGGTTGATACTTTAGTAATATGGTTTAGAGAGTTTAACTGTTTTAGTTTCTAAGGTTTGAAACTCTCTGAGTTATGAAATTAGATATGTTTGTTTCTCTATTTTTTCTCTGCCTTGCGAATATAATTCATCGGTTAAGAATGCTAATTCCCGGGCTATTATCAGATCATTGAGTAATTCAATTGTACTGCTATATGCAACGGGCCTGGTTCTTTTTTGAAACCCCTGAAGTTCCCTCAGCAATATTTGACGCAACAGAAATTGCTGCTCTTCTCATTCCAAACTTCTCTTCTGCCGGAAATGATTTTGTTAATCTATATATCCAAACCGCTAATTCCCTGGCATGCTGCCAAAACAATAACTTCTCAAATGAATATGTTTTCACTGGTACTAATAGTTTAACCGAATCATTTGAATGTTAGATAAGTATTAATTTCTAAAAACCATAAACCAATTGCTAAAATAAATTAGTTATTTCATCTTAACACTGCGAATCTTTTAAACCACCTAAACCCCACCCCCATACATCTTCTCATAATACTGTTGATAATTGCCGCTCGTAACATGCTGCAGCCATTCTTTATTCTGAAGGTACCAATCTATTGTCCTGGACAAACCTTCTTCAAATTGCAACGAAGGCAGCCAACCCAGTTCATCCTTTAATTTGGTAGCATCAATAGCATAACGCAGATCGTGGCCGGCACGGTCTGTAACATACGTAATGAGTTTTTCATTGGTTCCCTTTTCACGGCCAAGTTTTGCATCCATCTGGCGGCAAAGTTCCTTAACCAGGGCAATGTTGGTCCACTCGTTATGACCCCCAATATTATATGTTTCACCCATTTTCCCTTCATGAAATATCAGGTCAATGGCACGTACATGGTCTTCCACATAGAGCCAGTCGCGTATATTTTCACCTTTGCCATAAATGGGAAGCGGTTTGTTGTTAATGATGTTATGAATACAGAGCGGTATTAGCTTTTCCGGGAAATGGTATGGGCCGTAGTTATTAGAGCAGTTTGAAATTTTTACAGGCAATTGATACGTATGGTGATAAGCCCTGACAAAATGATCGGATGAAGCTTTTGACGCCGAATACGGGCTCCTTGGGTCATACTTTGTTTCTTCAGTGAAAAAACCTTCCGCACCAAGGGAACCATACACTTCATCGGTTGAAATATGATAAAAAACCTTGTCTGCCATATTATCTTTCCAGGCATCTTTGGCAACCTGTAATAAGGTAACCGTGCCAATCACATTTGTCTGTACAAAAGCCAGCGGATCAGTTATGGAACGGTCAACATGGCTTTCCGCAGCACAATGAAGCACACCGGTAAAACCATTTTTTTCAAACAGGCTTTTAACCAGTTTCATATCTGTGATATCACCTTTCACAAATTCATAGTTGGGCGCATGTTCAATATCCTTTAAATTTTCCAGGTTACCGGCATATGTAAGCTTATCCAGGTTTACGATCCTGTAACCGGGATATTTTGTTACGAAAAGCCGGGTTAAGTGAGAACCGATAAAACCGGCGCCACCGGTGATCAATAAAGTCTTATTCATATATCATTCAATAATTTATGCGCAAATTATCTTTTAATTTTATTTAATATCATAATTTTTTACACGAGAATACAGTGCTTTATAACGAGTTTGTTGTCAATATGTTGCTTAGCAAGGGGCATTTCCCGGGAAGGCACTGATTATTGTAGTCAGTGAATATTAATCCATAACAAGGTGGAAAGGCTTCCTGCAGGTATTCACCCCGCTAAGAACCGTGCATTCGTGGGTAAAATCTTTAACCGTTTACCGGTCGTTTTCCCCTTTTTGCATAAAGTTCTTTGTATTCTTTAATATATAATTCATATAAAGTATACCTGTCGTAATACGTTACCATGTCTTCATACAGTTTTTGAGCCAGTTGCTGCATATACTCTTTATGCTGCAAAGCAAAACGTACTGCATCAAATAACGAATCCTCATCCTGAACCTTATGAAGGATGCCGTTCACCCGGTGTGATATGATATCGATATTACCAACTATTTCGCTGCAAACCACCGGGCATTTCATGGCACCTGCCTGCATGATCACATTGGGAAACCCTTCGCGGTAAGAAGGGAATACAAAGAGTGAGGCAAAGGAAAGATAATACTCCACTTCATCGGTCCAGTTTATATGTACAATCCTTTTATTGTTTGATATGGCCTGGAGTGTGCGGTTATCAAGCGGGTCCAGGTCGGCTTCCTGCGGACCGAGCAATACCAGTTTCAGATGGGGAAATTCCGGTTGAAGCCTTTCAAATGCGGCCACCAGTTCCTGCACACCTTTGTCTTTTACCATCCGGCCGGCAAATAAAAGGATCTGGTCATCCGGATGAAAATCGGTGGTCATCTTAATTTCGTCTAGTCGCCGGGGTTTGATGACATTGGGATTAAATCTTTCCAGGTCAATCCCGTTTGTTGAGCCCCTGCCGATAACTTTTGCCCGGGAAGCTTTTATCATCCTGGTACGTACCATATAATCCATAGATGAATGACTGTTAGGCCAAACATCGGTACAAAATTTAAAACTGAGTATTTCAGCCTGCCGGATGAGCCAGCCCTTTAAACCCTTTTTCATGGGCGATACCAGCCCGGCCATGGTTTGAATGCGCACCGGTACGCCCGCAAAATACCCGGCGATAGGCCCTGCCAGGTTTGCTTTCAGGTTCTCCGTATGGATAATATGCGGTTTTAGCTTCCGGAAAATCCGGTATAATTTAATAATAGAAATGATATCAGCCACCGGCGATAATTTACGGGTAAGGTTCACTTCTATATGTGGCACGCCTTCCAGCGCTTTAACCCCGGGCAATTCCCATCCGTCTGAACTGATCATGGTAACATCAAAACCGTGCTCACTCATATACTTTGGCTGGCCTCTCGTTGACACTTTCAATGCCATGGACGCAGCCGTCATCCTTACCAACCGGTATCTCATCTGGGTATTATTATTTTCGTTTTGCAAGAAGCGCAAAAATAACTCAAATTTGCTTACTAGCCGGGTGCCGGTAATACGCCAGCGCTGCTATCAGACTTAACCCGTTTTTTGATGTATAAAGAAATAATAGACTGGATCGATATCTTCCTGGTGCCAGCTTATTTCTTTGTGTTCCTGCTGGTATTGCTGTACATTAAAAAAAAGAATCCAACCAACATCCTGATACAGAAATACCTGGTAAAAGGATTTGTTTTTAAAGTGCTATGTGCTGTTTTTTACGCCCTGCTTATCAATTTTTATTATGGCTTTGGCGATAGCATGACCTACTTCAAAGATGCCATCTTCATCAAACATCAGATAAGTATTGGTGCTGAAAACTTTTCAGTATTATTTGACGATTACAAGACGGTTACCGATGCGCACAATATTCTTGCGGGCGGTGGGCCGCAGGGATTGTTTGTTGAAAAAGTGGCACTGGTACTTTCATATCTGTCATTATCACGTTTCCTGGTTACCACCTTGTTTTTTGCTGCCATTGCTTACTCGGGCATGTTCAAAATGCTGCAGACATTCAATGACATCATGCCGGGCTGGCATAAGCGGCTGGCCCTAATTGTACTTTTTTTCCCTTCACTCAGTGTATTCGGATCGGGTGTATTGAAAGACACGTTATGCATGGCATCATTGGGCTGGTTGATATACTGCAGCCACCAGTTATTCATAAAAAAACGATTCAGGGTAAGGTATGTATGTATCCTTTTACTGGCTATAACAATCATCAGTGTGGTTAAAGTATATATACTGGCAGCATTTATTGTAC
>CALKVC010000239.1 GCA_937996595.1 uncultured Chitinophagaceae bacterium
GATAAACCCCGGCTGGGTGATATTACTAACACCGCTGGTGGTTGCCTTCTTCTCATTTTTGAGAAGGAAGAACCGGGAACCATCAACTGCAACAAAGATTGCGTTCGGGCTGTTCATTTCCGCCTTATCGGTTTTAGTGATGGTGGCGGCTGTGTATGTTTCGGGTAACGGCTCAGAAAAAGCAAGCGTATGGTGGCTGATGGGTACTTATGGTGTTATTACGGTTGGTGAGTTGTTGCTGAGCCCGATGGGACTTTCACTGGTTTCAAAATTAAGCCCGGTGCGATTAACATCATTGATGATGGGCGGATGGTTCCTGGCTACATCCATCGGCAATAAATTGTCGGGTATCCTGGCAACCATGTGGGATGGGTATGAAAACAAAGCGAATTTCTTTTGGGTGAATTTTGTGTTGCTCATGTTTGCAACCTTTATCATTTTTGCCATGCTCAAATGGCTTAATAAGATTATGAAAGAAAAGGGGGTGAGTTAACTAAAAATAATTAGCATTATTGTTTTTGATTGACTCATGGCATCCTGAAAGTTCAGGTAAAAGAAGCAGGTAATTAAAAAAACAATATTCAATTCCCATTGTTCATTGATGTAATAAGTGTCTCAGTGGAGCATTAATTATTAATTCTTAATTATTAATTCTTAATTTAAAATACGTATAGTCCTTTCATACATTCTTTGCCATCCTGCAAAATCATCTGAGCTGCATTTGTAACATAAACACCAGTATTCCGGCTACAAAACCCAGCAACGCCAGCCAGCCAATCTTCTTAAGGTACCACATAAAATTGATATGCTCAATTCCCATCACCGCAACGCCGGCTGCTGTTCCTATGATGAGTGCACTGCCGCCGGTTCCGGTAGTAAGGGCCAGGAATTCCCAGAAAAAATGGTCTGTAGGATAAGTGTTCAGGTCATACATACCCTGCGATGCGGCAACAAGCGGCACATTGTCTACAACTGCTGATAATAATCCCAAAGCGATACCGATAAGGTAATCGTTTTTTAATGTGCCCGAAAGGAACGTGGCCAGGTTTTTTAAGATACCAAAAGACTGCAATGCTGAAACGGCCAGCAGGATGCCCAGGAAAAATAAAATGCTTGGCGTGTCTACTTTTTGTAAGGCCCTGGCAACCGTATACCTGGCTGCATGTTCTGCATCTTTGCTTTTATGCAGGAAAGTGGTGATAACCCACATCAGCCCCAGTGCAAGCAGCATGCCCATCACAGGGGGCAGGTGTGTTACTGTTTTAAAAACCGGTACAAAAACGAGGAAACCGATTCCGGCAAGCAATATCACTTTTCCTTCTTTTTTTTCCAGCGATGAACTTTCTGTTACCGGCATGGTAACGATCTTTTTACCCTTATACCGGAATGAAATGATCATGGCAGGTATGATACAAACTGCAATACTGGGCAGTATCAGTTGTTTCATGATGTTGAGTGCGGTTATTTGTCTGCCGATCCAGAGCATGGTGGTTGTAACATCTCCCAATGGCGACCAGGCACCTCCCGCATTGGCGGCAATAACGATCATGCCTGCAAACCAGAGCCGGTCTTCCTTTTCACGTAACAGTTTTGCGCATAAAGATGTCATTACAATGGCAGTTGTTAAATTATCAAGCAAAGCTGATAACAGGAAGGTGATCAGTGTAACCAGCAGCATCAGTTTCTGTTTGCTGCCGGTGGATATTTTTTGAGTGATGATGTCGAAGCCGTTATGTGAATCTATCAGTTCCACGATGGTCATGGCTCCCAGCAGGAAGAATAAGATGGATGATATTTCGCCCAGGTGATGCAGCAGTTCTTCGCTAACCTCATGGGAAGATTCGCTTTGCAGCATGTAAATGGTCCAGCAAACCACACCGGTAATTAGCGCCGATGCGGCCTTATTCAATTTCAGCGGGTGCTCCAGGGCGATGGCAACATATCCCAAAACAAAAACGGCAATGATGATGGTTTCAATCATGTTGATCTATAGTAGCTGGTATCGTTACAAAATGGTATTATGCACAAGCTACAAATTTACCGTGTTTATTCTTTTGATACGGCTTTAATTGATGCCATACCGGTGTTTTTGCATATGCCGTAACTGGTTTTTATTTGTTGTAGTCAATATCACATCACTTCACTTCAAACAGTTCTTCCCACCGGGTGGTAAAGCGCCTGCTTCTCAGTTCCTGCCGCATCTTCCAGTTTCGTTTTGATCCCGAACTGGCAAATTTTATCATATCATTCCGCATGCCGAAGTTAACATTGTCTATCATATGCATCAGTTTCCGGCCATCGTATTTCGGCGGTTCGGCGAATATGTTATACTGCACTTCGTTTTCGGGTACGATGTTGCCGAGTATCACGCCTGCTTTCAGGTATTTGCTTCCCTGGCGGTACAATTTATCAAGTAACGGTGTTGCATGAGCGATAAGTATATTGGTGAGCGATGTGGCATAAGGAAGTATTACATATGCCGAGTTGCTTGCGGGCTTGTATTCATATGACAGGCCCTGGTTGTTTGTCACCACAAAAACGCTGATGGTGCCGGCAGCACAGTTTTGCCGCCGGAGTTTTTCGGCGGCCCTGCTGGTATAAGTGGCAACAGCTTCTTTCAGTTCCTGTATTTCATATACCGGTTTGCCGAACATGCGGGTGGTGGCGATCATTTTTTTTGTTTCCAGCGGATTTTTCATTTCAATGCAGGCTTCGCCCCGCAGTTCTTTGATGAGCCTTACCCCAACCACACCGCCCAGGTTTTTGGATGCCCAGCCCTCGCTCATGTTACGGAGGTCCCAGGCGGTATTGATGTTAAACATCCGCAGTTTTTTTGATCCGGCGCTTCCCACGCCCCACACATCTTCCACGGCGGTTCTTTCCAATGCCTCCATCTGCTGTTCGGGGGTTTGCAGTATCATAACGCCGTTGGTCCCTTTCTTATCTTTCTTTGCCAGCCGGTTGGCTATTTTGGATAAAACCTTCGTGGGGGCCACACCGATAGACACGGGGATGCCTGTCCACAACTCGGTGGTATGTTTTAAAAAAAGCGAGTATTCGTATAGTTTAGTTTCGTCTATTCCGGTGAGGTCCAGGAACGATTCATCTACGGAATATACTTCCACCTGCGGCGACAATATGCGCAGGGTTTCCATCACCCGCCAGCTCAGGTCGCCATACAGGTGGTAGTTGCTGGAAAATACAGCTACGCCATTTTTCTCAATCACGGCTTTGTGCTGGTAATACGGGCCGGCCATTTGTATGCCGAGTGCCTTGGCTTCATCGGAACGGGATACGATGCAGCCGTCGTTGTTGCTGAGCACAACAACGGGCTTCCCGTGCAGGGACGGTTTGAAGAGCCTTTCGCAGGCGGCGTAAAAACTATTGCAGTCAACGATTGCTTTCATGGTGGCAGGCTAAAGCCTGTTCATATTTTTTGTTTTTTATCCCTGGCCTGAAGGCCAGGGCAATTCAGGCCGGGGCAAATCTGAATTGCCTCGCCCTAAAGGGCGAGGATCAGGATGACAATACCATAATTACCCCGGGCTTTAGCCCTTTATCAGACAACATCCATATTTCTCCATAAATGCGTCATACTCCTCCTGAAATGTTTTTTTCTGATGATGGGCTTCCTGGTTCTTAATGTATTCTCTTACTCTATTAACAGCCGAATCATTCACAGATACTGCAAAATATTCATCCTGCCATGAAATTTTTTGCTCAAACAGGTTGTTTTTATTGGCCCAGAATGAGCTTTCCCCTTTTAGTTGCTGTACTATGCCGGCAATCGTTTGTACGGCATTTAAAGATACCAGGGCATGTACATGATCAATATGACCGTTTACAAAATCTACATGAATGCCTTTTTCTATCCCGTTCTCTTTTATGTGTGCAAATAATAACTGACGGTTCTCTTTTGTTAATAGCGGGAGCCTGTTTTTTGTAGCCCAAACAACATGAATCCATATTTTTAGGAATGGCATGGTGGTATTTTTATTGAATAATTATTTATCCCTGGCCTGAAGGCCAGGGCAATGCAGGCCGGGGATCACAATCCATGTATCACATAAGTTACCACGCCCCATATTGTCATGTCGCTGTATTCGGCAATTTCAATGGGAGCCAGTTTGGGCGTTTCGGGTATCAGCCTGAGTTTGTTCATTGTTTTTTCCAGGCGCCTGATGAGCATATCGCCGTCCAGTATGGCAATTACGATTTTACCGCTGACGGGTTTTAAAGACCTGTCAACAATCACCACATCGCCGTCATGTATGCCGGCATTAATCATGCTGTTGCCCGTTACCCGCATGAAATAAGTGGCCGGCTTGTTCCGGATGAGTTGCTCATTGAGGTCGATGCCACGTTCCATGTAGTCGTCTGCTGCTGCGCCAAAACCTGTTGCATTGGCGGTAGGTACATCCAGTTGCCTGAACTGCTTGCTGCCGCGGTACCCGGCGGCATAAAAATTTTCTACTTCCATTTTCCTATTTTTTTAACCCTGCCTTAACCGCGGGGCAGGTAAGATTATTTGTATACAACTAAATTATTTAGTAAATTTATGCTAAAATAATTGGTAAAACCATTTTTTAATTCTGAAATATTTTTTTATGGAAACAACTTTCATGCAAAAGCCCGGGCAACCGTTATATGAGTATCTACTGGTTCTTAACCCGCACGAGGAACTGCGTAACCGGATAGAGAAATGCAGGAGCGAACTGGTATCAAATTACCGCATCAGCCAGCCACTGCCGGGGAGGCCGAATGTTTCCCTGGTAACATTCACGGCTTCCAAAATGATGGAAGAAAAGATCATCAACCGACTACAAATGATAACCATGGAGGAAAAACCATTTGTGGTTGAGTTGCAGGACTTCGGGAGTTACCCCATGCATGCCATTTTCATCCGCATTGCCAACCAGCCCAGGGTGCTGCAACTGATTAAAAAGCTGAAACAAGCCAGGTTACTGATGAAGGCTTCCGGCGAAGACCCGCATTTCCTGCTGGACCCGCATATGGCGCTGGCAGGCAGGTTGCCCAAAGAAAAATACCTGGAGGCGATGAAGGCCTACCTGCATAAAAAATTCACCGGCCGGTTTTGGGCCGACGGCTGTTTGCTGTTAAGGCGTGCACGGCACGAAAAACGCTACCAGGTTATACGTCGTTTCAATTTTGAATGCATACCGGTATCAACGGCACAGGGGGTACTATTCGGGTAATGGCAGTTCGGGATAGGTAAATGGTTCCAGCGTTTCAGGTACATTGGGGTTATTGGTACGGGATGTGATGCGTTTGCTGATGGTATACGCCTGCATACCGGATTCGGGATAAGGTTTAAGGAATGATGCAATCTCTTCTTTGCTTAGCCCCGGAGTGAGCCATTTTTTGTAACGGGCAGGCGGAATGATCACCGGCATCCGTTGCTTACTGTTATGGATACGTGCCATGAGCGGGTTGGCGTCCGTTGTGAGGATAGAGAAACTGTTGATGTGTTCACCGGTTTCCTTGTCGGTCCAGGATGCATAGATACCTGCAAAACAAAAAAGTTCTTTGTCTTTTAACCGGATGTAATGGGGATATTTCTTCTTCTGAAAATCCATCCATTCATAAAATCCATCTGCAATTACAAGGCAACGGTTATGTATAATAGAAGTCCGGAATGATGGTTTTTCAAAAACTGTTTCTGAACGGGCATTCAAAGTCTGGGCCCTTAATTTATCGGCATCCAGCTTTGTCTTAACCCATGGCGGAATCAACCCCCAGTGATAAAGCTGGATATGACCGGGTTTTTGTTGGGTGATTACCGGCATAGATAAAAATGAAAATCCATTCGCATGAAACACCGGTTCCCAGGCATCATCCCAATGGGCACCCAACTGGATTTCAATCTCGGCTCTTTCTATTGTTAATGAATAATGAAAACACATAAAAATATAATGAAAGAAAAATTACAACAAGACCATCATAAAGTTACAGCTTCTGATAAAGAAGAACAGCAACAATATATTAATGGCCGCGGAGCTCAATTTAATACAAAGAACCGCTTCTTAAAAACGGAACAGGCAAAAACTCATGTGGAAGGTATTGATGATTGGGAAGAAAGTAATATAGCCACTCAGTATATTGAGAACCACTCCAAAACCATAGTAAACAAAGTAGAAAGCCCCGATGTGGGCATGAGTTACAGCATGAATCCCTATGCCGGTTGCGAACACGGATGCATTTACTGTTATGCCCGAAATGTTCATGAATACTGGGGCTACAGTGCCGGCCTCGATTTTGAACAGAAGATACTGGTTAAGAAAAATGCAGCGCAGCTGTTACGTAAATTTTTAATGAACCCCAAATGGGAATGTACGCCCATCATGCTAAGCGGAAATACCGACTGCTACCAGCCGGCCGAACAACATTACCGTTTAACAAGAGGGCTGCTGGAGGTTTGCAATGAATTCAATCAGCCCGTGGGGATACTCACAAAAAACGCATGGATCCTGAAAGACAAGGATATATTACAGGAGATGGCAAAAAAGAATATTGTTTCAGCCATGGTATCCATCACTTCATTCAATGAAGAGCTGCGCCGCATTATGGAACCACGCACTACAACAGCCAGGCAAAAATTAAAAGTGATTGAAGAACTGAGCAGTGCCGGTGTTCGTATGGGTATCATGATGGGGCCAATGATACCCGGACTGAATGAACATGAAATGCAACGTATCATGAAAGCTGCTGCAGACAGCGGAGCAACTTTCACGGCTTATACTTTTATCAGGCTGAACGGGGCTATTAAACTGCTGTTTCACGACTGGTTGTTTAAAAACCTGCCCAATCATGCTGAAAAGGTATGGAGCCTGATTGAACAAAGCCATGATGGAAAAGTAAATGATTCACGCTGGGGAGTACGTATGCGTGGAGAAGGCAGTATTGCTGATATGGTGGCGCAGCAGTATAAAAAATATGGACGGCTGTATAAAATGAATGCAGAAGAATGGAAGCTTGATACGACTATTTTCAGGCGGCCGGGGGAACAGGGTAAATTATTTTGATGGAAAAATTAGAACTTCATTTTACAATGTGTAAAATGAAAAGTATACAATTTTATACATGAGTATGTTATAGTGAACAATAAAGACAGCCAGAGTTTTAGTAAATAAATCTGAAGAATTAATTAGTAACAAAAAACAAATAATGAAATATTTTTCGTTTGAATATTGTCAACAACTTAAATTAAAATATTTTTATTTTCTCTGAAAGCATTGATTTTACAGGTATTTCAGGGGTATTTATAACAGGCGAAAGAAAATAAATGGAAAAAATATTTTGCAATATGAAAAAATTAATTTCATCTTTGCAATGTAAAAAAACAAAAGCAACAAACATGGCACGCATGCAACTACATATTAAATCAATGAATTGTTTTAGTCCTCTTGGGGATTATAACAATTGCGGGGCATGTTATGCTGATGAATAAGTACCAAAACTGATTCAATATAACCCAAGCCCCGCCTGTAAAGCGGGGTTTTTTATTTAAAAGAAAAATTATGGATAATAAAAAATTGATCAATAAAAATCTGTATTCAGTGAGCCATGACTTTTTAATTCCAGCTAATACAACCAGTGTTGTATTGATGCAAATGATGCTTATATCAATGTTTGAAATAACAGGCAGCAGAGATAGCCAGACAAGACAGTGTGTAATGCGAAAAAAATAATTCAACTTTTTCAGCATAAAAGCCCGGTCGTAATGGTAAAACGACCGGGCTTTTTATTTCAGTAATAAATGGTTCGTTGCTGTAACGGCTTACATCACAGATTGTAGATCTGTTGAAATGGGTTCAATTCCCATACGAACCGCAGGATGTTGTTTTTAGCTTATATGGTAAAGCGTTCCGTTGTGAGCGGTAAGAACAGGGTTCGATTCCCGGAGACAACCAATAAAACAGCGATCTGGTGTAACTGGCAACATACTGGTCTCATAAACCAGCGGATACAGGTTCAAGTCCTGTGATCGCGACAAAATGCGGTTTAGCTCAAAGGCAGAGCATTACCCTGATACGGTAAAGGTTATTGGTTCAAATCCAATAGCCGCAACAAATAGTCTCGTAGCTCAATTGGAAGATGTATCCCGCTTTTAACGGGAGGGTTGTGAGTTCGAATCTCACCGGGACTACAGGGAAACATAGTTCAATGGCAGAACAGTTGGTTGTTAACCTCCTGGTGAATGTTCGAATCATTCTGTTTCCGCAGGTTGTAAATAAACAGAAGTGTATTTACAAATTCAGGCAAAAGGACGGATAACTCAATGGTAGAGTGCCGGTTTGAAAAGCCGGTGGTACAGGTTCAAATCCTGTTTCGTCCACAATTAAAAAGTTAAAAAATTAAAAAATGAAAATCGATCAGCAAAACATCTTTAATGCAAACAGCATTTTCGACAATGGCTTCCTTTGCGGTAAAGCATTATACCTGTATTGCTTTAATTCGATACCAAGTGTAAATTATATTGGCAATATTGATGGGGAAAAAGCATTTCATGCGATCAAAGAAAAATTTGCTTCCATAGTAAAATCTGTTCATGCATACAGGTATCACGATGATAAAAACAGGAAAACAGGTTTTAATGAAACATTCATGATCCTGAACAACGGTTGTATACTTGAATTCGACACAGGTTATTGCGAAATATACCACAATGGTAAACTGGATGATTTCATTGATACATGTATAATGCTGATGAAAGCATTCAAAGCAAGACAACGAAAAAAACCACTGGAGATAAACCTGGTTTCAAGGAACAGAAATGGTTTGTACTTAAAAGGGATGGAGATCAACAAAACGAAACTGGACATTGATCTTTATTATGAAGATGATTTCAGGGAAGTGGATACTGTTATCAGTAAAAGATTAAGGCAGCAAAATGATAAAGGAATTGTATTGCTCCATGGCTTGCCGGGAACAGGAAAAACAACTTACCTGCGATACCTGGTGGGCCGGATCAAAAAGAAAGTGCTGTTTCTGTCACCGGCAGCGGCTACAAACCTGATGGACCCGGATTTTATTGAATTGCTCATTGATAATCCCAATTGTGTATTGATCATTGAAGATGCAGAAAATATCATCATGGACAGAAAGATCAGCAACAACATGTCTGTATCTAATCTGTTGAATATTTCAGATGGTTTACTGGCAGATTTTTTAAATGTCCAGATCATCTGCACTTTTAATAATTCACTAACACTGGTTGATAATGCATTGATGCGTAAAGGCAGGTTGATTGCCCGGTATGAATTCGGAAAACTGGGTATTCAAAAGTCGCAACGTTTATCTGAAAAGTTCGGATTTGATACGTTGATTACAGAACCCATGACTGTTGCTGAACTGGCCAACCAGCATGAAAGGCAAATGGAACCCGAAAAGGTGGAAGTAATTGGTTTCAGGCGCAGTAATGTGGTAATGAATTGATAGATATTTATATGTTGACTGCAGCGTCAACTCAAAAGCTTGCTTAACGGCAAGAAGGGAATTGTTGAATATACTGCAAACCTGGTACGTGTTTTCAAAGCACTACAGTGCAGAAGCCTTAGCTCTCTGTATGCTGTTGCATCAATTGGCAATGCCCTCTTTAACCTGTGGGTCAGGGGTTCGATTCCCCTTTCGTATAAAATACGAATAGCTCAGTTGGCAGAGCAACAGACATAGCGCGGGTTCGAATCCCGCTCCACCGTAAAGTGGATAGTGTAGTGGATAGCACAAAGCACTTCGGATGCTTACTAAACAAAGAAGTTCATCACTTCTTAAAAAAGGATGAGTATAAAGTAATGGTTGACGTTTATTTATTGAAGCCTGTAATGGCTTCAATAAAAACCGGTAAATCACCAGCTAAAGTGAATGGCGGTCGAAAGGATAATATTGCCCGGCTTTGAGTAATGTTTATGATGTGATGAACAGGTGTTAAGGTTTGCTGATATTATTTAATTGACTTAAGCACTTTACCGTGATATCCCGGGGAACGTCAACCGGCTTTATGTAAACTGATTATTAAATGATTGCTTTGATTTTTTTAACATGAACAAAGCAGGTAAATTAAAAAAAATGAAAAGGATTAAAATCAATGCCTACGAAGTTGGGCTTGTAGTAAAAAACGGAGAGTACATAAAAATGCTGTCAGAGGGTGTTTATTGGTTCTGGAAAGGGGAAGAGGTTTGGAGGTACGATATGCTGAAACAATTCTTTCCTTCCATAGAATTGAATATTCTGTTACAGGATGCTGTTTTGGCAAATGCACTTTATGTGATTGATGTAAAAGAAAATGAAATTGTACTGCAGTTTGAAAATGGTTTATTGAAACAGGTATTGCAGGCTGGCCGGTATACTTTCTGGAAATCTGTGATTAATTATGAATTTGTAAAAGCAGATACCGGTAAAATTGAGATCACTGAAAATATCAGCAGAACTATATTGCAACATAAAGCATTGGCTGCTTTTGTAAGGGTATTTTCAGTGGAAAGTTACGAGAAAGCTGTATTGTTTGCAGATGGCAAATACGAAAAGATACTGGAAGCCGGCGTATATTACTGGTGGAGAAACAACATCACGGTGTCAGTAGGTAAGGTTGACGTACGTATGCAACAGGTAGAGATCAACGGACAGGAAATTCTCACCAGGGACAAAGCTGCCATTCGTATCAATGCATGGGCACAGTACCGGGTAACCGATATCGAAAAATCCCTGTTGCAGAACCGGGAATACGAAAAACAGTTGTATGTTACTTTTCAGTTTGCATTAAGGGAATACGTTGCTTTGCTGGGATTGGATGAACTGTTGCAAAAGAAGGAAAGTATTGTGCCTTTTGTACTGGAATCTGTAAAAGAACAGGCCGAATCTTTGGGTGTATTGGTAAATGGGTTTGGTATCCGCGACATTATTCTTCCCGGTGATGTAAAGGAGATAATGAACCAGGTACTGGTTGCAGAGAAAAAAGCCCAGGCCAATATTATCATGCGGCGTGAAGAAACTGCCAGTACCCGTAGCCTGTTGAATACTGCGAAACTGATGGAAGAAAATGTGATGCTTTGGAAACTGAAGGAAATGGAATACGTTGAAAAGATCGCAGAGAAGATCAGTCATATCAGTGTGAATGGTAACGGGGTATTGATAGATCAGTTGAAACAGATCTTTGTTTCAACTAAATAAGTTAATAGTTGCTCTGCACAAAGACTGTAAATGGTAAAAAATTATTTTATTGTTTATAGTCTTTGTACCTGAGTGGCATAAAAAGTAAATAATGAAAAAATTAAAAATACAAGGTAAAGAAATAAGGGAAATTGGTTATCCGGAAGGGCCGGTAATTAGTATTGCCATGCATGTGATGGAAAAGAATTTAAAACATCATAAAAAAGAAGTTGTAATAGAGATTCTGAAAAAAGTTTCAGATGCACCGGAAGAATATATTAATGATGAAGTACTTTCTGCCATAGCAAAAGCGCTATTACCGAAACCTTCCGCAGAAGGAGCAGAAATATCTTTAAATCAGCATGGCATTCAATTCAATGTTTTTGGAGCAGAACACATCGAACAGGGTGCACTTAACCAGATGTACCAGGCTGCTAAATTACCTGTTGCAATAGCTGGTGCATTGATGCCGGATGCACATCATGGCTATGGTTTGCCAATTGGAGGAGTACTGGCTGTAGAAAATGCTGTGATACCATATGGTGTTGGTGTTGACATTGGTTGCAGGATGTGTTTATCTGTTTTTGACATTGATCCTGCTGTATTGGTACAAAAGGAAAGTTATTTTAGCAGGGAATTGAATGAAGCGACTTTGTTTGGAGGCGGAAGGCAATTTGACAGGTCAACGGCTCATGAAATACTTGACAATAATCTTTTCAATGATATCAGTATGTTGAAACCGTTGCAGGCAAGAGCGGCCAGGCAACTGGGTTCTTCCGGTTCAGGAAATCATTTTGTAGAATTTGGTATTGTTGAAATTGAGGAACTGGATGAAGTGTTGAACATTGTTCCGGGGAAATACCTGGGTCTGTTGTCGCATTCTGGTTCCAGGGCATTAGGTGCTGCCATAGCCAATCATTATACAAAGATTGCAAAGCAAAAAAGAAGGTTGCCCGGTGAAGCAAATAATCTTGCCTGGCTTTCACTGGATGAGCAAGAAGGCATTGAATACTGGCTGGCCATGAACCTAGCAGGAGAATATGCTTCTGCCTGTCATCATGTGATTCATGCAAAGATTGCCGGGCAACTGGGAACGAAACCAATAAAAATGGTAGAGAATCACCACAACTTTGCCTGGAAGGAAAACTTTGATGGAAAAGATGTAATTGTACATAGAAAAGGGGCAACACCTGCAGGTAAAAATTTGTTGGGTGTGATTCCCGGAAGTATGACTGCACCCGGATTTATCGTTAAGGGAAAAGGCGAAACAGCATCTTTACATTCGGCATCACACGGTGCCGGCAGAAGGTTAAGCAGAACTGCTGCACTTGGATCAATTTCAGCCAATGCTTTACAAAATGAATTACGAAAGCATGCTGTAAAACTCATAGGTGGCGGATTGGACGAGGCACCCTTTGCATACAAGGATATTCAGGTTGTTATGAAATCGCAACAGGCACTGGTAGATATTGTAGGCAGATTTATTCCTAAAATTGTAAAAATGGATGGAGCAGCTCCAAAAAAGCGAACGAAAAATTCATTACACACTCATACAGGTGAACCTGATGGTGAATAGTTTTTTAGCATGCTCAAACATTTGTTTGGGCATGCTTTTATCTGCAATTATCATTATTTTCTACAGAATTTATTGCAAATATTTATTTAGCCGGAAAAGAATTACCGCTTGTCATGCAGCATTTCCGTTCATAACTAAATCCTTATTTATAAGTGCAGCACGGTAACCCTATTACCTGATTCTCTCTTTCAGGATCAATTCTAAAACTATTGTTATGAAGAAATTAATAACAGCAGTATTACTGCATGCACTCTTATTGCCTGTTGCAAACTCACAGGCAAGGTTGCTGGATCAGCAGGCAAATGTAAAAACCTGCAACATTTCTGTTAAAGCCAACCGTTTTATTGCAACTACTTTTATTGAAATGGAATTTTATAATCCTAAAGATGTAGAAGCAGAAGCTGTTCACCGGTTCAGTTTAAACAAAGGTCAGGTAATAACAGCTTTTCAACTTGATCTGAACGGAAAATACAGGAATGGTTCTATCGAGGAAAGATGGAAAGCAAGCCGTGCATATAACAGCATTGTTGGAAAGCGTGTTGATCCTGCCATCATACAAATGGATTATCAAAATAATTATACCATCAATGTATATCCTGTACCTGCTCATGGGAGCCGTAAAGTAACCATGACCATTGATCAGTTGCTATTGGCAACAGATGACATGCTGGAATATTACCTTCCTATGAATATTCCAACAATAACAGATTCATTTAATATCAAAGTTACTGTAGAAGGTTGCGGATCAACACCATTTTCTAAAACAGGTATTTTAAAAGACATGCCATTCTTTTTTTCCGGTACGGATGCAGGGATCAGCTTTAGTCAAAGAAACATATTCCTTAACCAGGCCGTAGCATTTTCAATTCCTACTGTAACAAGTATTCCTGCAGTTTGTATTTCAAAAGAAAATGGGATTTCAAATTTTGTAGTGAGGGTGGCTCCGGGAATACCGGAATTTTACCCGGTAACACCAAAGACTATCAGTGTATTCTGGGATGTTTCTGCTTCTTCTTCCTCAAGGAATATCAAAGCAGAGTTTAATTACCTGGAGCAATACATTTTGGAGAATAATATTAAAAAAGCATCTATTACTTTATTTAATCATGCTATTCAACAAAAATGGGTGATAGAGACGAAACCAGGTAACCTGAAAGCACTGCGCAATTACCTGTTGGAATATAACTATAGTGGTGCCACCATGTTTGGTAACCTGGACCTGTCGGTAGTAAATAGTGATGTAATTCTTATTTTTTCTGATGGTTTCAATACCATTGGTAAGGCTTTACCTAAAAGCGCACTCGTTCAGGTAGTTTGTATTGTATCTGCAGATTATAATGACATTGGGTTATTGAATAAAATTATTTCAGCCACAGGCGGATCCGTGGTATACTTAAACAAAGCATCCATGAAAGTAGCATTTAAGAAAACTGAAATGGCTCAGAATTTCTTAATGAAATACCTATCAACCGGGGGGTCTGTAAAAATGAATGAGTCTTTCCCGGTACAGTTCAGTAAAAATATGTTTCTAACAGGAACATTTAGTGGCAACGAAAACCTGCAATTGTTTTTTGGGAATACAGGCACTAATAATATGGTCCGGGAAGTATTCCTGGATGAAACCGAGAATTGTGACCCCGGATTATTTAAGAAAATAACCATGCTGCATGCTTATAACAACATTGTATATGGTAACAACTGGAAAGAGCTGGTGTATTTTGGACTGAATGAAAAAGTTGTTACACCGCAAACTGCATTCCTGGTTCTGGAAAGAATAGAAGATTATATTAACTATAAGATAGCTCCTCCCGAAGAACTGGTGGAAGAATGTGCCAAAAGGAATTATGTATATAAGAGTGAGTATAAGATCAGGTCTTTAAAGAAATTATCAGACCAGGACGGGTTGCAGATATCAGTTAACTACTATAATCATTACCTGAAGTGGTGGAACAGTAATGAAGAACCCATTGACCTGGATAAAATTCAACAACCTGTAACAACAACTGCCGGTATAGCACAAGCGGAACAGGTTAAACAGAATGGAACGGTTGAAAATTATCCGGTAATCAATTCAGGCAGTAATACCATAAAAGAAGTAATTGTTACAAGTGCATTTCAAACAAAGCGTACATTAAGAAGCCAGTCGGCCAATGTACAAACCATTAATGCAGAACAATTAAATATTACCAGGGGTAGTGATATTAATGATGCACTGGCCGGAAAGGTATCCGGAATGCAGGTTAGAAGCCAGTCTGCAGTAAAACTCGGCTCGGCATCTTCCGTCAGGTTAAGAGGTGAAAATGGCTTTTCAACTGGCTCAGGTCCAATTTATGTTTTGGATGGAACGGTTATTGCTGATCCCGGCGAAATCAGCATAGATGATATTGAATCGATAACTGTTCTGCAGGGCCCGGCTTCTGCTGCACTATTCGGGCCAGACGGAAGCAATGGTGCTATAGTAATAACAGGAAAGAAAGCAAAAACAAGTTATTACAATAACCAGTGGAAATCCTATAAACTGAAAGACATGGAAGAAATGGACTACATGGAAATGATTAAAAATGCAGCAGATGATGAGCTATGGAAAATATATATGTTGCTGGAAAAATCCCAGGTACGTTCAGCAGGATTTTATTTTGATATGGCAGATTATTTTCAGGAAAGAAATCACACTCAACAGGCGTTTGATGTATTATTTGATGGTATTGAATTGTGCAGGGGAAATTCGGATGGGTTGAAAGCGGCAGCATTTATGTTTGAAAAATGGAAATATTTCCGGGAAGCAATTGATATTTATAAAGATATCTGTGAAAAAAATCCCCGGGACCTGGGTTCAAAAAGAGACCTGGCACTAGCTTATTTTCAGGATGGAGAATATCAGCTTTCAGTGAATGCATACTATGAGATTATTAAAAGTAATGAATCTGATATTTATATGCATGATGAAGAATACCGGGTGATAGCGATCAATGAAATGAATGCGGTCATCAGTCAGTTCAAAGAACAACTCAATCTTGATTTTATTAATCCAAACCTGGTTAGAACATTGCCGGTTGATCTGAATATTTCTGTAGAATCCAATAGTGATAATTTTGATGATTTGCGTATTACAGGCCCACAGGGGAACCAATTTGCTGCAGAAAATAAATATATACCTGTTATAAATAATAAAAACAGGCATTATTGGTATTATGATAATTTCATAAGCGGGCATTCAATCAGGAATGCAACCAAAGGGTTGTACAAGTTGAGAATAAATGTATACAATTATTATTACCACCAGGTTCCTGTGTATTTACGGGTGATAATTTTCAGGAAATTTCAACAGTGTAATCAGGTTATGGAGGTTCAGCATATTGCCATGGACAACCAGTATGGCAATGTTGAAGTGGCTACTTTCAAATGGTAGTAATGATTCGAGCTGCGCCCTGGTAAAAAGCCAGGGCGTTTTTTTATTTGATGATGATCACCTTTCAAACTGCAGTAACAATGCATTGTCCATATACAACAACAATTTATCATCCTTTACATCAAACCGGTTCACTTTTTCCAGTTGCCGGAAATAAGCATCTTCCTCTGCCTGGAATTTTTCACAGAACATTTTAGTAGAGAAAATATTCTTAAAAGTGATCTGTTGTTCATTCACGGAATAACTGCTTCCGTAATTATTACAACCACCCTTTCCCCCTGCTGAGTTTTTTGTTGCATCCAGTTTGATGTATGCATTCGGGTTGCTGATATCAAGTGCCGCCTCAGGCATATATATTTTTTTAAGATACCAGTTTATGCCCGAAATGGACTTTTCGGTTGCTATAACGGCCGGACTTTTTGAAGAAGCACAGGCATTCAGCAAAAAAATGCCGGTGATGAACAAAAAGTGAATATGTTTCATAAAAATGTTATTTTTTAACCAGTAGGTTTTTCCATTGGGGCTCCTCATAATACGTATCGTAAACAATTTATTCTATTTTTACGAATATGAACCAGGTTATTGAACAAATAGCACAATTATACAGTCATTATCATGATGTCCCGGTAGAGAATATCGAAAAACTGCCACAGGCAGGTAGCGAAAGGCATTATTACCGCATCCGTTCTTCCAAAGGGTCTTTTATTGCCACGTACGGAGCAAATACCAGGGAGAATGAAACTTTTATTTATTTCTCAAACCATTTTTCTGCCAAAAACCTGGCCAATGCAAGGGTACTCTGTGTAAATAAAGAAGGCAATATTTACCTGCAGGAAGACTTTGGCGATGTTTCCCTGCTGCATATACTGGAAGAAAAAGGGTATACCGGTGAAGTATACTCATTCTACCGGCAAAGCCTGCAGCAACTGGCAAATTTGCAGGTAAATGGCCATGCAGGATTGGATTACGATAAGTGCCTTACAAATACTTCTTTTGGCAAACAGGCTATCATGGCCGACCTGCTCTATTTTAAATATTATTTCCTGGATGCGCTGAGGCAGCCTTACGATAAGCAGAAACTGATTGATGATTTTGAAGCGTTGAGTAATTACCTTTCGCATACTGAATACCGTTATTTTATGTTTCGCGACTTCCAGGGCAGGAATATTATGGTTAGGGATAACAGAACAGTACATTTTATAGATTACCAGGGCGGCATGCAGGGTGCACCGCAATATGATGTGGCGTCTTTATTATGGCAGGCACGTGCAAACCTGCCCGATGACTGGAAGCAGCAATTGCTGGAGGATTATATCAGTGCATTTGAACAAGTGATAAATAAGCCGGTTGACCGAATGTTATTTAAAAGCCAGTATAACGGGTATGTGCTTATCCGTTTGCTGCAAGTGCTGGGCGCTTATGGATTCAGGGGTTTGTTTGAACGAAAGGCGCATTTCTTAACGAGTATACCATTGGCCTTACAAAACCTGAAATGGTTTGTAAACAACCAGGGCATCGGTATTTCTGTACCGGAATTTAAAAAAGTGCTTGATTTGTGTATCAGCGATGAAGTGATTGCTTCATTCACACCACTAAAGGCAACAGCAGAAACTCCGCTTGTGGTTACGGTAAACAGTTTTTCTTACAGGAAAGGCATCCCCAAAGACGATTCGGAAAATGGAGGAGGGTATGTTTTTGATATGAGGGGAATTTTGAATCCCGGCAGGTTTGACGAATATAAATACTTGTCGGGTCTTGATAAGCCGGTGAAGGATTTCCTGGAACAACAGACAGAAATGCCCGTTTTCTTAAATGCCATGTATAGTATGATAGACATTTCGGTAACTGAGTATATAAGAAGGGGTTTTGCATCATTACATATTAATTTTGGATGCACAGGTGGCCAACATAGAAGCGTATACGCAGCCGAAGCGCTGGTAAGGCACCTGAAAAACAAATTTTCTGTAAAGGTTCAGTTAACACATACGAATAAAGAAAACTGGTTAAGATGAAAGCGATGATTTTTGCGGCTGGTTTGGGAACAAGGTTTAAACCATGGACAGACAGCCACCCCAAAGCACTTGCACTGGTTAATGGCAAATCTTTATTGCAAAGGAACATTGAATACCTGCAGCAATATGGAATCAGGGATGTGGTTGTTAATGTTCATCACTTTGCAGCACAGGTAATGAAGGCCGTTAAGGATAATAATGGCTGGGGCAGCCATATTACTTTTAGCGATGAAACGGGCGAACTGCTTGAAACAGGCGGCGGCCTGATGAAAGCCAAGGATCAGCTTTCCGGTATCCAGCCTTTCATAACACTGAATGCAGATTTTTTAACAGACCTCAATATTTACCATTTACTTGATTTTCATAAAAAGAAAAAGGCGCTTATCTCATTCGGCATTACAAACAGGAAGTCGTCTCGCAACTTCTTATTTGACGAAGAAAACAGGCTCTGTGGCTGGCGTAACAGCAGTACTGGTGAAGAGCGCATTTCAATTGAAAAGCCGGGCCTAAGACCAATGGCATACAGCTGCGTTGTAGTATTTGAACCCACCGTATTTGACCTGGTACCGCAGCGCGGGAAATTTTCACTGGTTGACAGCTACCTGAGCCTGGCTGCAGCATATCCCATATACGGGTACGACCATAGTGGCGATAAACTGGTAGATGTGGGTAAGCCGGAAAGCGTGGCTGTTGCTGAAGAACTTTTTAAATGACGTTCCGCTTATTTTTTCATCATTAACTTAAAACCAATTAGTTAGTTTCTGCCGGTGCATCAAAATTGGTTTTCTTTTCTTCTTTTGGTTTTATACCGAAATTGTACCTTATTGTAACGCCTAATCTCCTGGTATCATTTATACGTGTACCCGTTGCGTTTATATCAGCCTGGTTTAAACGGAAGCTTACCTGGTTTGTGCGCAACAGGTCATTTACAGAAATGATCACATTCATTTTTTTGTTAAGCAGTGCCTTGTTCACCGAAACAAACAACCCGCCGAATGTTTCCAGTTCGTACAGGTTTTGTAATCCCCTTGTACGCATGAAACCCTGCATGTTTATGGTAAACGTGGGTGTTGCTTTCAGTTCCTGGAACATGAAAACGGTAAGGCTGCCGCGGTCATAATTCAGCGGGCTGCCCTGGTAAGTGCCCCTGTACCGGTTGTAGTTATACTGACCTCCTATGTAAAAAAAGTATTTTCCTCCTGGTGGTATTCCGCCTATAAGCCTCGCATATATTTCACGGTTTTTGCCCAGGTTGTCGTAAGTCCTGAACGCAATTTTGGTCACATTATCCTGGTAAGTTACATTGCTGAAAATGTCTTTAGTTTCATTGATACCGAACGACAGCACCGGTATGTCGTTAAAGCTTGCATTCAGTTCATAATTGGTGGTGAACTGCGGTTTCAGTGATGGGTTCCCAACGTCAAACAGGTATTGGTCTACATACCTGGGAAAAGGGTTCAGTATTTCATAATATGGCCTTTTGATACTGCGGCGGAAGATTGCATTTCCAACAAGTTGCACCCCGAACATCTTAAACAGGTTATGCTTCAGGTAAACATACGGGAATAAGTCTGTTCGTTTAATTGAAAAATTGGTGTCGCTTGGAATTAACTGCCTTCCATTGATATCGGTATGTTCCAGGCGAATCCCTGGCTTAAGCGTAAAGCCAAAAAATGTTTTTGAAACCTGCAGATATGCGGCAAAGATGGATTCCTTATACCGGAAAGTGTTGGTTTGATAAGTGTCGGTAAACCGGACACTGTTACCGGTATCCTTAAAATAAGCGGCACTGTTGCTGCTGTTGCTGAATGTGGCCTTAACCCCGGCTTCCAGTGTGTATTTTTTGGGGAGTTTCAGGGTAAGGTCAGACTGTATGACATAAATGTTCTTCCTGTTCCGGTTTTCACCATCACCGGCTATTATTTTCCCGGCTGGCATATAAGGTATATTCCTGTATTGCTGGTCATTGTTGTTTTTGTAATAATTATATTCCAGTTGTGTAGTCCATTCGCTTCCGGCAGAATCAATCTTGTACTTGGTACTGACCGTATTCCCTATGAAAACAGAATGGTTGTTGTTGTCAATGTCAGATTCATTTTTACCGGTAGCCAGCCCGGTTTGCCGGTTGCTGATATCAATCAGGTTTAGCGCATAACTGTTACCGTCATTATCGCTGAAACGGAAATCATAACCGGCATTGAATTTTTTTGAAAAAGCATAGTCTGCGCCGGCGCTAACATAGTTATTCAGCGACGGATAGGTGGTATATGACTTTTGAGTAAGCACCGAACTGTCGCGGGAGATGAACCTGTCTGAATTAAGTGATTCGAAATTATTCCTTTTTGTAAACTGGTAATTGAGGTAACTGTTTAGTTTGCCAGATCCTTTGTTGATAGTGAAGCCGGCTGTCTGGGTGCTGTATACGCCCTGGAAGTAAGCGATATTCAACGATCCGCTAGTTCCCAGCTTTACGCCTTTCTTCAAAACTATATTTACGATACCACCGCTGCTGGATGCATCAAACTTAGCCGATGGTGTTCTGAGAATTTCAATTTTACTCACGCTTCCGGCTGGCAGGCTTTTCAACAACGAAGCGATGTCTGCACTGCTTAATTTCATTTCCCTTCCGTTTATGAAAATGGTGGCAGGGATAGTGCTGTTCAGGTACACGTTCCCATCCTGGTCAAGAATAGCTCCCGGTGTTTTTTCGAGTACTTCATAGGCATTGGTGCTGCTGTTAGCCAGCACTTCGGCATCTACGATTGTTTTATCGTCGTCCTGTTTTATAAGGGGCCTTTTTGCAACAATAGTTACAGTTTGCAGGTTGCCGATATTTGGTTGCATTTCAACAGTAATAGCAGATGTACTGTCATCAGCCGTAAATGAGCGGTATAATTCCTGCATGCCTGCAGAAGTTACATGAAGCAGGTAGCTGGTATTTATCAATACATTAAATACAGGTTTCTTATTCCCGGTTTGTCTTTTTATGGCTGATGAATCTGGCAGCCTTAATAAGGTAACCGTTGCCTGTTCTATCACTTCCTGTTTGCTATTCAGCACGTTTACCTGTAAAGTCCTTACCTGTGCCTGTGATGAAGCGCACATCATCATGAAAAAGATGGCCATGATTGTTTTTGATTTCACCTGGATCTGTTAGCCGCAGTTTTACGCGAGTTTATATGGATACGGTTTATGGTCAGTCTTTTTCAAACAATTCCTTTTTGTCAACCACTTTCACTTCGGAACCATCTTTAAGTGTTTTGCTTACTATGTCATACGGCCCGGTTACCACCTCATCGCCTTCTTTTAGGCCTTCCTTAATCTCAATATGATTAATGTCCTGAATGCCGGTTTTCACTTTCATTTTTTTCACCTTGTTATCGGTGCCTTTAACAAATACTACCACTTCCAGGTCATCCATGCTGCCGGTATTCGAATTAACCGATGCCTCTTTTTCTTTCTTTTCAGCAGTTGAAAGTTTTGTACTGTCATTTTTATCACGGGTTGTTACCGCATTGATAGGAACACTCAGTGCATTTTCAACGGTACGGGTTTGTATGTCTGCGCTGGCGCTCATACCCGGGCGGAAAGGGAAACTGCCTTTGCCAAGCAGGTCGGCATAACTTTCCTGAAGAAGCCGGATGTAAACCTTGTACTGCGTTACATCATTGCTGGTTGATGTTAGTGCACTTTGAGTTGATGCCCCATTGTTGCTGCTGGCTATTTGTGTTACAATCCCTTTGAACTTGCGGTCGCTGTAAGCATCAATATCTATGATAGCGCTATCACCCAGTTTTACTTTTGGTACATCGTTTTCACCAACGTCTACCCTGATCTCAATTTTTGACATATCAGCAATCCGTAACATTTCGGTTCCCACATTAAAACTGTTACCTGCAACCTTTTCTCCTTTCTTCACACTCAGCAGGCTAACAACACCATCCATGGGTGCAACGATGGCAGTTCGGCTCAGGTCTTTATCGGCCCTTTGCAATGTTGCATAAGCGGATTGTACACCGGCCTGCGCGCCTTTTACCGATGCGATGGTACTCCGGATACCTTCTGATGCGGCTTTATAATTAGCTTTGGCGGTTTTATATGTTGCTTCTGCAATATTGAATTCATTCTGGCTGATCACTTTGTCAGTGAAAAGTTTTTTCTGCATATCATATGTCTTCTGAGCCTGTTCCATGTTCGCTTTTAGCCCTTCCAGTGAAGCTTCGGCATTGGATACCTGTGCCTGGATATTATCTACCTGCGAGCGGCTTTGTGCCACGCCGCTGGCGGCCTGGTCGCGCTGGATACTGTAAATATCTGCGTATATGCGTGCCAGTAACTGGCCTTTTTTCACAGTGTCACCTTCTGCAACGGTGAGTTCGGTTATTTCCCCGCTTATATCTGGGCTTATCTTCACTTCCACCTCCGGGTAAATCTTGCCGCTGGCATTTACTACTTCAATAATGGTACGCCGCTGCACCTTTTCTGCCGTCACTTTTGTTCCTTCGTGTTTACCGAATACGCCTGTTTTGGAAAGAACCACCAGTATCACCAGCAGAGCGCCAACACCGATCAGTATCCATTTTGTTTTCTTGTTCATATATGTCTTTTTCCTTGTGCTTTATGTTGTTAAATGTAAGTGAGCTTCATTTGATCATAACCGGTTAAAATTCAACTAAGCATTGCCGTGATTAGTTCTTACTGCCGTTATAGTTTCAACCCCTGGCCCTTGTAAAATTCCAGCACTTTCATCTTGAACACATAGTCGAACTGGTTGATGGAATATTCGAGCCTGGCCCTGAGCAGGTTGTTTTGTGCGGTAATCAGGTCAAATGAGTTTAACAGCCCAACATCAAACCTTTTTCCTGCATACTGGTATGTTTTTTCACTGGATTCCACGCCTTTTTTTGATGCATTGAATTTTTCCAGTGCAACCAGTGCAGCGGTATAGGCCTGGTAAATATCCTGTTTTAATTTCTGGTTATCCTGCTCTTTCTGCAATTGCAGGCTGCTTATATTCAGCCTGCTGCGTTCATACTGGGTACGCAGGCCATACCCGTTAAAGATGGGGACACTGATGCTGATTCCAACTGATTGCCTGAAATTGTCAGACAATTGTGTGCCGAAGCCCGGTTTTCCGTAAGTATAGTCATAAAAAGGCTGTAACGGGAACACTTCATAGCTGGTACTCCCCACCGTTACATTTCCGATTGGTGCATTGATTGGTGTGAAACCGGTTATTTCCCTTGCCCTGTTGTTATAGGTGCTTCCCAAACTGCCATACAGGGAGAATGTGGGAAACATAGCGCCCCTGGCGGCTGCTTTAAATTTTTCAGCCGCTTTCAGTTTAAAGTCATTGAAACGCTGCAATGGCTGGTTAGCAATGGCCAGTTGATAAACATTTTCCGGCTGCAGGTCGGCGATGGGTTCCAGCGGAATCAGCTCAACCGGTGGTGTTTCTATTTCAAACGGGGCAGCCGCATCAATATTCAGGTATGATTTAAGGGTGAGGATGTTAAGTGTTACATTCCCCTTTGCCGCAATATAATTCCCACTGTCCTGCGCCAGCTGTGCTTCCAGTTGTACGGCATTCAGTTCGGGCAGTGATCCCGCATCAACCAGTTTCCTGGTATTTGAAAGCTGTGCCCGGGTTTGGGTAACTTGTACCAGGGTTATCTTTTCCTGTTCCATGGCCAGTAACACCTGCAGGTATCCGTTAGCTGCCGTTAGTGCGATATCGTTTTTAATCTTGTCAACATTGGCTTTCGCCGCCATCAATTCCCATTGGTTGCCTGCTATCGTATTTCTTTTGCTGAAAAAATTAAATATGTCGGCGCTGCTTTGTAATTGCAATCCCGAAGACAGATAAGTTTCGGTAATCCTGCTGAATGTGGTTGGGTCCTGGTTTAAACCGCTGCTGTAACCGGTGTTCCCGCTGAAAGTGGCATTTGGGAGTTGTGAAAGTTTGCTTTGCTTGAGGGTAAGCCCTGCCACTTTTGACTGAACTTCACTAAGCCTTACAGAAATATTATTCGCCATGGCATGGTCAACCACGGTACGCAGGTTCCATTTTTGCTGGGCATTGGCACCAACCGACAAGAGGCATATCAGTAGTAAGGTGCAAAATATTATACGCATATGGCAAAAATATAATTTCCTGAGGTAAAGCGGCGTATTCTATTGTATAAACGGCAATTATCAGGTAATTTTAAGGATTTCATAAGCCTGCAAGCGCCTGTTCCAGGTCTTTTATGAGGTAGGCGGGGTCTTCCAGCCCAACATATAGCCTTATCATCCGGTGGTCCGTATTGCTTTTATCAAAAGCTTCTTTTTTTATACCGGCGGCTCGTGGAATAACCAGGCTTTCGTGTCCGCCCCAACTAACTGCAAGGAGTATATGTTCCAGGTTATTGCAGAATGTCTCAATTTCGGCTAAGCCGGCATTTTTTATGATGAATGTGAGCAAGCCGCAGGCACCGTCCATTTGTTGCCTGGCCAAATCATACTGGCTAAAAGTATCATCAAAAGGAAATATTACCTTTTCAACGTTAGGGTGCTGCTTCAGGTAATCAACAACCTGCCTGGTTGAGCGGCTTATCTGCGCTAACCTTACCGGTAATGTTCTTAAACCCCGGAGGAGCAGCCAGGCGTTGAAAGGCTGAATGCCGCTTCCGGCGCAAAGGTATTCACTGTTGAAAATTTTTCTGATCATGCCGGCATGGCTGCTCAATACGCCGGCAATAGTATCGCTATGGCCGCTGATATATTTGGTGGCAGACTGTATAGAGATGTCAATTCCCATTTCCACCGGCCGCTGATATAACGGTGTGCAATAACTGTTATCGCAGATACTGATAATGTTTTCTGACCTGGCCAGGTCTGCAACCGCTTTCAGGTCCTGTAAGGCAAAATCCCAGCTATTGGGGCTTTCCAGGTAAATCACTGATGTATTTGGTAGAATGGCCCTTTCAAAGTTTTCAATCTGGCTGCCATCTATGTAAGTAGTTGTAATGCCATAGCGGGGCAATATATCATTGAATAATTTTTGTGCCCATGTGTACGGGTTCTTAACGCTTACTATATGGTCGCCCGATTTAACATTGGCCATAACAGCCATATATATGGCAGCTGCACCACTGTTTAAAACCAGGCAATCTTCGGCGCCGTCCAGGGCAGCCAGTTTTTTGCTTATGATGTCAACGGTTGGGTTCCTGCCCCTGCTGTAGAGGAATTCCGAGTATTCGTCGTCCAGGGCATGGCGCAATTTCTCAACAGATTCAAAACAGAAATTGCTAGTCTGCATGATAGGCGCAGCAACCGCATTGAAATAATTTTCGCGGTCTTCTGCCAGTTCATTTATGATGTATGAAATATCCATCTTATGCTGTTTATGATTTACTCCGGGTTGTAAGATATTTTACTGCAAAGTATAAAACGATGAATAATGCAAGTATGCCCAGGCCTGTTAATGCCGTAAAAGGTTTATCTATGAAAATACTGATGGCTACAAAAATATAAGATGCTATAAATACCAGCGGCATCAGCGGGTACAACTTCATCTTATAGATTCCGGTATTATCCAACGCCGCGGTACGTTTTCTTAAGATGAAAATAGTGGCAGCCGACAATACCATACCAAAGCAATCAAGAAAAATGGTGAAACTCAGTATCTCGTCAAAAGTTTTAGCCCAGAAAACAATCAGTGCGCACAGGGCTGCAAAAACACTCAGGGATGTTAGCAGCACTTCCGTACGTATTGTTCTTTTTGCAAATTGGGTTGGCAATACCCCTTCTTCACTCATGGCCTGCATCACCCGGGGGTTGCTCATCAGCAGCACATTTACATAGGCCAGCACCGACAGGAATAGCAATACCGATAAAATATTCCCGGCGGCGCTCCCAAATACATGCCCGGCCATCACCGATGCAATGCCCTTTGCGTCTTTCAGGTTTTCAAAACCTATAATCTTTACGTATGCGTAATTGATAGTTAGATACAGCAGGATGATGATGGATATGCCTATGAAAATGCTTTTAGGGATATTTTTGGCCGGGTCTTTCACTTCTTCGCCAAAATTGATCGACTGCTGGTAACCGCCATAAGTAAATGAAACAGCTACCAGGCCGATGCCGAATGCCTTTATGTATTCCAACAGGGTAGGGTTAACCGTCGTGTCTCCAGAAGCAGTAATCTCCGGGCTGTTAACGGCAAAGAACAAAGGCGTGATCAGCAGCAGAATCAGGCAAATCTTAATGATGGTAAGGATATTCTGTGTACGGGCACTCATTTTTAAACCAAGCAGGTTAATGCCGTAAAAAAGCAGGATAGAAAAAATGGCTATCATAACCTGGATGCTTTCCGTATGGCCGGAACCGGGCATGATTACCCTGATGATGTATTCGGCGCCGATCAGTGCAACACCTGCCAGCGATGCGGCATTGGAAATTAGGATGATACAATTTACGCCAAATGCAATGGAAGGATGGTAGGCATAGGAAAATATCTTATAATAACCCCCTGTAACAGGGTAGCGGCTGCCAATTTCAGCGTATGTTAACGCTCCGCACAAGGCGATGATGCCACCCGCAATCCAGGCAGCAAAAAAAATGGCTGGTGTAGGTGATGCTGCGGCTACATTGGCAGGTGTCCGGAAAATACCCATTCCTATTACAAAACTTACCATGATCATGGTGAAGTCGAAAGCGTTCAGTTTCGATTTTAAAGCCATATTTTGAAGGTAAGCTTTTTTGTAATGTATCAAATGCATGGAAAAATTGAATTTATCCGCTGAATTGACGGTTTATAAGGGGTAAAATGATTTGTAAGCCGATTGAATAATTGATTATTTTTGCAAAAAATAAAATTATTATGAAATCAATTATTCGTTTAATCGTTATCGTGCTGGCCATGTTTCCGGCCATCGGTTTTGCACAAACAGCTAAAACTACCTGGCCTGAACTGAAAGCATTTCATGCGCTGATGTCTAAAACTTTTCACCCGGCAGAGGAAGGTAATTATGAACCTTTGAAAATAAAGGCAGATAGCCTGCTGATGGCAGCCAAGGCCTGGAAGGAATCCAAGATACCCGATACATACAAACCCAAGGAAACCGCCGAAACATTAACCAAGTTACTGGAGCAATGCATCGTGCTGGAAGGCGCTGTTAAAGCAAAAGCGGATGATATGAAACTGAAAGTGCTGATAACTGATGCACACGAACTGTTTCATAAAATAGTGGGAGAGTGTAAAAAAGAAGATTAATTGCGGGTAAAGAAAATATATAAGGGGCTGTTATCAATAACAGCCCTTTTTTTATGTGTATAAATTTTTCGTAAGCATAAATATCAAACCATTTACATTTGCAGCGGTTCGGTTCCCGGAAAACGGGATTAAAAGGGAAGTCCGGTACATTCCGGCGCTATCCCCGTAGCTGTAATAACCTCCTTTACCTTATGGTATCGGAACACGCTGATTCTTCGCGCCACTGTTTTAAAAACGGGAAGGCAATCAGGTGAGGTTGAGCCAGAAGACCTGCCAGACCAGTTAACAATCATTCAAAGCTTTCGGGTGAAAAGCATGGAGTGTAAAAGCTGCAAAGCATTTATATTTCAATTCCCGGTTTGTACCGGGTAAAGTTTTCCACGAAAGCAGTCACCAAAAAAATTTTCACAGATGAAAATGAAATTTTTTATGCTGGCTGCTGTATTAACAGGCAGTTCTGCATATGCACAAAAAGACAGTACCAGGCAACTGGACGAAGTGGTGGTAACAGCAACCAGGAACCCCATCAAACAATCACTAACAGGCAAGGTTGTAACCGTTATCAACCGGCAGGAACTGGACCGGCACACGGGAAAAACCCTCACGGATGTTCTAAACACACAGGCTGCATTGATTGTAAACGGCAGTGGCAATACGGCAGGCACCAACCAGGATGTGTACATGCGTGGCGCATCTGCCGGTAAAACCCTGGTACTTGTTGACGGTATTCCTGTTTATGACGCATCCGGCATCAGCGGGGCTTATGACCTCAATTTTATTCCGATTGACCAGGTTGAACGCGTAGAAATTGTAAAAGGAAGCTTGTCCACTTTATACGGTAGTGACGCCATCGCCGGAGTTATTAATATCATAACCAAAAAAGGCGATGCAAAAAAGATAAGCCTTACAACAGACCTGGCAGCTGGTACATACGGAAGTTTTAAAGGAACCGCTGCTGTGAGCGGAACGATTGCTAAAACGGCGTATAATATACAGTACAGCCATTTGTCAAGCCGCGGCTTCTCCTCCGCATCCGATGAAACAGGAAACGGGCAGTTCGACAATGACGGTTTTAAGCAGCATGTGGTAAGGGCAAATATAAACCAGCAGGTAGGGAAAAAACTGGCGTTAAGGCTGTCATCTCAATTCAGCAGGTATAAAGCCGATTCTGATGCCGGGCCTTATACGGATGATGCGGATTATACGGTGAGCACCGAAAACCTGCTGGCAACTATCGGTGCCGATTACACGATAGGTAACACTGCTTTACATATGAATTACAGTTTTAACAAAGCGCAAAGAAATTACCTTGATGATTCGCTGTCTGCGCCGGGTTTTAACTATTTCAGCAAAGGCGCGTACATGGGTAAATCGCATTTTGCAGAATTATACGGCAATATTTCCCTCGGCAGGCATATTGAACTGATGGCAGGAGCTGATTACAGGAAGCAGGTTACTGACCAGGATTATTTTTCATTAAGCAGCTTCGGGCCTTACAGCACTGCATTAGGCGACAGTGCCAGCGTTCAGCAACTTGGGGTGTATGCGTCAATAACGCTTAAGGGCCTTGCCGGATTTAGCGCTGAGCTGGGCGGCCGGTATAATAATTTTAACAAGTATGGCAATGTGTTCACCTATTCATTTAACCCTTCTTATGTGATAGCCAAAAAAGTTAAGCTGTTTGTCAATATCGCATCAGGTTTTAAAGCGCCCTCCCTGTACCAGGTTTATTCCGAATACAGGAATCCGTATACAGAACTGAAACCGGAACAATCTTTCAGTTTCGAAGGCGGTGTACAGTATAAGAAGGAAACAGTTAACCTGCGGGCTGTTTATTTTATCAGGAACATTAAAAACAATATAGAATTTTTCAGCGCCGGGCCGCCCAATTATGAAAGCTATTATGTGAATGCCAGCCGGCAAAAAGATAAAGGTTTTGAACTGGAGGCTTCTGTTTACATGGGTAAACTTACCCTGAGTGCGAATTATACAAACCTCGACGGAAAGATAACGTCACCGATTAACAATAAGGACACCACTTTTTTTAACCTGTACAGGAGGCCAAGGCAATTGATAAACCTGAATGCCGGTTTCTTAATCAGCAAAGGATGGCAGTTGAATGCCGGTATACAAAGTGTTGGAAAGCGAATGGAAGCTGTGTTTGGGGCGCCTCCGGTAGAGATGCCTGCGTATTATACCTGGAATATCTATTCTTCTTTTTCTATAAACAGGATGATAAAACTGTTTGCCGATTTCAGGAATGTTACCGACGAACAGTACCAGGAAGTAAGGGGATATAACAGCCGCCGTTTCAATTTCATGGCCGGTCTTTCCCTGAAATTCTGATCATATAAAAGATATATCTTTCCTTATGCACAAGCATGAAGAAAAACAATGTGGCCGCTGCAATCGTTTTTTCGAATGCCGGGCGGGGAACATCAGTATATGCCAGTGTACCCAGGTAGTTATACCCGATGCGTTGGCTCACCATATAGCTATGGTTTACCAGGATTGCCTGTGCCTGAACTGTTTACAGGAATTAAAGGAAGGGTATAGTTCAGGAATCAATATCCCCGGTTAAACAATGATGATTGAAGCGCCCGGAATCTTTTACCGGTAAGGCAAGATTTCAGCCTCTTTTTCGTTTAAATGGTTGAAATTTATATCCTCACGCAGTCATGGGAAAATTCACCGGCTTTTTGTTCATACTACTTGCTTTAGCATGTGCCTGTAATTCGCAGCACATCATCAGGGGGAAGGTTTTGGGTAATTTTCAGAAACCCCTGGATGCTGTGAGTGTTACTGCCGGAGCAAGCAGTACTGGTACATTAACAGATTCGGCAGGAAATTATGTGATACAGGTTGCTTCACTTCCGGTAATTATTTCGTTTAGCCATATAGGTTATGAAACTGTTATGCTGCAGGCCGGTCATGAACATATGCCCGATGTGGTAATGAAGCAATCAGGTTTTAACCTGGCTGAAGCCATTGTACAGTCATTTGAAAGGAACACTAACAAAAAGAATATTGCCGCTGCGGTAACTGTGCTCGATAAGGCAACACTGGAGCGTTTTGGCGGCCACTCATTCATTCCTGCCGTTAATACCGTTCCGGGTGTAAAGATGGATGAACGCAGCCCCGGCAGCTACCGGCTAAGCATCCGGGGCAACCTGCTTCGTTCTACTTTTGGTGTGAGGAACGTAAAGGTTTACTGGAACGGCATTCCCTTTACAGATGCCAATGGAACCACCTACCTGAATGAACTTTCCATACATGATATTGGCAAGATTGAGATACTGAAAGGTCCGGCAGGCAGCATGTATGGCCCCGGTACCGGTGGTGTTGTTTTGCTCAGCAGCCATCCGCCGGCAGAAAAAGGCAATCACCTGGCATTCAAATTAACTGGCGGCAGTTATGGCGCTTTTTCGGCATTTGCATCTTATAACCGAAATACAGAAAAAGCATCAACGGGCTTGTCTTTCACCCATCAGCAAAATGACGGATACCGCACACACACCCGCCTGCGCAGGGATGTAGTAAACCTTACAGGCATATATAATATTGGTGAAAGGCAGGTGATCCGAACCAATATTTTCTATAGTGATCTTTTTTATCAGACACCGGGCGGATTAACATTTGCAGAAATGATTACAGATCCCAAACAGGCCAGACCCGCAGCAGGTATATTCAACGGTGCGGTGGCACAACAGGCGGCCTTATATTTGAAAACTGTTTATGCAAGTGTGGCAAATGAGTTTCGGTTTAACAACAGATGGGATAACAGCACATCCCTCTATATGTCTAATACAGCATTCCGTAACCCCACCATCCGTAATTATGAGAAGAAGGCTGAAAACGGGTTTGGTGCCCGAACGGTTACAAAATATGTGAACAAGTCGCTCACCGTGGTTTTCGGCGCCGAATACCAGTATGGTTTTGTACGTGCACGTACTTTTGCTAATAAGACTGGCCAGGCAGACAGCCTGCAGTTTCATGATGAGATCAGTTCCAGGCAGTTCAATATTTTTTTGGAAGCCGATTACAGCCTTGGTTATAACCTGTTTATACAGGCTGGTGTGAGTTATAATAGTTTCCATTATGGGTTTAAGCGCCTGAATCAGATTTATCCGGAAAAGCAGCAAAGCGGTTTCAGTCCGCAGGTGGTTCCCAGGTTTTCGTTGCTTAAGAAAATTAGGAATAAGGCCAGTATATATGTTGCTACCGGTAACGGATATTCGCCGCCAACGATCGATGAGGTTAGGGCCGGCGATGGCATTTTCAATTACAGGCTTAACGCCGAAACCGGGTTTAATGTGGAAGCCGGTATAAAAGCGGATCTTTTCCATAACCGGCTTTCTGTTGATGCATGCCTGTACTGGTTCAGGCTTGGCAACACCATCGTTAGCCGGAGAGATGCTTCGGGGGCCGATTATTTTGTAAACGCAGGTAAAACACGCCAGCGTGGATATGAAATTGCATTACATTATTTACCGGTACAGAATAACAGCCGGTTTACCCGTTTGCTGAAGATATGGATAAATTATACGAACATACATGCCAGGTTTGTTAATTATGTTCAGGGCACTGCAGTGTACGATGGCAACAGGCTTACCGGCACCCCTCCCGATGTGGCGGTTTTAGGTGCTGATATCATTACTGCCCCGGGCCTGTATGCAAACATAACAGCCAGCTATACCGCAAAGATACCTTTGAATGATGCCAACAGTGTGTTTGCCACAGATTACCGGTTGTTGTTTTTTAAAACAGGCTATAAGGCAAGGTTGTCAAAAAAGGTTCATGCTGATTTTTTCTGCTCGTTTGAAAAGAGTTTTAATGACCAATACAGTTTGGGTAACGACCTGAATGCGGCGGGGAACAGGTTTTATAACCCGTCAGCCGGTCAATTGATCTATGCGGGCATATCACTGAAGGCATCGTTATAATTACTTCATCCAGGTTATGTACCGTGCTGTATATGCTATATTTGCATAAATTGTTTACATGAATTTTGAAGGAATTTCGCTCAATGAAATCATAACGGTTACATTCACCCTGTTTGCCATTATTGATATGATTGGCAATATCCCGGTTCTGGCAACACTCAGGAATAAGATGGGCGGAAAGATCAGATCGTTGCAGGCTACGCTGGCATCCGGTGGTTTAATGATCCTGTTCCTCCTGGTTGGCCAGCAGTTTTTGAATATCCTGGGCCTGGATGTGAAGTCGTTTGCCGTGGCAGGAAGCATCGTTATATTTATCATTGGCCTCGAAATGGTGTTGGGTATAGAATTTTTCAAGCCTGATAGTGATCCCAAAAGTGGCAGTGTGGTTCCCATTGCATTCCCGCTCATCGCCGGATCAGGAACATTAACAACAATCATGAGCTTAAAGGCCAACTATCATGACGCCAGTATTTTAATCGGTATCCTGATAAACTGTGTTGTCATTTTCCTGGTGCTAAAATCGTTGAGCTGGATTGAAAGGATGCTGGGGGCCAATGGTATGATTGTGATAAGGAAATTTTTTGGGGTGATATTGCTCGCCATTGCTGTAAAAATATTCGGTACCAATATCCAGGATTTTGGAAAATGAGGAGGTAAGCCGGTAATCATTGTTACAGCAATCATAATCAATTAATCCAATTACTGTATTTTTGCAACCTGAATTAAATAAAGGAGTATTTTAAAATTATTGGCCTCGTAGTACAATGGATAGTATAAGAGTTTCCGAAGCTCCAGATCCAGGTTCGATTCCTGGCGAGGCCACCTTAAATTATATAATACCATAAAACTGCTTTGCAATAAATAATCATTCCAGCAAAGCGCTCCCAAACAAATGATTGTATTGTTCGCAGTGAATGAGTGCATATTTATATGCTGCAAAATTTGGCATTCCGGTTACAGTATATAGCTGGTTTCCCATGGTTGAACGCAGGTTATCCAGCTTTATGAAATTCACGGGTATTTGTTCTTTCGATAAATATACTTTCAGATCCGGCCCGTTGCTGCTGGAAAAATTCTCCAGTGCCAATGTGTATTGCCCCTGTTTTAAATAAATCTTAGCCATACCGGAAACCGTACCATACGGGCCTGAGATAAAATTACCCTGGAATTTTAATATCGCAGTAGTATCAGCAGCCAGGCTTTCATTAATAAACCTGTCGGATGTTTTCTTACATGAATGAAGGATGATAACACATGTAATGATTACAGGTAAAAGGGGAAGGATTTTTTTCATATGAATAGTTTTAAGATTTACGACATAATAAAACTATACATATACTTAATAACAAAAGGTCAGCTACCTGACGTTGCAGATTTTTTTAAGATATCTAAATCAGGAATCCTGATATGCTTTTTTGTTATGGAAACAAGTCCCTGTGATTCCAGTTCTGAAAGTGTGGTGGTAATAGTCTGGCGGGAAGACCCAATCAGGTTTGCCATATCCTCATGGGTTAAAAACCGTTCTATTTCAACAGTATTGGATGTTTCTTTTTCGGGAATCAACTGTACAAGCAGGTTTATTAGCCTGCTTTGAACATTTTTGTTTAAAAGGTTAACCAGCCTGGTTTCAATCTTTCTCACTTTTTTACCCAACTGGTTGCTGAAAGCCAATGCCATCAAAGGCTTTTTTTGCAATAACCTGTAAAAATCCTCTATATTGAAAGCACAGAGGCTTACATCCGCCCTATATACCTTTGCAAACTCATCCTGAGAATTATTTTTTTCTAAAGTAATCTGACCGAATATTTCACCCTTTTGTATCACCTCCTTAATACATTCATTACCCTGCTCATCTATATAACCTATCTTGATATATCCTTCCTTGGCAAAATATAATTTATTGTTATGCTGGGATGGAAAGTAGATAAATTCACCCTTGCCAGCTTCAATAAAATTGTGAATGACATGTAAATCCTCATATTCCTCCTCAGTAAGCTGGGCAAACAGGTCGAACCCGCGAATGAGTAATAATGTGGAATGGCAGGTAATATTTGACAAAGTAGTTAGATAAATTTTGTTCTGATGCATAAAGATACTAATAACGTTCATCGTACCATTTCAGTTTCTTTTTATTCCCTGTAATAGAATAGTCAATGCTGAATTTATCTGGTCCTTGCCCGCCAGATAACGTAAATGTGATTTTGTTAAAGCTTCATTAATGATTTTAACATGTCATTTATACGACAATGTCATTTATTACAATTTCTACATTTGACAAACAATTTCTACATTATGAAAATCAGCATCTTACTTGCGTTGTTTATTTGTTTATTCGTATCCGGGGCTTATTCCCAGGATGTAAACCAATCCAGGATAAACCATTTTAACCTGCAAAACGGAATTGCATTGCAGGGGTATGATCCGGTAGCCTATTTTACCATGCAAAAGGCAATAAAGGGTAAAAAGGCATTGGGGGCTGTTTTTTACCGTGGAATAACGTACATGTTCTCTTCAGAAAGCAATAAAGCGGCATTTAAGAAATCTCCTGCCATGTATGAACCACAGTATGGAGGATGGTGTGCATTTGCTATGGGAACAGACGGTTCAAAAGTGGAAGTAGATCCGGAAACGTTCAAGATTGTAGATGGCAGGCTCTACCTGTTTTATAATAAACTGTTTAACAATACCATCAAGCCATGGAATAAAGATGAAACAAGACTTAAGCAGCAGGCGGATGCGAACTGGGAAAAAATATTTCGTTAATTAAAAACATACAGAATGAAAATAAACCTGAAACTGGCGCTAACATGGACGATGCGGTTGGTTGCAGCAGCAATCATGTTACAGACCTTATTCTTCAAATTCACCGCATCAGAAGAATCTGTTTATATTTTTTCTACCGTAGGCATGGAGCCGTGGGGACGGATCGGATCGGGTATAGCCGAATTGATTGCCTCCATACTTATCTTAATACCACGGTATACCTGGAAAGGAGCTTTGTTGGGATTGGGTGTGATGGCAGGAGCCATATTTTTTCATCTATCAAAACTGGGTATAGTGGTAAAAGATGATGGCGGGCAGTTATTTATCTACGCTGTAGTGGTATTCATCTGCTGTGCAGGGTTACTGGGCATGTATAAAAATGAAATACAGTTGTTTATAAAACAGGTATTTGGGAAAAAACAATAAACTCAGGTATAATTTATTTAATTTTAATTTATCGTGATAATGAGAAAAATATTATTACTGATTATTGTCATGAGCAGCAGCCAGTTTGTAAAAGCGCAATCAGAACGGAGCAGGGTCAACCAGTTTGTTGATCTTTCCGGTACCATTGGAAATTCTCAGGGAACTGTTGCCGTTTCATATGTACGCAATTGGAAATTGGGTAAACGGAAAAGGTTTGAAACAGGTGTGGGATTGCGGTGGACCAGTTATATAGGAACAAAAAAAGATTTTATTACAGCACCCGCCAGGCTTGCCCGGACAAATACAACCCCTTTCCTGATATTTTTTGCAGGACAGCGTACAGATTACCATGATACATTGACCGTTCAAAGGCCTTTGACACATTCGGTGAATATTACCATCAATGCAGGATATAACTTTACTTCAAAATGGTATGCCGGGTTTAACATAGATTTGGCCGGATTTACCTTTGGCAGAAAAAGCAGCGCCATATTAACCAGTAACGGTAATACAACGCTGGAACCAGCTGCAAAGCCGGCATCATTTAACCTGCTGCTTACCGGTGATCATGATTATGGAAGCCTTAATTCAGAGTTCTTTGTAAAGTATAAGGTAAATTCCCGGTGGGGTATAAAAGCATTGTATCAATTTGTATTCATAGAATATAAAACAGCAACGGTTAACCAGGTTGCACCAGACGGAACACTGGTAGACCGCTTCCGAAATAAGGCAAATAACCTTGGATTAGGCGTTTCATATAATTTTTAATTCAAAATCTGCATTCATGGAATTTCACAGCTTACACAAAAATGTGATACAGCAACTGGTAAGTGCAATCAGCCAGTTAACTGCGGAGGAATATGGCAGGCCTTGTAAAACACTTTTTAATGCAAGTATAGGACAGCATGTGCGGCATGTGATTGAGCTCCATTATTGCCTTTTCACCGGGTATGAAACCGGAAATGTAAATTATGAAGAACGCAAACGGGATACCCGGATTGAAACCGACAGGGAATTTGCCGTTGGGTTAATGAATACAATCATACAGGAAATTGACCGGCCAGATAAGGAATTGTTGTTGTATACCTGCTGTAATGAATCACAGGCAGAAACATTTCCGGTGAAAACAAATTATTTCCGTGAACTGATTTACAACCTGGAACATACAGTACATCATATGGCATTGATCCGCATTGGAATCAATGAAGTGGCTATTCTCCCGTTACCGGAAGGTTTTGGTGTTGCATCATCAACCATCAAATACAGGAAAGCATGTGTACAGTAACTTATATTCCTGTTAACGGAAAAACATACATCACATCAAACCGCGATGAAAAGCTTGTTCGGCAACAAGCACTGCCACCGGCTATCTATTCAGCAGATGACCGGCGAATCATGTATCCCAAAGATGGTTCAGCAGGAGGTTCCTGGATTGCCGTTCATGAAAATAATAACACAGCTGTTCTGTTAAATGGGGGATTTATGAAACACCAGGCTAATCCACCATACCGGTTGAGCAGGGGAATTATCCTTCTTGAAGTGGTTCAATCAGCAAACCCTGAATATTTTTTTCAGCAAATGGACCTTATAGGAATTGAACCTTTTACCATAATCCATTTCAATAATCAATTGCATCAGTTCACCTGGACGGGCGATAGAAAGCATAGCCGGCAATTGGATCCTTCAAAGCCCTGTATCTGGTCTTCTGTTACTTTGTATGATGAACAGGTGATCGCTAAAAGACAACGATGGTTTGCCGATTTTATAAACAAAAACCCGAATCCGGTTCAGGAAAACATTATTGATTTCCATATTAATACCGGAGATGGTGATAAAGAGAACGACCTGGTTATGAACCGCGATAACAGGCTAACAACGGTTAGTATTACTTCCGTTGAATTAAAGAATCAGTATTGCAGCATGAAATATGCAGACAGGCTTAATAACAAATTATACGAAACTGCCATGGACTTGAGATCTTGTCATACCCAGGGAATACTTTAATGCATCACATGTTTGGTAGATTATTGAATAAACCATTTTTTATCCGGCTGCTTCATTGGGAATACTGGCCTTTTCATATTGTTTATTTACCGGTATACATTTACTGGTTCTGGCTTAGCCTGAAATCCCGTTCGTTTTTCTTTTTTAATACCGCTAACCCAACCATCAGGAATGGTGGTTTTTTACTGGAATCAAAAAAAGAGATTTACGACCTTATCCCGCATCAGTATTATCCTGCAACCTTGTTTTTCAAAACAGGAGCAACTTTAGAGGAAGTTTTATCATTGATTAAAAAATCAGCATTGGATTACCCTTTAATCTGCAAGCCTGATATAGGCATGCAGGGTAAAGCCGTAAGGAAAGTCCACAACCTGCAGGAACTGTCTGATTATATATTTTCCGCAAATTTCGATTTCCTGGTTCAGGAATATATAGCCTACGAACATGAAGCAGGCATTTTTTACTACCGGTTTCCGGATAGGGAAAACGGTACCATTTCCGGTATCGTATATAAGGAGTTATTGTCTGTTACAGGCAATGGTGCCGATACGATAGAACAATTGCTAAGGCGTGATAAACGTTCGATACTTCAACTGGAAACCCTGCGTGCCTCAAACAGTAAAGATTTTTGCAGGGTTCCGGATAACGGAGAAAAACTGATACTGGTTCCATACGGGAATCATGTACGGGGAGCAAAATTCATAGATGCCAGTCATTTAATAGATAATGAACTTTCTGATTCACTGGATAAGATATGCAAACAGATAAATGGCTTTTATTTCGGCAGGCTGGATATACGGTATAACAACTGGGAAGAACTGAAAGCCGGTAAGAATATTTCAATTATAGAATTGAATGGGGCCGGCAGTGAACCCACCCATATGTACGATCCAAAGCATTCTATCTTTTTTGCATGGAAAGAGATCATCAGGCACCTGGATATCCTATCTAAAATAAGCAGGATGAACAGGAAAAAATATGATTTGCCACATATGAGCATATCCCTTGGTTTACAAATGTTTAGCGCCAATAAAAAGCATGTTCATCTGCTAGATAATTTTAAAGGCTGATCATATTTAAAAGCTCTATTCTGCAAAAAGCCGATTAATTTATATTATAGTTACCGACAACAGTCATGTTAATGAATGGTTATTGAAGGCTCCTTTTTGGGGAGAAGGAAAAATTTTGTATCTTGTATGAAATTTTTATCATGAAACTTAATATTATAATAGCTTTCCTGCTAATGTCAGTAATAGCAGGATGTAATAAAGACCAGGTGGGATGTAATGAACCAACTGCATCATTTAAAATTAAGAATGAAACAAATAATACGGTAATGGAAGGAAAGTTGTTGCAACTGGAAAACCAATCGGAAAATGCAGTTTCATACAAATGGGATTTCGGAAATGGAACCACCTCAGATAAAGCTACCCCCGAATTTTACTTCCCAATGCACGGAGAATATGATATTACATTAACAGTTACCGGTAAAAAGGGAAAAACAACGGCATTTACTTATCATGTTACTGTTTTGTGCAGTATATTTAATCCCAATCACAACCCATTAACAGCACCTGTTATGTAAGTGCTTTTAAGAATATTTTGATAGCCGCTGGTTAATGATCAGCGGTTTTTTGTATATATAAGGGAAACCAACAATCATCCCCCTTTTTAGTTTTATGCATATTTTACAGAAGTTATCATAAGAAACCAGCATTTTACATATACAAATAATATTGTAATCTATACTGTTTCTATTACTGCTAATTTTGCCGGATTGATTTCAAGGAAATTGTCCGCTAAACTGTAATAATGGAGGAATATAACAATATAGATAATGAACCTGGTTCTGTCAATAAGCTAATATCCGTAAGGCGTTCTGCTATTACAGCAATAGCCGTTTTTTTTGTGTTATTCATATTGGTGGCCGGGTATATTTACCAGCGGTATATAAACCTGCAAAAAGAGCAAAAGGTAAGGTCGCTTTCCATTGCTAACAATGCCCGTTCTAGGTTACAGGAATCTTTATACAACAGTTTATCAGCCACAAAAATTCTTTCCTTTTTTATTGATGATCATGGCATAGTGAAAGGATTTGATTCCATTGCACCACAGATACTGAATACACATAAGAATATTGATGCATTGCAGCTGGTACCCAATGGTGTTATCAGGTATGTATACCCGTTAGCTGGCAATGAGAAAGTACTTGGTTACGATATACTCAATGACTCTGCCAGGAACAAGGAGGCATTCAAAGCCATACAGAAGAATACCATGTTTTTTTCCGGTCCATACGAACTCCGGCAGGGTGGCTTCGGGATTGTTGGGCGTTTACCTATTTTCAGGGATAATACATTCTGGGGTTTTTCAGCCGTCGTGATAAAGATGTCCACGCTGTTGCGGGCAGCAGAAATTGACAGCCTGGGTAAAAGCGGCTATTATTACCAGCTGTCAAAAATGAACGCAAAAACCGGGATAAAGGAAAATTTCATCCCATATAAAAATGAATTCCCCTCAGCCAATTCGGTTTCAGTTGACGTGCCCAACGGCGAATGGGAACTTTCCGTTACACCTGTTAACCCTTACAGGAGATACAGGGACATATTATCCCTGGGTGTTTTAGGGCTGCTGTTATCATTGCTGGGAGGCGTGTTTGCCTATAACGAAGCAAGGAAACCCCAGCGCCTGAATGAACTGGTAAAAGATCGTACCAGCCAGTTAAAGAAAAGCGAAGAGAATTATAAGATCCTTTTCGAAAAAAGCCCGCTGCCTTTATGGATTTACGACATCAATTCGTTCAGGTTGATTGAAGTGAATGACGCTGCTATTAACCTCTACGGGTATACTCGGGAAGAATTTCTCAGTATGGACATCTTTGCACTAAGGATTCAGGATGAACAGAATCCTGCAGTTGAAGATGCCGCTAAAGCCGGTGCCGGATTAATGGAATCGGAAACCTGTATTCATGTAAAGAAGAACAGGGAACAAATACAGGTGTTGGTTTTTTCCAGGAACATAAGGTATGATGGTGTTAATGGAAGGCTGGCCCTGCTGATGGATGTATCTGAAAAGACAAGGGTTGAAAATGAACTACGCAAAAGTGAGGAAAAATACCGCTCCCTGATTGAAAAAGCATCCGATGGCATCATCATGTATACATTTGACGGAACCATTGACAGCTTTAACCGGGCAGCCTGTATACAAACCGGTTATGGCCCGGAAGAATTTTCGAAGTTAAATATGCGTGATATCTTCCTGGAAGTGGATTTTGATAAATATAATACGGGCCATAATAAGAACCACAAACATACCGCTTCCACATTTTACAGGAAATTGAAAAGGAAAGACGGCTCGCTCTTTAATGTGGAACTGAATTCCACTATGCTGCCCGACGGAAAGATAATTGCCATTGTAAGGGATATAACCGAAAGGGAAAGGATTGAAGCAGCACTGAAAGAAAGCGAAGAGAAATTTTCAAAATCCTTCCATTCAAACGCTATCGGGTTTGCCATCTTTGATAATGATTTCAGGTTTGTTGATGTAAATGAAGTGTATGCATCCATACTGGAAACCGACTGTGAATCACTGTTGGGCAAACTGGCGGATGATGCTGGAATAAGCAGCAGGATTGCCCCTGCAGGCAGGGAAGCGATCAGTAGCCATATAGAAGATATACTGAACAAGGAAGGTGAGCTGCACCATTTTGAAGTACAGATAAATAATAACAGCGGAAACGTTATTACCGTTCTGCTTTCCATTGAAAAACTGGATCTGCACAATGCACCGCACTGGCTCACTTCTGCTGTGGATATTACAGAAAAGAAAAATGCCGAAATGCTGCTTGAAAAGAGCGAACATAAATATCGTTCCCTGATTGAACAGGCATCTGATGGCATTGTAATTACCGATTTGCTGGGCAATATCATAGAAGTGAACAAGAGCGTGTGTATCATGGGCGGATATGAACAGCACGAAGTGGTTGGCCAGCAGCTTTTTAAATTTATTCCGCAGGAAGATATCGTAGATAACCCCTTTCAGTTTGCCGCATTGGCAACAGGCATAAGCCTCATGAACGAAAGGCGCCTGCTGTGTAAAGACGGCAGCATCATAGATATTGAAATAAATTCAAAACTGGCCAGCGCCAACACCCTGATCAGTTTTGTAAGGGATATTACAGAACGGAAAAAGAATGATGATGTGCTGCGCTATCATGCCAGGCTGCTCGACAGCATCTCAGATGCCGTGGTTTCATTGGATATGGATCGTGCTATTGTAAGCTGGAACAATGCTTCTGAAAAACTGTTCGGATTTACAGAATCTGAAGTGAAAGGGAAGAAAATACCAACCCTGGTAACTTTTGAGTATCCCAATACCAACAATGAAGCTGTGTTTAAGCAGGTGTATGAAGAAGGCTCTTGGAAAGGGGAATTCAATTTCATTCATCCTAAAACAAATAAAAAATTTAACCTGCTGAGCAGCATCAACCTGCTCAGGAACAGGAAAGGAGAGAATATCGGGTTCATCATCACCAGCAGCGACATCACCGACCGGAAAATTGCAGAAGAAAAAATCAGGAAATCGAATGAACGCTTTGAAATGATAGCGCTGGCAACCAATGAAATCATCTGGGATCACGACTTTAATCTGAACGAAACCTGGGGCAACAGGAAACTGTATGAACTGCACGGCATTGAAGACGGGAAAGAAAAGATCAATTTTGAAATGTTCCTGAACCGGATCCATCCTTTGGAAAGAAAATCGGTGCAGGAAAGGATGGAAGCGGCACTGGCAAAGAAACAGGAATACCTTACGGAAGAACTGCAAATGATGACGGCACAAGGGGAATACCGGTTTTTTTATGACCGTGCATTTATCAAATACGATGCAAAAGGAGAACCCGTAAGGATACTGGGCGCCATGCAGGATATTACGGACAGGGAAGCCATCAAAAAACAGATATTACGTGAAAAGGAATTGTCAGATTCAATAATCAACAGCCTGCCGGGCGTTTTTTACCTGTTTACAAAAGATGGCAGGTATCTGCGTTGGAATAAGAACCTGGAATCGGTTACCGGCTATTCCGCCGAAGAGATAGGTAAGCTGCATCCCCTGCAACTGATTTATGAACCCCAACGGGAATGGGTTACCGGAAGGATAGAGAATGTATTTATCAGCGGTTCAGATAATGCGGAAGCAATGATACTGCTTAAAAACGGGCAACAGATTCCATACTATTTCACCGGCCAGGCCATTGAATATGAAGGCCAGTTATGCCTGATGGGTGTAGGGCTCGACTTTTCTGATAAGGTGAAAGCGGAAAAGGCGATACTGGAAAGCGAGGCAAAATACAAAGAACTGATTGAACAGGCTTCTGACGGTATTTTCATTTCGGATAGTGATGGCCGTTATATTGAAGTGAATTCCTCCGCCTGCAAGATGCTTGGTTATGGCAAGGAGGAACTGCTGAATATGAGCGGTAGCGACATCCTGTATAATCCTTCCGATATCGAAAATCTCCAAAAGAGTTATAAGGCCCTCCAATCTGGACAATCGTATATAAGGGAAGTTACCTTAAGGAAAAAAGACGGCACACCCATAGAAGTAGAGAGCAGTTCTAAAATGATATCAGACGGCCGGTTCATTGGGATCGTACGCGACCTTACTGAACGTAAAAAAGTGGCTGAAGAAATACTGGCATCCAAAAGGCAGTTCCAGAACCTGGTGGAAAACATCACGGGCGTATATTGGGTGAACAACCTGGAAACACACGAAACCATTTATATCAGCCCATCTTACGAAACAATCTGGGGCTCGCCGGTTAAGGAGATTTACGAAAACCCCATGTCGTTTATCAAAAGAGTGCAAGCCGATGACATCAGCCAGGTGATGGATGCGTTTCATTCCCTTGAAAACACGCTTAAGGAAAATATCACGTACCGGATTGTGCGGCCCGATGGCGAAATAAGATGGATTTCAGCGCTAATCAATGTGGTGCCCGATTCAAAAGGGAATAAGCTGGAATACGGTTATGCAGAAGATATCACCGAAAGGAAGAAAGCCGCTGAAGAAATCCGGGCAAATTCAGAACTGCTAAGGGAGCTATACAGTTACCAGCAAAACATACGTGAAGAAGAACGTACCCATATCGCCCGCGAAATACATGATGAACTTGGTCAGCAGCTTACCGGTTTAAAAATGGATATGTTCTGGATTAACAGGAGGTTACAGACAACTGATACAGCCATTACAGAAAAACTGATGTCTACCCTGGCCCTGATAGATACTACCATTGAAACCGTACGAAGGATCGCAACTGAACTCAGGCCAAGCATTCTGGATGACCTGGGCCTGGTGGCCGCATTAGACTGGCAAAGTGATGAGTTTGAGAAAAGGTCAAATATTAAAGTCAACTTCAGCAGCAACTTCAATGAGGCGCTGGTACTGCCAGATATTTCCACGGCATTGTTCCGTATATACCAGGAATTGCTTACCAATGTAGCCCGCCATTCAAAAGCATCCATGGTGAATGCAGCTATTTTTCAGGATGAACAGAAACTCTTCCTGAAAGTGGATGATAACGGGCAGGGATTTGACATGACCAATATCCTGAATAAGAAAACCCTTGGGCTGCGGGGAATCAAGGAACGCACCAGCCTCATCGGGGGTACCTATGAAATTAAAAGTAGCCCGGGAAGTGGAACAAGTGTATTTATTTCTGTTCCTTTGCAAAAACCGGTTACAATAAACTGAAGCAGATGTTACGCATTTTAATTGCAGACGACCATACGGTAGTGCGAAAAGGGCTAAAGCAGATATTATTGGAAGAGTTTCCTGCAGCACGCATTGAGGAAGTTCCCGATGCCGAAGAAATGATCAATAAAGTAATGAACGATCATTGGGATATAGTGGTAAGTGATTTGTCGATGCCAGGGAGAAGCGGGCTGGATGCTTTACAGCAGATAAAAAATATCCGCCCCGAACTTCCGGTACTTATACTTAGCATTCACCCTGAAGAACATTATGCATTACGCGTATTGAAAGCAGGTGCCTCGGGTTACCTGAGCAAGGGATCGGCTTCCGATGAACTGGTTAAAGCGGTACAAACGGTTTTGCTGGGCAAAAAATATATTTCGGCCGCCGTTGCAGAAAAACTGGCATCCAATATTTCTTCCAATTCGCAGAAGCAGGCACATGAACTGCTTTCCGACAGGGAATTTGATGTGATGAAACTGCTGGCAGCAGGAAAATCAGTATCTGATATTGCAGACATGCTTTCGCTCAGTGTTACTACCATCAGCACATACAGGGCACGTATCATGGCCAAGATGAACCTGCGGACAAATTCCGACCTTACCAAATACGCCATAGAGAGCAATCTTATTTGATTCGTTTTGTAGAATTATTGCCACAAGAGCTTACGGAAATTTATTACAGTATTAGGCGTCCGTATGCTACATCGCATATTTTATTTCTGTAATACCTTGCATGCTACCAATTGATAATACATGGGAACCCTATCACCAGGATCGCTTTTGATTGTTGATGATTCCCCGATTATCATTGAAAGGGTCATTGAATCTTTGAAAGAACATGAATCAGTTAAAAATATCTTAACAGCAACCGATTATAAATCAGCTGTAGAATCTTTGAATAACCATGTTCCCGGCTTTATACTGCTGGATATACAGTTGCCCGGCAAAAGCGGCATTGAATTGTTGAAATACATCATGAAGGAATATCCTTTGGTAAAAGTGATCATGTTCAGTAACCTGCTTGATGATAACTATATAAAAGTCTGCAGGAAAATTGGAGCAAAATATTTTATTGACAAATCGAAGGATTTTGACCTGATCCCTTCGATGCTGAATAATTGAAGTTCGGGGCTTTATAAGTCCGGAAGATATTTATCTATGAAGAGCCGTTAAAAATTTTATAAGCGTGCTATGCGTTTATGAAAAACACCAACTTGCTTATCTCTAAATCCAGGAGAGCCCTCAACAGCATATTGCCGGAAAAGAAGGATCATGCGTTCCTTCTTTCCGGCTTATTTATTTTATTTAAACCATGATGTATGCCGATATCAGTAAGTTCTGTTTGCATTAATCATATATCCTGTCTACTGCTGCCTTATATTTTTCCATAATCACTTTCCTTTTCATACTCATTTTCGGAGTCATCTCACCGGTATCAATACTCCATTCATCCGGTAACAGTTCAAATTTTTTGATCTGTTCCACCTGGTTAAAAAACTTGTTGAACGACTCTATGAGCTCCTTATAAAGTTCCAGCACTTTAGGGTGATGTATCGCATCTTCATTGGTAATGAACGGGATGCCTTTTAAACGCATCCATTCTTTCAGGTTGGGTATAGAAGGTACGATCAGGGCGCCCACGAATTTCTTATCTGCACCAACAACCATTACCTGTTCAACAAATGCAGATTCTTTCAAACGGTTTTCTATAGCCTGTGGCGCCACATATTTTCCTCCGCTGGTCTTAAAAAGTTCTTTTTTCCGGTCGGTTATTTTCAGGTATTTCTCATCTTCAATAATGCCGATATCGCCGGTATGCAGCCAACCGTCAATGATGGTTTCTGCAGTTAAGTCGGGACGTTTATAATAACCCATCATCACACTTGGTCCTTTTACGCAAATCTCTCCATCCGGTTCCAGTTTAAGTTCCTGGCCCAGTAAAGGCAATCCAACGGTTCCATATTTAGTACCGCCTTTTTTCCTGCAGTTAACACTTATCACCGGGCTGTTTTCAGTAGGTCCGTATCCTTCATAGATGGGAATACGGGCAGCGTTAAATATCCGCAGCAAACGAACCTGGCAGGCAGCCCCGCCCGTTATGATAAAGTCGATATTATTTCCCAATGCTTCACGCCATTTGCTGAAAATAAGTTTATTGGCCAGGGCTAGTTGAACATTGTACGAAAAGCCACCGTCTTTGTTGTTGTCGTAAGTTTCGCCTAATGCTACGGCCCAGTCGAACAGTTTCTTTTTCATCCCGGTTAGTTCTGCAGCTTTCGCCATAATCTTTTCATACACTTTTTCCAGCAACCTGGGCACCGTTGTAAACAGGTTCGGTTTTATTTCCTTCAGGTTGTCGCCGATGGTTTCCAGGCTTTCTGCATAATAAATGGAAATGCCGGTGGATATGTAGATATATGAAACCATCCGCTCAAAAATGTGGTTAAGCGGAAGGAAACTCAATGCCGTAGCCTGCGGGTTATCATTAAATGGAAATGAGCTTTTTGCATTTATTACATTGCTTACCAGGTTCCGGTGGCTTAGCATCACGCCTTTGGGAACACCCGTGGTTCCAGAAGTATAAATGATGGTTGCACAGTGCATTGCCTGTATGGAATCTTTTAAAGCGGTTAATCTTGCATTGGATTCCTCATCAGGTGCATGAAGCAGGCTTTTCCAGTTTACTGCACCGGGTAATTCGTCAAAGCTGTATAGGCTGATCAGGGAAGGAACTTTTTCACGGATGTCATTCACTTTGTCAAGTATTTCCTGTCCGCTCAGGAAAACAAATTTTACACTGGCGTCATTAAAAATGAATTCCAGTTCATTGATATTGGTAGTTGGGTAAATGGGGCAAAGAATTACACCAATTTGCTGGCAGGCCAAATCAAGTATCAGCCATTCGGGCCGGTTGCGTGATATGATGGCGATTTTGTCCTGCGTTTCAGGTGTCATGCCATGGCCGCTTAGTCCGAGTTTCAGCAATCCGGCGCTTAACCGGTTAACCAGGTCAGTTACAGTAGCGGTGCTGTATTTTTGCCATTGCCCGTTTTCTTTTCCGGCCAGCATATCTTCTTTGGGCATCCGCGTTTGCTGGTAATAGAGGAAATCGAATATCCTTGAGTTTTCGTTCATACGCAATCGTTCTGTAGTGAATGAATCCGGTTAATGGCAGAGTTACAATAGATTATATAATATAATAATCTGCAATCCTGCCTGTATTATCTAAGATATACAAAAAAAGCCATCCTTTTATGGATGGCGATGCTTAAATTATTTTCTGTTTCTCAATGATAATACTGTCCGGCAGGCATAGAAAAGGGCCTGGTCCGCTGGTAATCGCTGAAAGCATCATATTCATTGTTATGTACCGATATCCAGTTTTGAAACCCGGCCAGGTTTTGTACAGAAGCGAACAGCCATTGGTTATAAGCTTCAAACAACCCATCCTGCAGCATTTTTCGGTGTTCATCAAACAGGCGGTGTGCAAAATTGTTCTGTCCATTACTGTACCAATCAAGAATGAAGCGGGCCCTTATCATGGTAAGCGTTTCTGTATGTATGCCCTGTGAAGCCAGGAATGATTGCTTGTTCATGGTTTGCAGGTAAGCTTTCACAAAACTGTTTTTGTCCTTATTGTTCTTTTCAAGGTCAACCTCGCTGAATAATTTCTTATAGCTCTCCAGCAGCAGTTCTTTCATTTCAGGTGTTTTGTTGCCATTGGGTTCCATGTTGATGAAAATTTCGCTGTAGATGATGCTCCACACTTTATCGGTAGTAAGAAAATAGTATTTGGCCGCATTGAAATAATTTCTTGAATAAGCTGGATCTGCCTCAATGCCTTTTTCCCACTGATTGATGGCCTCATAGTTTTTCTGTGCATACATCAGTTCTCCCATATCACTGTATAAAGGCCCGCTGCTTGGGAATTTCTTTAATCCTTTTTTATATACTTTCTCACAATCCCTGGGCATTTGCAAGGCTTTGTAAATATTCCCCGCAATCTGGAAACACTGGTCATCTGCATCATCCCTGTCTAAAACCGGTTTAATATAATCCAGCGCCCTGTTATTGTCTTTCTGGTAAAAATAATTGAGTGAAAGGTCCTTCAGCACTTCCAGGTTTTGCGGATCCTGCTGCAGGCACCTGTTTAAAACAAGGATGGCATTGTTGTAATCGCCCTGCCGCATGAATGTACGGGCGTTTTCATGCAATTGCAACAGGTCGTTGTTTTGGGCTATAACCTGGAAACTTAGAAAAAGGCCCAGAATGATTATAGAAAATGGTTTCATGCTGATAAAGATAAAAAAACCGGCTGTGTAATCGGTATTTTTTTGCCTTTCATGCGAATAGTGCAACAGCCATACAGATATTTAATGCAGAAGTAAAATCAGTCTATCAGGTGCGTAAGCAGGCCGTCTCTCAGTTTGGGTTCAAACCAGGTACTTTTAGGAGGCATCACATTTCCACTGTCGGCAATATTGAATAATTGTTCAATGCTTACCGGATAGAGGCTGATGGCCAGTTTCATTTCGCCGCTGTTCACCCTTTTTTCCAGTTCTTCCAGTCCCCGGATGCCACCCACAAAATCAATCCTTTTGTCGGTACGCTGATCAAGGATGCCCAATACCGGGCCAAGTATATTTTCCTGCAGGATGGTTACATCCAGGATGCCAATGGGGTCATGTCCAAAAGTCCCTGGTTTTGAGGATAGTTTATACCACTGGTTTTCTACATACAGTCCAAAATCGTGCAGGTTTTCCGGGCGGTAAGCTGTTGTTTTTTTCTCTATATGGAAAGTTGATTCCAGTTTTTGTAAAAATTCATCCTTGCTTAATCCGTGCATATCTTTTACCACCCTGTTATAATCCATGATAGAAAGCTGGTTGGAAGGGAATAAGGTGGTAAGGAAAAAACCGGCATTATCTGTTGCGGCATTACCCAGTGTCTCTCGCACTTTGGCGGCCGAAGCGGCCCGGTGGTGGCCGTCTGCGATATAACTGTGCGGCACGGTTGTTTTAAAAAGCCGGGTTATTTCTTTGATGGTATTATCGTCGTTTACAATCCAGATACTGTGCTGAACCTGGTCGTCGGCAATAAATTCGTACTGCGGGTTTTTATCAGCGGTCCATTTCCCGATAAGGTTATCTATTTCAGCTACATTTTTATAAGCCAGGAAAACATTTCCCGTTTGTGCGCCAGTGGTTTTAATATGGTTTATCCTGTCCAGTTCTTTTTCGGGCCTGGTGAATTCATGTTTTTTTATCAATCCATTCTCGTAGTCATCCACTGAACTTACGCAAACCAGGCCGGTCTGGCTTTTACCATTCATGGTAAGCCTGTATATATAATAGCAGGGTTTACTTTCCCTGAAAACGATTTTCCGGCTTATAAAAGCCTGCAGGTTTTCTTTTGCTTTTTCATATACGGCAGTAGCATGTATATCGGTGCTTTCTGGCAGGTCAATTTCACTTTTGGTGATATGTAAAAATGAATTCGGGTTTCCCTGTGCTTCAATCTTGGCTTCTTTGCTGCTTAATACGTCATAAGGTTTTGACGCAACCGATTTCGCATGTTGTGCTTCGGGCCTCAGGGCCTTGAAGGGTTTTATGGTAATCATATGCCGATGGTTAATAGCTGTAAAAATAATCAATACGCAGCAAGCATATTTTTTTAAAATTGCTCATAATTCGTTATGCATGCAGTTTGGCAAAATCCTGCATGGCAGTAACCAGCACCTCCACGCTGCTGAGTGGCAACGCGTTATACAGCGATGCCCGGAATCCGCCCACCAGCCGGTGGCCTTTTATACCTGCAATCTGCCTGTTTTTTACGAAATCCAGGAATACAGGTTCCAGTTCAGGCCTGTTCATTATAAAGCATACATTCATTCGGCTGCGGTCTTCAGTAAACGCAGTACCGGTAAACAGCGGGTTGTTGTCAATTTCCCGGTAGAGCGCAGCAGCCTTTTCGTTGTTCCTTTGTTCAATTGCGTGTATGCCTCCCTGTGACTTAAGCCAGCGTAATGTGAGCAGGCATACATACACTGCAAAAACCGGCGGTGTGTTCAGCATGCTGCCTTCATTGATATGGTTCCGGTAATCCATGATGGTGGGAATCACCCTTTTTATTTTTCCCAGTATGTTTTTATTAACAACCACCAGGTTAACCCCGGCAGGGCCCATGTTTTTCTGCGCCCCGGCATAGATAAGGTCAAAAGCATTGAAGTTGAGTGACCGGCTGAAAATGTCGCTGCTCATATCGGCCACCATGCTGTTGCTGGTATGTGGTATTTGCTGCCATTGGGTGCCGTAAATCGTATTGTTTGTTGTAATATGCAGGTAACGGGCATCGTTAGGAACTGCAAAATCTTTAGGTATATATGTATAGTTCCTGTCTTTGGAGGAGCAAACCACTTCCACTTTACCGAAGAGTTTCGCTTCCTTGATAGCTTTGCTGCTCCATACGCCGGTATCGGTATAGGCTGCCACATCTTTCTGGTCCAGCAGGTTCATCGGTACCTGCATAAACTGGGTGGAAGCGCCGCCGTGGAGGAAAAGCACTTCATGGTTATCATCCAGGCTCATCAGTTCTTTCACCAATGCCCTGGCTTCTTCCATTACTGCGGTAAATTCGGGGGTGCGGTGGCCGAATTCCAGTATAGACAGTCCCGATCCGTTAAAATCCAGTATAGCCGCAGCGGACTGTTGAAAAACTTCCTGGGGCAGAACAGACGGCCCTGCATTAAAATTATGAACTTTTTTTGCTGAATTCTTTTCCGCTGTTATATTGCTTTGCATACTAACCATTAGGCGGCAAAAATAAGGAATATCAGGGGCTGTTATGGTAAAAATCGGGACTGTGATTTTTTTATATAGCCGGAATTTATGCAGGTTGTTGCCGGTCAATAAGTATTTACGGTTAACCTGCAAACCGGGTTATAGAACAAAAGCCCGGTTGTTAATTTCTCCTGTCGCTTACATAAATGCAAAATTGTTGTATTATTTATTAAAAAAACCAATGTAATTGATGATGGGCAGTAAACATCGGGAGTATTTCCATTTAACTTAAAGTGATTATCAGGTAAATGTTAAAATGAATTTTTGGGGATAGTTACCGGAAAAGAATTCTATCTGCATACTTCAAGTTGCTTATATATTAGTAAAGCAGGTATTGACTCATAGCATATAATCGGATAACTTAGTTAAGTAATTAAAACAGCTTGTTATTTTTGGCTTTCAACCTGCACAGCCATTGATGTTCCATGATCTATACAAGTCTTTATAAAAATTTTATTCCTCCTGCCTCCCGATCATTTTCCCGCCGCTGTTCCATTTCCTGTTCAGTTCTTCTATTTCCAGTTGTTCGGTTTCGGTTAGTTGTTTTTCAGCAAGCCCTTTCAGGTCGGGCTGGCCGGCATTTACCCAGGCTGTGTACCAGAAAGAAGCAACCGTAGAAATAGACTGGCGCATCCTTCTTTCTATCATGCCATCCAGCTTTTCATTAAAGGCAATGGTAAATGCAGACGAATACTGGCGTATCACCACATTATTACGGGGTTCAAAAGAATATTTACGGTCGTCACCAAACTGCTGTGTAAGCTCCCTTTCGGTGTTTAACACGCTGTCGCTTGCCTTTGCGCTTTCCAGTACCCTGGCCCATATATAATCACCGGGGTCTTTTATGTATACTGCCTTTCCGATGAAGAAATCAAAGTAACGCGCTGCCAGCAGTTCAGGTACACGGCTTTCCCAAAATCCATGGATGCCCTTCTGGTTGGTAAACTGCCCGTTGTGATTGCTGTTGGCATGCAGCGGCACATGCGAATCGGCAATGTAATGGCCTATTTCAGCGCTGTTCTTCATGATCTTTCCAAAATCCTTTTCCCGGAAGGCATGCGTCAATCGTTTAAGCATCACCTGTATATGCCAGGGAGCGATGCCATATTGCATAAGCGTGTCGGCTGTATACCTGGCCACGGCATCCTCCCATCTCCTGGGTAGTAACGGGTAAGGGTACTCGCCGTAATGGTCAATGTCAATATAATGCCTGGGGCCTTCTTCCGTAACAGCATAACGACGCTTGTCGGGGTCAACAGCATGTTCTGTAAGGAATGCGATATGCGGCTTGTAAAGCACCATCATTTCTGGCGGCAGCAGGAAAACGGCGAAATAATTGATCTCCCGGTGTGCATAAAACCCCCAGCAAAAGCAGGGTAGTGCTGCGCAGCAGGCAAGGATGAGCAGGATGCTTCGTTTCATTTGGGTAACGGGTAGGGTTAATGGTAATATTAGTAAGATGTCATTACTGTTCTTTGTCTGTGTTCTGCGCAGGCTCGTCGGTTACATCGGTTACGCCGCCACTTACTGCAAATTTCATTGTTTGTGCGCTGCTGATATGTGTGATCGGTTTAACCCTCGATTTGGGTATTACATATACATTGCCGGCAACCGAATACGCCATCGGAATATATACCGAAACAAAACCGGGTAGCCCGAATTCCTCCATATCATCACGTGTTACAAACCCCAGGCGCCATACATCATTGTCATCCACATTAGCCAGTACGTTTTGGGTGAACTTCTTTTTGTCGCCGGCAAATGCCTCAAAAAAATCCCTGGTGGTACTATAGATATGCTTGATGCCCGGCGTCTTCTGCATAAACTTGTCCATGAAACTGATGATGCGGCCGGTAATGAAAAATGAACTGAAATACCCCACCAGGATGATTACCGTAATGAGCACCACAATACCAACACCGTAATTCTGTACATGTACTACCCCTTTTTCATCTACGGTGGTAAAAATGGGTATCCAACTGTCAATAGAGGTAACCACCGCATACAGCGCATATAATGTAACAGTAATCGGGGCTACCACCAGCATCCCCTGCAGGAAATATTGCAGCAATTTCTTGTAACTGAAGGATTTTACCATGTTAAGCATTTAATAACCAAAGATAACCCAATGGCTATGCAAGCCTGCCCTTTTGCCCATAAGTTTATTCACCCTGGCCGAAGAAATATTATAAAATTGTTACGAATGGTAAAAAAAGATGATAGAAACTTTGGTTACACTAAAAGTTTCCATAGTTTTGCATCCTCATATGACAGACATACTAACCAAACAACGTATTCAGAAAGCGGCGCACGACCTGGTGATGCAGTATGGCATCCGCAGCGTGAGCATGGATGATATTGCCGCCAGCCTGGGTATGAGCAAGAAAACCATCTACCTGTATTTTAAAGACAAGGATGAACTGGTTGATTCGGTGGTGGAAGAAGTGATTCATAACAACCAGTGCCAGTGCAACCTCGACAGGGTAAAGGCAGATAATGCTGTACATGAAATCTTCCTGGTAATGGATATGATGGTGGAGATGTTCAGGACCATGAACCCCTCCATCCTGTTTGATATGCAGAAATACCACCCGGCCGCATACCGGCGCTTCCAGCAACACCGCAACGATTACCTGTATAATATTTGTAAACAGAACCTGGAGCAGGGAATTGCCGAAGAACTTTACCGGCCCGAAATAAATGTGGATATCATGGCCAGGTACCGCGTTGAAACCATGCTCACTTCGCTGAACCCCGAGTTTCAACGCCATGTGAAAGCCGGTTTGATTGAAATTGAAAAGGAAATCATCATCCATTACCTCTACGGGCTCGTTTCAATGAAAGGATATAAAATGGTATTGAAATACCTGGAAAAAAAATAAAATATTTAGGATCTGTATTAAAATAACGACGATGAATAATAGTAGTATAAGAAGGCTGTTCTTCCTTGTTTTGCTGGGTTTAACCGGTAAAACACAGGCACAGCAGGTTAACCAGTTCTCTGTTCAGCAGGCAATTGATTATGCAAAGAAAAACTCTGTACATGTAAAAAATGCTTTAATTGATGTGCTCATACAGAAGCAGGTAAACAGGGACGTTACTTCCATTGCCATGCCGCAGGTAAATGCCAGCGCCGGAATGACGCATAATTTCAGTATAGCTGTTCAGAAGATTCCCGATTTCATCAGCCCGTCTACCTACCAGGTGCTGATAGATAACGGCGTAGTTGATGGAAGCGGGCAGCCGATTACCTTTCCTGCAGGTGGATTCAACGACCTTAATTTTCCGCTGGGTACGCCATGGAATACCAATGCCTCGGTAACCCTGACGCAGATCATTTTCGACGGACAGGTTTTCATTGCCCTGAAAGCCCGTAACGGCACCATTAGCTTACAGGAACGCATAGCCGAACTTACGGAAGAAAATATCCGGGCGAACGTAATGAAGGTTTACTACCAGCTTGTTACTGCCAAAACCCAGGTTCAATTGCTGGATGCCAACATTGCGAGGCTGGAAAAACTGAAGCACGATGTTCAGGTGATGTTCGACAACGGGTTTACCGAGAAAGTGGATATCGACAAACTTACCGTGCAGCTTGCCAACCTGTCTACCGAAAAACTAAAAGCGGAAAACATGATCAGCAACGGTTATACCGGACTGAAAGTGCTGATGGGCATGCCGCTGAAAGACAGCCTGGTACTTACCGACAGCCTTACAGATGATATGATAAGGGATGGTGTACTGGAAGCCAGCCAGTTTAAGTATTCTGACCGAAGGGACTACCAGGTTTCTGAAATAACCAACAAGCTGAATGCGCTTAATATACGCAGGTATAAGCTCAGCCAGCTCCCCAGCCTGGTACTGGTAGGAGGTTATGCCAAACAGGCGCAGCGCGACAAGTTCGATTTTTTCGGTAAAGGCGACTGGTTCACTTCATCCTATGCAGGCCTGCAATTGAAAGTGCCCATTTTCAACGGGTTCGCACTCAGGTCAAGGGTACAGAAAGCGAAGTATGAACTGCAGAAAACACAGAACAATACAGAAGCTTTGAAGATAAATATCGACAGGGAAATTGATATGGCTAAAAATAATTTTATAGTAGCCATCGCTTCCATGGATTTCCAGAAAAAGAACATGGCACTGGCAGAACAGGTGTACAACCAGACAAAGAAGAAATATGAGATAGGAACAGGCTCAGCCACTGAGATCAATACCGCACAGGTTGACCTGAAAACCGCACAAACCAATTATATCACGGCATTATATGAAGCCATCATTGCAAAAACAGATTTCCTGAAAGCAACCGGCAAACTATAACTATAAAGACTAACTAAACAGAACATGAAAAAGATAACTCAAATAGCAATTGTAGTATTGATGGCTGCCTTCATCACTTCCTGCGGCGATGCCAAAAAAGAAGGCTCAGCCCTCCTGAACGATAAAAAGGCACAACTGGAAAAACTTAAATCTGAAAGGTCTAAAACAGATGACGAGATCAGCAAACTCCAGGCTGAACTGGAAAAACTTGACAGCAATGCAGCTTCCGCCAATAAAATAAAACTGGTGGCAACGGCTCCGGTAAGCATACAGGACTTTAAACATTATATAGACTTACAGGGACATGTAGACGCAGAAAACATATCCTATATTTCTCCGCGTGGCATGGGCGGGCAGGTAAAAGCCGTATTTGTAAAACAAGGCCAGATGGTTAAAAACGGGCAACTGCTGCTTAAACTGGACGACGCTATCGTGAACCAGCAGGTAACGGCGGCCAGGCAGCAACTGGAAGGTATCAAAACACAGCTTGCCTTTGCAAAAAACCTCTACCAGCGGCAGAAAAACCTCTGGGACCAGGGCATCGGCACCGAAGTGCAGCTCATCACATCTAAAACAAATGCAGAAAGCCTGGAGAACCAGTTGAAAGCTGCACAGGAGCAGGTGCAGGTGGCCGTTGAACAGCAACGGACAACCAATGTATACAGCGATGTTACCGGCATTGCCGATATCGTTAATATAAAAGTGGGCGAGATTTTCCAGGGCATGACTGCCATGGGCCCGCAGATAAAGATTGTAAATACCAGCAACCTGAAAGTGGTTTCTACTATACCGGAAAATTACCTTACCCGGGTTCATAAGGGTTCGGTGGTTGAAATAAATATTCCGGATGCCAATAAAAAAATAACATCCGCCATATCGCTCATCAGCCAGGCAATTGATATCACTAACAGGGGTTTTGTGGCCGAAGCCAGGATAGCCAGCGACCCGGCCCTGAAACCAAATCAATCGGCTGTTTTGCACATACTGGATTATTCGGCACCCAAAGCCGTTGTGATACCGGTTAATACCGTGCAGAGTGACGAAACCGGAAAGTATGTGTACCTGATGGTAAAACTGGGTAACGGCCGTACCGTAGCCAGGAAACAAGTAGTAACCATCGGAGAGGTTTACGGAAGCAGCGTGGAAATAAAGACCGGCCTTAAAGAAGGCGATCAACTTATTACTGAAGGCTACCAGAACCTATACGACGGACAACTGATTGGCACGGAAGCCACCAGGTAAGATACTAACTGTAATGGATAAATGAAATTTAAGCAGGATAATAACCAGATTATAAATGGATACCGGGTACAAGCCATATCCACAAACATAGCACTATGAATTTTATAGAAGGAGTGAGTAAAAAATTCAAGGAATTCAAACTTACAAGCTGGTCGGTGGATAACCGTACGGCCATATATATCATTGCCATACTCATATCATTGTATGGCCTGGTCAAGTTCAACACCTTACCTAAAGAACAGTTCCCGGATATTGTAGTGCCCACTATCAGCATCAGCACCATCTATGTGGGTAACTCGCCAAAAGACATTGAAAACCTGGTAACAAGGCCTATTGAAAAGCAGTTGAAAGGCATCAGCGGCGCCAAGGTGAAAAAAATCACCAGCACATCCCAGACAGATTTCAGCCTCATTGTAATTGAGTTTGATACGGATGTTAAAACGGATATCGCCAAAGTGAAAGTGAAGGATGCCATCGACAAAGCTAAATCCGACCTGCCTACAGACCTTACGGTTCAGCCTAATGTACAGGAATTCGCATTCAGCGAAATGCCCATCATGTTCGTGAATGTTAGCGGTGATTATGATGGCATAAAACTGAAATCCTATGCAGAAAAACTGCAGGACCGGTTTGAAGAATTATCGGAAATCACCCGCGCAGAAATTGTAGGTGCGCCTGAAAGGGAGATACAGGTAAATGTTGATCCTTATAAGATGCAGGCAGCCCGTATAAGCTTCATGGATATAGAAAATGCCATCAGCCGCGAAAACCGCGACATCACAGGCGGCTTGCTGGAAGTGGGCAACATGAAGCGAACCATCAAAATTAAAGGGCAGTTTACCAGCGCCCTCAACCTGCAGGATATCATCGTGCGCAGCAGTGCACGCGGCGCTTCCGTCTATCTCCACGACATTGCAGAAATAAAGGATACTATCAAGGAGAAAGAAAGTTATGCCCGCCTCGACGGAAAAAATGTGATAACGATCAATATCGTTAAAAGGGCCGGTGAAAACCTGATCAGCGCAGCAGGAAAAATAAAAGATATTGTTGCCCAGATGCAGTCTGATGAAGTGTTGCCTAAAGACCTGAAAGTGGTTATAACAGGCGACCAAAGCAAAGCAACCGCCACATCATTCAACGACCTCGTTAATACCATCATTATTGGTTTCATATTAGTACTGGTAGTGCTCATGTTCTTTATGGGCGTTACCAATGCATTCTTTGTAGCATTAAGTGTACCCCTGAGCGTTTTTGTTGCCTTTTTGTTTTTGCCCATTGCTGATAGCATAGTAGGTACACAGGTAACGCTCAATTTTATTGTGCTGTTTGCGTTGCTTTTCGGGTTGGGTATCATCGTAGATGACGCCATCGTGGTTATTGAGAACACACACCGTATATATAATAATGGTAAAGTGCCCATAGTGCGAAGTGCCAAGGAAGCAGCCGGAGAAATTTTCATACCGGTACTGGCCGGTACAGCCACCACACTGGCTCCCTTTTTCCCGTTACTGTTCTGGAAAGGGATTATTGGGAAATTCATGATCTATCTGCCCACCATGCTCATACTTACACTGGCGGCATCGCTTATTGTGGCCTTCGTTTTCAACCCCGTTTTTGCCGTTAGTTTTATGAAGCCCGAAGGGAAACAGTATGATGAACCTAAAATGGCCATTTTTAAAAAACCATTCTTTTGGGTGACTATCATATTCGGTGTGCTGTTAAATGTTGCAGGCTGGCATGGTACAGGAAACTTCCTGCTATTCATGGTAATACTGTCATTATTGAACCGGTTTATTTTTAAGGATATCGTGTATGCTTTCCAGCATAAAGTATTGCCATGGCTGATGAATCATTACGAAAACCTTTTACGCTGGGTACTGAAGGGAACAAGGCCCGTATGGTTCCTGGTTAGTTTGTTCCTGTTGTTTCCGTTGTCAGCCGGTTTGCTGATGCTTCGGGGAAACAAATCTACATTTTTTCCCAGCGGTGATCCGAATTTCATTTATGTGTACCTGAAAATGCCGGTTGGAACAGATGTAAAAACTACTGACAGCATTACGCATGTGCTGGAGAAACGTGTATACAAAGTGCTTGAAAAGGAAAATCCCGGAACGCCGGGCAGTATAGTGGAAAGCATCATCACCAATGTGGCCAACAGTGCCAACAACCCGCGTGATAATAACAGGAGCGTACAGCCGAACCTGGGAAGGATACAGGTTTCTTTCGTGGAATATGAAAAAAGGCATGGCAAACATACCAGGCCTTACCTGGATGAGATACGTGCCAGGATGGGAGGTATCCCAGGTGCAAGCGTGGAGGTGGCACAGGAAGATGGCGGACCACCAACCGATCCCCCGGTGAATATTGAAATTGCCGGCGATAATTTTGAAGAACTGGCAAAAGTTGCCAGCAACCTGTCTAATTTCCTGGATACGAACCAGATTTACGGTATTGAAAACCTGAAATTGGATGTTGACCTCAACAGCCCGGAAATTACGATTAATATTGACCGTGAGCGGGCAATGATGGAAGGGCTGAGTACCGGCCAGATAGGAATGGAAATACGAACAGCCGTATTTGGAAAAGAAGTAAGCAAACTGAAAGAAGGTGAAGATGAGTATAAGATACAACTGAGGTATACTGATATTACCCGCAGCAATATCACCGATATTATGAACATGCGTATCACATTTATGGATATGAATACGATGATGATAAAATCTGTGCCCGTTAGTGCAGTGGCCAGTGTTGATTATACCAACACCAGCGGCGCCATTGCCCGGAAAAATGTAAAACGTACCATCCAGTTGCAGTCGAATGTACTTGACCCAACCATGGCGGCAAAAGTGAACAAAGAGCTGGCACAGAAAATTGCTGAATTCAAATCAAAATATAAGATACCGGCAGATGTTACCATCAAACAGACAGGCCAGGGCGAGCAGGAAGCGGAAACACAGCAATTCCTGTTTACAGCACTATTACTGGCGCTGGGACTTATTTTCCTCATCCTAGTGTTACAGTTCAACTCAATGAGTAAACCATTCATCGTACTTACTGAGATATTTTTCTCCATCATCGGCGTGTTGCTGGGGTATGCTTTTACAGGGATGACCATTGCAACCATCATGCTGGGCGTAGGTATCATCGGGCTGGCTGGTATTGTAATCAAGAACGGTATCCTGCTCATCGAATTCACCGATGAACTTCGCGCCCGCGGTTATAAAACCAGGGAAGCGGCCATACAGGCAGGAAAGATCCGTATCATACCTGTTTTGCTTACGGCGCTTGCAACGATGCTGGGGCTGCTACCCCTTGCCGTTGGGTTCAATATAAATTTCGTTTCCCTGTTCCAGCATCTGAACCCGCATATCTTTTTTGGTGGTGATAGTGTGGTGTTCTGGGGGCCACTAAGCTGGACAATTATCTATGGGTTGATATTTGCATTCTTCCTTACACTGATCATGGTACCAAGCATGTACCTCATTGCTGAAAGACTAAGAAGGCCCATGGAAAGATTCTATGGAACAAGGTATATCGCCGTACTTGGCTTTGCCGGCCCGCTATTCTTCCTGTTTGTGGGAATTATGTACCTGGTAAGGAAAATACAGGGAAAGAAAGTGTGGAACGGTTTACATAAACAAACTGTAAAAAAGTAATTATATACCCGCTTATATCCTGATACTTTATGCCGCCATATGGGCGGCATTTTTTTTGAAGAAAAGATAATTTCAAAATGGAATAAACCTTTTTAAATAAGGAGTGTTATATGGATATGAAAAAATTCATTTTAATCAACTGCATATGTATTTTGTCGGTTTCCTCTTTTGGACAGCTTCAGGCCGACCTGAACAGCCTGAACCGGAAGAAAAATAAAATTACCCGCACTGGTATGGTTGCATTGGGCAGTTGGGCTGCAGGCAACCTGGTTTACAGTGGTATTGCAACAGGACAAACTTCCGGTACTACAAAATATTTCCATCAAATGAACGTGATGTGGGGCGGAATCAACCTCGGGCTTGCAGCTCTTGGATACATGGGTACAAAAAATAAAGACGGGCTTACCTTGTCAGAAACACTAAAGAAAATGGCGGGTGTTGAAAAAACGTACCTGTTTAATTTCGGGCTGGATGCCGCTTATGTGGCCAGCGGGTTTTATTTAAAGGAGCGGTCAAAAAATACCTTAAAGAATGCACAGAAATTTAAAGGTTACGGAGAAAGTATCATTTTACAGGGAGCTGCTTTATTTGTGTTAGACGGTGTAATGTTTGCGCTTCATAATAACAACAGTAAAAAGTTGCACAGGCTGATGGATAAAACACAGGTTGGCATAACGGGTAATGGTATTGCTGTGCTGGTTAGATTATGAAGATTCATAGAATTAGTTATAAAAGTAACCCCGTCTGAATTGACGGGTTTTTTTGTACGTTTCCGTTCATAAAAATTGCCATCATGTAATTATATAAATGAACTATTTTGCAAAAAAATAATTCGATGAAAACAAATCATGAAATTGACTACAAAATTTACGGCGAAGAACTTCAATTCGTTGAAATAGAACTGGACCCGAATGAAACGGCCATTGCAGAAAGCGGTGCGTTTATGATGATGGATAACGGCATAGAAATGCAAACGATTTTTGGCGACGGAAGCCAGCAAAAAGATAACAGCGTTCTCGGCAAATTATTCAGCGCCGGTAAAAGGTTACTGGTTGGCGAAAGCTTGTTCATGACTGCATTTACCAATACCGGCCAGGGAAAAAAGAAAGTTTGCTTTGCATCGCCTTATACCGGTAAGATCATCGTGTTCGACCTGAGCCAATTGGGTGGAAAAATCATAGCACAGAAAGATGCGTTTCTTTGTGCAGCCAAAGGGGTTAGTATCGGTATAGAATTTCAGCGCAGATTAGGCACCGGAATTTTTGGTGGAGAAGGATTTATCATGGAAAAAATTGAAGGCGACGGTCTCGCATTTGCCCATGCCGGTGGGTATGTGGTGGAAAGGGAATTAAAAGCTGGAGAAGTGTTAAAAGTAGATACCGGGTGTGTGGTTGCTTATACGGCCGGTGTTGATTTTGATGTGGAAATGGTACGCGGAATCAAGAACTTTATGTTCGGCGGTGAAGGTTTATTCTTTGCCAAACTGCAGGGCCCCGGTAAAGTATGGCTGCAATCGCTGCCCATCAGCCGCCTGGCAGGAAGAATCATGCAATATGGAACATATAAGAGAAAAGAGGAAGGAAGCATTTTGGGTGGTTTGGGAAATTTACTGGATGGCCGGGAGTAATTTTTATGGTATTGGTCAAATTTGCCGGGATGATGGGAAGGTTATCTTGAAATAAAATAAAACCTTCCCGCTTCCCCGGCAAAAAATATAACCTTCCCGCCTTCCCGGCAATACAATAAAACCTTCCCGTCTCCCCGGCAATACAATAAAACCTTCCCGCCTTCCCGGCAATACAATAAAACCTACCCGCCTTCCCGGCAACAATTCTTCCCGGCTATTTAATAATACCTACTTCAAGGTAACTTAAATTATAAACCCTGTGCGTAGCTTTTATGAAGTCTTTTGCTTCCGCCTTATAAATATTGGGAATATATTTTTGCGGGTTCCTGTCAAAAACAGGGAACCAGGTGCTTTGTACCTGTACCATGATGCGGTGCCCTTTTTTAAAGGTATGCAGCACATCCTGCAAGTTGAATTTTACTTCCGTAACCTTATTGGGTACCATTGGTTCCGGTTTTTCAAAACTATTCCTGAAACGGCTCCGCATGATTTCGCTCCGCACCATATGCTGGTAACCAGCCAGAGTAACCGATTTATCTGTATGTTTTGAATTGGGTTCATTGCCCGGGTAAACATCTATCAGTTTCACCACCCAATCGGCATCTGTACCCGTTGTGCTCACAGATAATTTTACAAAGATTTCACCGGCAAGGGTAATATCATCCGTCAATTCTTCTGTTTCAAACACAAGAACATCCGGCCTGCTGGCAGCAAAACGCTGGTCTTCGCTCATATAATTCCTTGGTGTGATACCGAATGAACCTTCAATATCCATCGTGTAAGGAACAGGTTTGGCAGGGTTACTTACAAATTCAGCAAAGCTTGTTTTTTGGGGAGCGGTAAAGCTGAGTTTTTCATTATTGTCAAGAAATAGTTTTTTCCTGCTGCTGTTGGCGGGTGGCCAACTGGAAAATTGTTCATATACTTTCTTCCCGGTATTAAACATATAGGCTTCGGGAAGGTTCGTTTTACCGTCACCGTTATCTTTCAGGAAATGGCGGAAAAACCTGGCTTCTATTTCCCGCTGATAAAAAGTTGCCAGGCTATCTCCCCAGTATAACTGATGGTGTTTATGGTGGCCGCTTTCTGATGCCCAGTCGCCATGCCCGAAAGGGCCCATGGTGATGATATTATATACGCCCGGGTTATTCTTTTCAATTTCTTTGTATGTGGTAAGTACCCCGTACAGGTCTTCCGCATCAAACCAACCGCCCACAACCAGGTAAGCCGGTTTCAGGTTACGTAAATGGGAAACAATCCTGCGGCTTTTCCAGAATTCATCATAGTTGGGATGTTCAACCAGTTCTTTCCATAAAAAATTGTCTTTGTAATATTTTTCTCCGAGCGATTTTAATGTTCCGTTACGCTTGTAAAAATCATAACCATCCGGGGTTGGTTTTTCAAACAGGTTGTACCAGTCCTGTTCTATAGGTTTCTCCGGCCTTGTTCCAAAGATGGGCAGGTTCCAGAAATATCCCTGTGTGAATACGCCGTTGTGATGAAAATCATCCCAGAATACATCTGCGATAGGGGCCTGCGGACTTACGGCTTTTAAGGCCGGATGTGCATCAATGCTCCCGGCAGATGAATAAAATCCAGGGTAAGAAATTCCTGATTGTCCAACACGACCGTTGTTGAAAGGGATATTTTTCATCATCCATTCAATGCCATCATAGGTATCGCTGCTCTCATCAACATCTTTATTGGTTTTTTTATTGGTAATATGTGGTGTCATATTAGTCCACACCCCTTCACTCATATAGCGGCCACGCACATCCTGGTTTACGAAAATGTATTTTTCCATGATCATGGTTTCACTGGGGCCAATGAATCCGCTGTATTTATCTTTACCATATGGACCAACACTGTAAGGAGTGCGATTCAGCATGATCGGGTACCTGTTTGTTTCCGAAGCATCTTTGGGAATATAGGCGATGGTATAAATATGGATGCCATCTCGCATCGGCACCCGGTATTCCATTTTGTTATAGTTGGCCTTCACGAATTTTTGTAATTTGAGGTAACCGCTGATACCTTCATTGTCTTCTATTTCATTGCCGGTTACCTTAAGACTATAGTTTCCCTGGTATGTGCCGGAAGAAATAAAGCTGAATTTGAATTTCTGTGATTGAGACATGAAATATTTCCATCCCTCCGGCAGGCCGTCTGCCAGGTTGTTCTTTTCAAAATCGGCATTTACCAGTTTTATAGGTAGCCATTTACCCGTTTCCGTTTCAATCTGGAGTGAAAGGTCATCAAAGTAAAAACTGCCATTGTTGATACAGATTCCGCCCATATACAACGAATCGGCATCATCGTCTATCTTTCCCTCAATAGAATAGGTCTTCCATTCCGTTAGTTGTATAGGCCGGTCCTGCATATTGTCGAAGAATCCCATTTTTCTGTCTTTTTTATCTACACGTACAATCAGCAAAGCCATGCCGTTATCTCCTTCTGTTTTAACGGCACCCGAAAATTTAAGGTTCTTTCCGGCAAATGGTTTGGCATCAATTTTTTGCTGTATGGCCACCCAGGTATCGTTCTGGGCATGAGAAATATAACACAACAGGCTAAAGATGGCTGTAATAAGCAGGGATAAAAGTTTCATATACAATAATTTATTGCAGGAAGTTAATCATTTCCCTGACATGGCATAAAAATAATTTGTACGGGATTTGGTTTTGCAAATTCATTAATCGTATATTTGCGATATAAGATTAATGAATGGCAATACATAAGAAAGAATCATTTACACAGAAAGAGCAGGATTTGGCTGCTTTTGCAAAAGCCTTATCACATCCTGCACGAATAGCTATTTTAAAAGTGCTTGCGCAGCGTAACGAATGTATTTGCGGGGAGATTGTTGATGTGCTTCCGCTGGCCCAAAGCACCGTAAGTCAGCACCTGAAAGAGCTGAAAAATGCCGGGCTAATAGATGGGAACATAGTCGGTCCCCGCAGTTGCTATTGTATCAACTGGAAGGCATTTGAAAAATTCACCGTTGATTTCAACCTGCTCTTCAATAAACTGAAAGTGCAAAATGAGAAAGCCTGTTGTTAAGCATAAAATTTCCATTCTGTAAATAAAAAATATAAAGTCATGAACAACGAAATGCAGCTAAAAGAGATGGTTAAAGAAAAATATTCAGCCATTGCAGAACAAAGTAATACCCGGAATGCCACATCCTGTTGTGGTGCCACAGCATCCTGTTGCGGAGATGAAGTGTATAACATTATGGCAGATGATTATACCAAACTGGAAGGCTATAACCCGGATGCAGACCTGGGCCTCGGTTGCGGGTTACCCACAGCATTTGCAAAGATTAAGGAGGGCGATACCGTTATAGACCTGGGAAGCGGCGCCGGTAATGATGCTTTTATTGCCCGTAAGCTAACAGGGGAAAACGGCAAAGTACTTGGTATAGATTTTACCAGTGCCATGATAGCCCGGGCACGGGAAAATGCAGAGAAACTCCGGTATAACAATGTGGAATTCAGGCTCGGCGATATTGACGATATGCCCGTTACTTCCAATTACGCAGATGTGATTGTAAGCAATTGCGTGCTTAACCTTGTTCCCAATAAACATAAGGTGATCAGCGAAATTTTCCGTGTATTAAAACCCGGGGGCCATTTTTCCATATCAGACATCGTACTGGAAGGTGAATTGCCCGGAAAATGGAAAGAAGTGGCGGAACTGTATGCAGGTTGTGTTTCCGGAGCCATCCAGAAGCAGGTTTACCTGGAAATCATCCAGGCTGCAGGGTTTACCAACATCACGCTGCAAAAAGAAAAAGCCATTGTCATTCCGGATAATATACTGGCCGCATACCTTTCACCTGCCGAAATAGAAGTATACAAAAAAGGGAATACGAAGATTAGCAGCATAACCGTATATGCCGAAAAACCTGCCAAAGACAGCAGGAACTGTTGCGAACCGGGAAGTGGTTGCTGTTAAGCTTACTGTAAATTGTTTGGAAAGGATAGGATTATGGTTGTCACTTTTTCGCATAACCTGTTCAGCATTCTTTTACATTCTTTCCTTAAGGACTGGTGACTATTGCATTCTTGCTTCGGAAAAATATCAAATAAAAAACATGAAAGAATAATACCATCCATGAAGAAGAAAATCCTGTTTGTTTGCATCGAAAACAGTAACCGCAGCCAGATGAGCCAGGCATTTGCCAACATGCATGGCGGGCCTAACCTGATGGCTTACAGTGCTGGCAGCAAGCCCAGTGGAATGGTTAACCCGAAGGCAATCGCTGCCATGAAGGAACTGGATTACGACCTGTCTGTACATGATAGTAAAAGCCTTGATGATGTGAAACAATATGCGCCTTTCGATGCTGTTGTAACCATGGGTTGCGGGGATGCCTGCCCCTGGATGCCTGCAAAAAGATTTATCGACTGGCAAATTCCCGATCCCAAACAAATGGAACCGGAAGCATTCAATAAAGTGAGGGACCTTATTGAAAAAAAAGTGAAGGAACTTATTGCATTAATATGAAAAAGCCGGCTATAGAAAGCCGGCTTTGATAATTATTTCCTGCCGCTGATTTTACTTAATAACCTTAATATTTCCAGGTAAAGCCAGATGATGGTAACCAGCAAACCGAATGCGCCATACCATTCCATATATTTTGGGGCCCCCATTTCTGATCCTTTTTCAATCATATCAAAATCCAGAATCAGGTTAAGGGCTGCAATGGCTACTACAAATAGTGAAAATAAAATTCCCATCGGACTTCCTTCATGCAGGAACGGCATATTATCGTAACCAAACATGCGCAATACCCAAACAATTACATAAAAAAGAGCGATACCGATGGTGGCTGAGATTACAATAGATTTGAACTTCTCAGTTGCCTTAATGATGCGGAAACTGTATAACAGGTACATGGCAATGGCCACACCAAACGTAAGGCCAACTGCATTGATAACGATATTGGGGGCTTTTTCAGCAAATGCAGAATTATACATAGCAGAAATGGCACCTATGAACAATCCTTCCAGCAGTGCGTAAGCCGGAGCCAGGTATGGGCTCCATTCTTTCTTAAATACCAGCACGATGGCCAGTATAAGTCCACCGATGGCTCCCGTCCAAATGAGGGGAGCAACATTTCCTCCTTCTGCAAATTCTTTCCAGGAATAAAAGGATGTTCCCAATACCATCAGGAACAGGAAGCCAAATTTGTTCAGGGTGCCTTTTACCGTCATGGCATTCTCCTGTGTTATAACGTCAGCCAGCACGGTATCCCTGAATTTGTTTTCTGAAAGGGTTGGGTTCCCGGATTTGAATAATGACATATAATTAAATTTAGGAATTAAAATTATGAAATAAATGCTTCATTTACGGTTAAAATTCTGTTTATAAATCACCGGCATATCAAGCAGCAACCATTTGAATAAGTTTCAACAAGCCTATCCGGTCTTCCTTTTGGTACAATATCTTTCAGCCAGAGTCTTATCTTTGCTGCATGGAAAAACTGTTGGCCAAAATAGCCGCGTATAAGACCGAGATCAATGAAACCATTGTAAGCAACAGGGAACAACTGGAATCATTCCGCATCAAATTCCTGGGATCTAAAGGCCTGGTTAAAACAATCATGGCTGAGATGAAAGAAGTAGCTGCTGAAAAGAAGAAAGAGGCAGGCCAGTTGCTGAATGAGTTTAAATTGTTCACGGAGAATTATTTTGAGAACTTACAGCAATCAATAGGTAATGGTACCGGTATCAGTGCTAAAGAATCCGGCCTGGATGTTTCTTTGCCTGGTACAGGCCAGGCACCCGGCGGGCGCCACCCGGTAAGCATTGTGCAGAACAAGATCGTTTCCATATTTCACCGCTTAGGGTTTGCAGTTGCCGAAGGGCCCGAAATTGAAGACGACTGGCATAATTTCACGGCACTGAACCTTCCGGAAAATCATCCGGCGCGGGATATGCAGGATACGTTTTATATCAGCCAGGATCCGGCCTGGTTGCTTCGCACCCATTCAAGCAGTGTACAGATCAGGGAGATGGAAAAGGGCGAATTGCCGCTCAGGATCATTTGTCCGGGCAGGGTATACCGGAATGAAACCATCAGCGCCCGGGCCCATTGCTTTTTCAACCAGGTGGAGGGATTATATATTGCGGAAAACGTTTCATTTGCCGACCTGAAACAGACCCTGTACTTTTTTGTACAGGAAATGTTCGGTGATAAGGTTAAAATAAGGTTCCGGCCTTCTTATTTCCCGTTTACCGAACCAAGTGCTGAAATGGATATCAGTTGCCTGATCTGCGATGGAGCAGGTTGTAGTGTGTGCAAGCGGACAGGATGGGTTGAAATACTGGGTTGCGGCATGGTACACCCCGCCGTATTGGATAATTGCGGAATAGACAGCCGTAAATACACCGGCTTTGCATTCGGTATGGGCATTGAGCGCATCACCATGCTAAAATACCAGGTGAAGGACCTGCGGTTATTCAGTGAGAACGACCTCCGTTTCCTGTCGCAGTTCACGGCTGCCACCTGACCGGGCTAAAAGAAGTGGATTCCGGTATATTGTACTATCGTAAACGGATAGACGAATTTATAACCATAAAAAATAACTGGCCGGGTTAACCGGCAGGCTTCATCATCATGATACAGGACATTTGCGTGGCGGGCGCCGGAACCATGGGCAGCGGTATTGCCCTGGCGGCTGCCCTTGGCGGTTTTGATGTGATCGTATATGATACCAATGAACAGGTAATTGAAAGGGCAACAGCGGCAGTAAAGAAAAACCTTGGGTTCCTGTTAGAGAAAAACAAGATATCGGAAACGGAGCATGCCAACCTGCTTAATAGCATCCGGTTCACCACATCAATAGACCAATGCCGGGCAGGGCTGGTAATTGAAGCTATCGTAGAAATTGCATCTGTTAAAGCAGCGTTGTTTAACCAGCTGGCAGCCATCAATGCGGAAGATACCATACTGGCCAGCAATACTTCATCGCTATCTATAACTGCCATACAATTGCAGGTAACCAATCCGTGCAGGGTGGCCGGCATGCATTTTTTTAATCCAGCCCATATCATGAAACTGGTTGAAGTGGTTTCGGGGGAACAGACCAGTAACCAAACAACGGATGCCCTGGTGCAGGTTTGTAAAAGAATGAATAAGACAGCCGTATTATGTAAAGATTCACCCGGATTTATTGTAAACAGGGTGGCCAGGCATTATTACCTGGAAGCCATGAAGCTGGTGGAAGAAGGTATTGCCGGTTTTGAAAATGTGGATGCCATTATGGAAGCAACCGGGTTTAAGATGGGGCCTTTCCGGCTCATGGATCTGATAGGTATGGACATTAACCTGGCAGTATCTCAGTCATTATATGACGCTTTTGCACAGGAACTTCGTTTTAAACCCTCAGCCCTGCAACAGGGAAAAGTTGCCGCAGGAGAACTTGGAAAGAAAACCGGGAAAGGGTTTTATACGTATAACACCGGAGGATAAACGAATACCGGTAAATAAAATTCAACAAATGCCAGAAGCATCAACGGTTGGGGGTAAGGTGTTGGTAACAGGAAGTGCAGGACTGCTTGGCCGTGAACTGGTAAGCCAGTTATTGAAACAAAACAGGAAAGTGGTTGCTCTATATAACAGCAATCCGCCTGAAGGGTTTTCATCGGAAAACCTGCAAACAGTTAAATGCAATATCCTGGACGTTTTGGGTTTGGAGGAACTGATGGACGGTGTGGAAGAAATATATCATTGTGCCGGGTTGGTTTCATTTACCGGTAAGGATACCGGTGAATTATATAAAGTTAACGTGGAAGGAACGGCCAATGTAGTGAATATGGCAATTGATGCCGGAGTGAAAAAGCTGGTGCATGTTAGTTCGGTTGCGTCATTAGGACGGATAAGGCCAGGGCAGTTAATTGATGAAAGCATGCAGTGGACGGAAGAAACAAGCAACAGCAGGTATGGCCAGTCGAAATACCTTGGCGAACTGGAAGTATGGCGTGGGGTGGCAGAAGGACTGAATGCGGTGATCGTTAATCCTTCCATCATACTGGGTGCCGGAGATTACAGTAACGGGTCAACGAAAATATTCAAATCAGTATTTGACGGTTTTCCCTGGTATTCGGAAGGTGTAACAGGGTTTGTGGATGTGCGTGATGTGGCAAAAGCTATGATCATGCTGATGGAATCGGAAATCTGTTCGGAGCGGTTCATCCTAAGTGCAGAGAACAGGACATACCGTGATGTGTTCAACATCATTGCGGATTCGTTTGGGAAAAAAAGGCCGGTTAAGAAAGTAACGCCGTTTATCGCATCCTTGGTTTGGCGGTTGGAAAAAATTAAAAGCGGCTTTACCGGGAAAAAACCGCTTGTAACCCGCGAAACGGCAGCTACCGCCATGGCCATGTCGGAATATGATAACCGTAAACTGAAAAAATTCCTGCCATCATTTACGTACAGGCCCATGGAAGAAACGATTGCTTCCACCTGCGCTGTTTTGCAACAAAAGCTTAACAATCGTTAATGTATTTTCGCTTCCGTTACTAAAACGTTCAGTAAACTATGCGTTATCTATTCCTTATGCTGGCAACCTTTTTTGCATCAGCAACATGCTTTTCACAAACGGTTAATTTTTATATCAGCGGAACAGTTGTTAGCAGGGAAACCAATCTGCCAATGGCAGGCGCATCCGTATTTGCACAGAATACCACTTTTGGTACGGTTACCAATGCGGAGGGAAGGTTCAGCCTGCAATTGCCCGCAGGCGGATATGAAATTGCGGTTACGTATACCGGTTATGCAACCGAAACCAAAAGGATAACATCTTCTGAAGGCGAAACCCGTAACCTGGCATTTGAACTGAAACAAAAGGAAAAGGAGATGGAGGCCGTATCAGTAGTGGCTACCACGGAAGTGAAAAACGGGTATGAAAAGTATGGCAGTTTTTTTCTGGATCACTTTATCGGGCGTACCGCCAACAGTGCATCCTGCAGCATCAGGAACCCGGAAGTGCTTAAGTTTTATTTTTCTAAAAAAAGAAACAGGCTTAAAGTAACGGCAACAGAACCACTGCTGATAGAGAACAGGGCACTTGGTTATCATATCAAATACAGCCTCGATTCGTTTACACACGCATATGAAACACAGGTGAGCCTGTATACTGGATACCCGCTATTTGAAGAGATGCTTGCCAGCGACAGCATTCAACAGCAACTATGGGTAACGGAAAGGCATAAGGCATATAAGGGTTCGTTGTTGCACTTCATGAGAAGCATTTACCATAAGGTGTTGAAAGAAGAAGGGTTTGAGGTGCAGTTCCTCATTTCATATAACAGCAAGGACACCGCTTTCATACCAAAGAACATTTACACGGCGTTGAATTACCAGAAAGACGACAGCACGCAAACAGTTGAATTCAGGCCAAACCAGCAAATGATCGGTGTGTTGTATACAAAAGAAAAACCGGCAGCGGGATTCCTTGCTGAGAATAAACAGGCACCCGGGGAATTCCAGTTTTCCATTTTGAATTTCGCAGCCGGGCAGTCTGTAATCATTGAACAAAACGGTTATTATTTCGATCAAACAGATATCAGTATCAGTGAATACTGGACATGGGATAAAGTAGCCGACCAGCTTCCGTATGATTATGTTCCCTTGAAATAACGAAGAGAAAAATTTTCTGAAACATGTTATAAAAAAAGAGGCCTGCCCTAAAAAGAGCTGGCCGTTGCTAACCTATGAAAAACACCTGCCGCAAAAATATATTAAATTATTTCATATGCAATATTTATTTTCTGAAAAAAAGCATGTTCGTTACTAACATGTGTGCATAAAAGAAAAATCCCTTCTGTTAAAGGGATTTTCAAAGTTTAAACTTTATTCGAGATTCCTGTTAATTGTTGTTTCTCCTGGGCGGCCGCTGGTTCATATTGTTTTGCTGCCTTCTTTGCCTGATGTTTTCCACCAGTTTTTTCCTGAATTCCATGTCCTTCCTGTAAAAGGCATCGGTGCGGTTGTTACCCAGTATCCGTGTAAACCTGTCCTGGTATTTCTTTTTGATATTAAGAATCTGCTGTTGCCTGTCAAGTTCCGGCATACTCATATCAACCGTTCTCAGTTCTCCGTCAAACTGTTTGTGCAGCGGCCAGAATTTCTGTGCTTCTTCTTCATTCAGGTTCAATTGCTGTGTAATATAGGCAATATATAAGGCCTGTATTTTTTGTTCCCTTTTTGACGGATCGGGATCGTCGTCCTGGGCAAAGGCAACCGAAAAGCTACCGGCAAGGAACAGGAGGGAAAGTATAAGATGTTTCATGTTGTGTAAATTAATTGTTGGCTGACTGGTCTTTGATATTCAGCTCATTTAATAAATTATCCAGTGTTTTATCGTTTGTAATGTAATCCATTTCGTCGGGCAGGTTTTTACTGTCTGTAGCTGATGCTACCAGTGCTGCATTCACGTCTTCACCGCTTTGTTTCAGATAAGCTACTATATCTTCCTCGCTCACATCTGACAAGGCTTCATCAAAATTAAGGTTAACAGCTATCTCTTCACCCATTGATTTTTCAGCCTGACGCTTATCCAGTATTGACATTACGCTTAATCCAAGCATACCGGTTATTACAGCTGCCACTGCATAATTGAAGAAAGATGACCGTTTCTTCATTATATAGACAGGTGCAGGTGTTGCGATTTTTGACTGTATGGCAGCAGATAAAGTATTGAAATAATCCGCCGGAACCCTGTACGGGTTTATTTTTTTCAATGAATCCGGCAACACGGACTGTTCACTTTGGCCAACCTCTTGTTTTATCCTGCCTGATATGGTATCCGGTAAGCTCTCAAAATAGGAAGGAGGAACATGATAAACCTGCTTGTTTTTTACCGCTGCAAGTAAAGAAGATCCCTCAGTTTCTTCAGCCTCTGCCTGCCTGATCTTATCCATGATACTTCCGGCAAGCCCATCAAAATACCCTTCCGGAACCGTTTGCCCTGGAATGGCAGCGAAAAACTGGTTGCTTACTTGTGCAGCTATATTTCCGGGCAAGGTTTCAAAATAACCAGCCGGAACGGTATAAACGTTTGATTTAGATATAGTTGCAACTAAAGCACTCAATTCTTTCAATTCACTTGATATGTTAGGGTCGTGAAGCATCAGATTATAGACTACTTTATACGGGTTTGGTTTAAGTATTCAAGATATATTCTTCAATTTTTTTAACGGCATGGTGATAGCTGGCCTTAAGTGCTCCTTCACTGGTTTCCAGTACCCGGCTCATTTCTTCATATGGCATTTCTTCATAATACCGGAGATTAAATACAGCCCGTTGTTTTTCCGGTAGTTTTTCAATGGCCAGTTGTAATTTCCATTCCAGCTTGTTGGCATCAAAATGTTCATCGGCCTTAATTTTCCTGCTGATGGTACTTTCTTCATTATCCAGTGAAACAGCAGCCCTTTTTTTCTGTTGCTGAAGGAAAGTAAGGCTTTCGTTAGTGGCTATACGGTACAGCCAGGTATATAACTGGCTGTCTTCCCTGAAATTATCCAGGCTTTTCCATACTTTGATAAACATGTTCTGCAGGATATCGTTGGCATCTTCATGTTCAACAACCATCCGGCGGATATGCCAGTATAATTTCTCCTGGTATTTTTTGATGATACGGGTAAATGCCTGTTCACGGGTTGCATCAACCCTGAATTGAAAAAGCAGTTCTTTGTCATCCAGATGTTCGGCCATAATTAAATTGAATGAACCAAAATTAAAAAAACCAATCGTAAGATTGGTTTTATTCTGAAAGGTTTAAGAAAGTTTTACTTTTTCCTGGAAATGGCTTTTTCTGCGGCAGCCACTATATGTGCGGCATCCAGTCCGTATTTCACCAGCAGTTCAGCCGGTTTCCCGCTTTCCCCAAAAGTATCGTCCGTACCTACATATTCAACCGGAACCGGGCAGTGCCGGGATGCAACCTGTGCTATACTATCACCCAAACCACCATAAATGTTGTGTTCTTCGGCAGTTACGGCACAACCTGTTTTCCTTATTGAAGCCAGCACTGCCTCTGTATCCAGCGGCTTGATGGTATGTATGTTGATGAGTTCTGTACTGATGCCTTTTTCTTCCAGTATTTTACCGGCTTCTATGGCCGTCCAAACCATATGCCCGCACGCAAATATCGTTACTGCATTTCCATCCGTAATTTTCTGTGCCTTACCAATCACAAAATCTGATTCACGGGTGAATATCGGCCAAACCGGCCTTCCGAAGCGTAAATAAACCGGTCCTTCGTAATTAGCAATGGCCTTGGTAGCGGCTTTTGTCTGGTTATAATCGGCCGGCACAATAACGGTCATGCCCGGGAGCATTTTCATCATACCGATGTCTTCCAGTATCTGGTGCGTGGCGCCATCTTCTCCCAGGGTTAATCCGGCATGTGAGGCGCAAATCTTTACATTTTTTCCGCTGTAGGCAATACTTTGCCTGATCTGGTCGTACACCCTTCCGGTGCTGAAATTGGCAAAAGTGGTGGTAAATGGAATTTTCCCGCCGATGGTAAGCCCGGCTGCAATGCCCATCATATTGGCTTCTGCAATACCGCACTGGATAAACCTTTCGGGAAATTCTTTCATAAAACCGTTCAGCTTCAGCGAACCGGCCAGGTCTGCCGTTAGCGCAACAATATTGTTATTTTCCCTGGCGGCTTCCAGTATGCCGTCACCAAAACCGCTGCGGGTATCTTTATTGCCGGTTACTTCAATTTCTGTAAACATGTTTTTCTGTGTACTCATAAATATTGAATCAGTTAAGTTTTGCGTTTTTTGCTGAAAACAGGTTTTCATCCCTGTTTAATTTCAATTCCCAGTTCCAGGCGGTAATCATCATGTCTTCAAGCGAGAAAACCGGTTTCCAGCCAAGTACCTTTCTTGCTTTTTCATTATTGGCATAAATGGCTACCACGTCTCCGCGCCGGCGGGGCCCTGTTGTATAATTCAGTTTTACCTGGCTAACTTTCTCAAATGCCTGGATCACTTCCAGCACGCTGTAACCGTTTCCGCTTCCCAGGTTAAATACATCGCAATTGCCGCTATTCCTTTTTTCCAGCAGGTAATTCAATGCCAGCGTGTGTGCATGGGCGATATCAGACACATGAATATAATCCCTGATGCAGGAGCCGTCCCTGGTTGGGTAATCGGTACCATGAACCTTCATCTGCGGTAATTTGCCAATGGCGGTTTGGGTGATGGCAGGTACCAGGTTGGCCGGTTTACCGATAATCATCTCCCCGATATTGTTGGAAGGATGTGCGCCTACCGGGTTAAAGTACCTCAGTAAAACCGATTGCAGGCCATAAGCATTGGCAGCCTGCTGAACAATCTGCTCACCCATCTGTTTCGTGTAGCCGTAGGCGGAAGCAGCCGGTTTTAAAACGGTGTTTTCAGTTACAGGAACTTCATCGGGATTGCCATAAACGGTGCATGATGAACTGAATACAAAATTCGGTATGTTGAATTCTGCAGCGCATTTCAGGATATTGATGAGTGAATCAAGGTTGTTTTCGAAATACATCAGCGGGTTGAAAACAGATTCTCCAACCAGTTTATAAGCCGCAAAATGGATGATGCCGGCAATGTCCGGGTTTTCCTGGAAAACAGCATGGGTATCGTCAAAAATACAGAGGTCAATGGTGTAATTCTTTACTTTGATGCCGGTGATCAGTTCTACAGATTCCAGGATACTGGCGCTGCTGCGGCTGTTATTGTCAGCAGATATTACATGAAACCCGTTCTGTATCAGGTCAACAATGGTATGCGAACCGATATATCCGCACCCACCTGTTACCAATATCTTTTTCATCTGTACTTGTTATTCAAATTAGTTTTTAGAAAAGCAGCTTTGTACATATTGCAAAGAAAACAAAAAATCACTCAACGGATTGAGTGATTTTCATGAAATCGTAATTAATATGTTACAAAATAAGTTTCAGCAGGAAATAAATGGTTGCAGCGAGCAGGGCGCTAACGGGTATGGTAAGTATCCATGCCCATAACAGGTTAACGGTTACGCCCCATCTTACAGCCGATAAACGCCTGGTGGCGCCCACGCCAATGATAGATCCGGTGATGGTATGCGTAGTGCTAACAGGGATTTTAAGTGCCTCTGTTACAAATAAAGTGATGGCTCCGGCCGTTTCGGCAGCAACGCCTTCAAACGGCGTTACCTTGGTTATTTTGGTGCCCATTGTTTTAACAATCTTCCAACCGCCGCTCATGGTGCCAAGTGCAATGGCTGAATAACAGGAAAGCGGAACCCACCATACCATATTGTTGAGGCTGTACACCTGCGGATTATAAGCAATAAGTGCAGCCATGATGATGCCCATCACTTTTTGGGCATCGTTTCCGCCATGGCCGATACTAAAAGCAGCGGACGAAACCAATTGCAGCCGCTTAAACCAGGTATTGGCCCTGTTTGCATTCAGGCTGTTGAGGAACACGGTAAAGGAAGCCATGATAAGCAGGATTGAAGCCAGCAGAATCCATTTGAAATTCTTTGAATGAAAGATCACTTTCAGGATATAGGAATCATAATGGGTTTTTAATTTGGCCGGGCTGAATTCGAGGTTATAATAAAGGAATGTTCCAACCAGTATGAAGATAATCATTGCGATGATACGGGGCATCCAGCCTTTCCGGAACGAATGAATAAACCATAGCGAAATAATGAAGGCAATGATCATACCTATCACCGGGGCCAGGAAAATAAAGATGATGGTTTTGATGATGGGTTCGGGATTTACAGAATGTATACCACCAAAAGCTATGGCAGCTCCTGAAAAGGCCCCTATCAGCGTATGGGATGAAGAAGAAGGGATGCCAAACCACCAGGTAAGCAGGTTCCAGAATATGGCAGCCACCAATCCGGAAAAAATAACCAGCAGCATATCATGCCCGTTTACCACATCTGTTTTTACCGTTTTGGCAATCGTATTGGCAACACCATGGTCTTTGAAGATAAAGAAAGCCACGAAATTGAACATGGCAGCCCATATTACGGCCTGTGCAGGTGTTAGCACTTTTGTAGAAACCACTGTGGCTATTGAGTTGGCCGCATCGTGAAAGCCATTGATATAATCAAAGATGAGGGCCAGTACAATGATGACAACGAGAAAAATCATAAGCTGCTGTTGATAACACGATTTACTAAAGTGAATAGATAATAGTCGTGTGGGTAGTTAATGATGCGTGTTATGTTAAGCGTATTTAACAATGATTGATTCAATTACATTGGCTGCGTCTTCACATTTGTCTGTTACAATTTCCATGATCTGGTATATCTCCCTTTTCTTGATCACTTCCTTGGCGTCGGGCTCGGTGGCAAAAAGCCTTTCTATGCTCATATCAAAAATATCATCTCCCTGGTTTTCTATACTGTTGATGGCTACCAGTGCATCAGTTATCTGGCGCATGTTTTTCATGTTACGCAGTTCGGTTACGGCTTTATGAATCTGCTGGCAGCCCAGGGCAATCAGGTCGCCCATTTTCTGTATACCGATATCATCCGGATTTACATGGTAGAAATTTATTTTTTTGGCTGATGCATATATATAATCGGCAATATCATCCAGCGCCGTAGCCAGGTAATGGATGTCTTCCCTGTCGAAAGGCGTTATGAAATTCTTTCCAAGCTCGGTGAAGATGCGGTGTGTGTATTCATCATTCACATGCTCCATCGCTTCCACTTCCTTGATAAGCCTGCCCCTTTTTTCAAAATCAGGTTCGTTTACAACCTCTTTCAGTTTTAAACCCATTTTAACCAGTTCTTCAGCCACATTTTCAAACAAGTGATAAAAAACCCTGTCTTTCGGCAAAAAAAACTTCAAAATCGTATTCATGCCCGCCATAGTGATAATTTTAACGGCAAAGGTTATTTAATGCCATATAATAATGAAGTAATTTACAATTGATAATGATTTGTTAACACAGAGGTAACATTTAATTGTTATTTCTTTGCCCGAAATTTCAATATGTACGGGAAAAAGCTAAAACTATTAGTCGCCTTGTTGCTGCTTTGCCACCTGTCTTTTGCCCAGTACCTGATGGATATGGTGGATACCACCAAAGAAACCGGGAGGGGTTTGCTCTCACTTTATAAAAAATTTGACCACTTACGAATCGGTGGTTATATCCAGCCCCAGTTCCAGGTTGCCGGTAGTAAAGGCACGAAAAATGTTGAAGGGGGCGATTTTTCAGCCAATGTCAGCAATCGGTTTATGCTCAGGCGTAGCCGGGTGCGTATAGACTATGTTCATTTTGAAGAAGGCAAAAAGCCCGGGGTTCAGTTCGTTTTCCAGTTTGATGCCAATGAAAGAGCTTTTACCGTTAGGGATGTATGGGGAAGGGTTTTTGAAAATAATTTTAAACTCATGTCCTTTACCATGGGAATGTTTGCCCGGCCTTTTGGGTTTGAGACCAACCTCAGCAGCAGCGACCGGGAAAGTCCGGAAAGGGGCCGGATGAACCAGTTGCTGATGAAAAGTGAACGCGACCTGGGTGCCATGATCAGCCTGGATTCCCGGAGACCCGGCTCAAAGCTGAAATATCTGAAAGTGGATCTGGGCCTGTTTAACGGGCAGGGTATTAATGCTTCCGGAGATTTTGACAATGTGAAGGATATCATCGGAAACATCAGCTTAAAACCCGTTCGTATCCGTAAAAGGATCATTTTTTCTGCCGGCGCATCAGTTTTGTATGGCGGCCTGATGCAGAATACAAAATATGTATACAGCACCGGTAAGGAACAGTCTGGCATTAAAGTACTGGTTGACTCTGCTGAGAGCAATTTGTACAAAACCTCTCCCAGGCATTATTTCGGGGCCAATGCACAACTGAAATATATAAATGCCAAAGGGCTTGCCACAGAACTGCGGGCCGAATTCATCGCAGGAAAACAGACAGGCACAGCCAATACTTCTGAAACACCTGTTGCGCTCATATCGGGTAGCGACGGGTTTCGCATCAGGGAATTTAACGGTGCATACCTGTACCTGTTACAGCACATCTTCACTAAAAAGCACCAGTTGCTGTTAAAGTATGACTGGTACGACCCCAACGCAAACATTTCGGGAAGGCAGTTAGGGCTAACCGGTAGTGGATTTACTGCAGCCGATATACGATTTAATACACTTGGTTTCGGTTACCTCAATTATCTTTCCGACAATATCAAACTGGTTGTTTATTATGCCCATACCCGGAACGAACAAACCAGCCTCCCCGGCTATACCAGCGACCTCAATGATGATGTCTTTACATTCAGGGTACAATTCAGGTTTTAATACGGTGCATAACATTTACGTAACACAGGGGTAACATTTCGGTAACCTTCGCTTCACCTTATGGTAACACACTTAGTGTCTCTTTGCAGCAAATTAAAAGGGCATGGGCATAAGATCGTTATTATTAATCGTCATTGGTTTTAGTTTTTCTGCGTTACAGGCACAAACAGTTGCGCTTTTTGGCAAGATTGTAAACCAACGGAATGAATCATTAAGCGGTGTTTCGGTTAAGATCTTAGGTGCTTCCGGCGGAACTTCCACCAATGCAGAAGGTACATACCGGTTAACCTTAACGGCCGGTAAAAAATATACACTCGTCATTTCGGGTGTAGGGTATGCATCTAAAACCATTAGTGAAGTGGAAGTTCTTTCCAACCAGGAGAATGTACTGGACATCGTACTGGATGCCGTTTCAAAAAACCTTGATGCCGTTGTGGTGCAATCCGTTTCCAGGAGACAGGAAAATACAAACGCCCTCATAGCATTTCAGAAAAACAACAGTGCATTATCAAGCGGCCTTGCAGCAGATTTTATACGCCGTACACCCGACAAGAACACAGGGGAAGTGCTTCGCAGGGTTAGCGGAACATCTATCCAGGATAACAAGTTTGTGGTTGTAAGGGGTTTGAGCGACAGGTACAACGCTGCCTTCATTAACGGCGCTGCCCTGCCAAGCAGCGAACCAGATAAGAAAGCCTTTTCTTTTGATGTGATCCCTTCATCGTTGATTGATAACATCATCATCAACAAGACTGCCACACCGGATCTTACAGGTGAATTTGCGGGTGGCCTGGTTCAGATTCAGACCAAGGACATTCCTTCAAAAAATGAGTTAAGCGTTGGCGTTAGTTTTGGTTTCAATACACAATCCGTGTTCAGGGATTTTACGGCTAATGAAAGGGGGAATACCGATTTTCTGGGCTTCAGTGAAGGAAGGTCATTGCCTGCTGCCTATCCGCAGAAATACCTGGCATATGCATCCCTTCCCATATCGGAAAAAGAGGCCGTTTCCCGGTCATTCAGCAGCAGGTCGTACAATGAGGTGAAAACCACGGCAACCCCCATCCAGCAATACAATCTAACCTGGGCCAACGTGAAGCGGTTCAGGAACGGAAGCGCTTTCGGTTCTGTTATCGGTATCACTTACCGCAACAGCAAGCTGATATACAATGCAGAGAAAACGCTTTTTGAAAAAGGCGCCAACAGCCAGTATTTTTTTGATTACGATGATAAGCAGCATAAGTACAGTGTGAATACAGGTGGTGTTGTTAACCTGGCCTGGACCTATAAGAAACATAAGATCGCATTCAAGAACCTGTTCAACCAGTTGCTGGAAGATAATTATTATACAAGAACCGGTATCAATACAGAGAACCTGCAGGATGTGTCATTAAGGTCCAGCGTATTGAACCAGCGCAGCCTGTATTCCGCTCAACTGGAAGGAACACACGAACTTACTTCATCCGGTATCAGGTTTGCCTGGAACCTCAATTATGCCCTGAACCATAAAACACAACCCGACCTTCGGGTTCAGACATACGGCAAGTCGATCGGGGTTAATGAGCCATACCGCATAAACCTTCGGGGTAATAATACAAACCGTTTCTTCAGCGATTTACAGGATAAGTCATATGGATATAATGCATCCCTGAGCATCCCTTTCAAACTGGGAGCTTATAAGCAGATGCTTAAAGTGGGTGGTGCCGGGACAGTGAGGTTACGCGACTTCAAGGCACACATTTTCGGCTATACGGAACCGACAGACGCTTCCCTGGCCACACTGCCATTTGATGAAATTTTTAACGAGGCTAATATCCGTGAAGGAGGCTTTTTGATCAGCACCGACCTTCAGAACCCTTCAGACAAGTATTATGGGGTATCTGCTCTCAGTGCAGGGTATGTTATGTTTGACAACAAACTAAGTGAAAAGTTCCGGCTTGTATGGGGTTCCAGGTTTGAATTTTTTGAACAGTTCCTCAAATCAAACAAACAGGGAACAGATAAGGCCCAGGTGATAGATAGTGATAAATTTGACTTCCTGCCTTCTCTTAATATCACGTATAGCCCCAACAAAAAAACCAATTTCAGGTTAGCTGCTAGCCGTACATTGGCAAGGCCCGAATTCAGGGAGATTGCCAATTTCGCTTTTTTCGATTTTGAACAGATAGCATCCATCACAGGTAACGATACGCTTAAGAGGAGCAGTGTTATCAATGCCGATATCAGGTATGAATACTACCCAAAAGCTGGAGAACTGTTGTCATTCGGAGTATTCTTTAAGAATTTTTCTGACCCGATTGAGCTCCGTTTGAATAGCGCAAGTGTGGCTACGAGGCGGCAATACCAGTTTCAGAATGCCGACAAGGCCAACCTGTACGGTTTTGAAGCTGAGTTCAGGAAAAGCCTCGGCTTTATGTCGGGCAGCGAAAATAGCCTGTTGAAGAATATTTACTTCAATGGAAATGTTTCAGTCATTTTTTCTGAAGTGAGCCTTGGTAACCTGGACGCAGCCGGAAATAAACTCCCGGCAACTACACGCCCTTTGCAGGGCCAGTCACCTTACCTGGTCAATGCCGGTTTTCAGTATGACGGGGAGAAGGGCACCAATATCTCATTGCTTTATAACCGCATCGGTCAGCGGTTGTCGCTGGTAGGCAATGCCGATTTTGGCGACATTTATGAAAAGCCACGTGACCTGCTTGATTTCCAGGTAAGCCGCAAAGTGCTGAAGAAAAAAGCTGAGATACGCCTTACCGTTAGTGATATCCTCAACCAGCGGGTAGCTACTTATGAGAACAGGGATACTAAAAAGTCTTACAGTGCTTCAGCAGACAGGTATTTCAGTAACTACCGGCCGGGAACCACCATTTCTATCGGATTCAATTACAATTTCAGTTTATAATTCATACAAATAAATTAAGTAAACACACAAATAAGCAAATATGAAAAAGATGCTCGCTTTAATGGCCTTATCTGCAACACTGGTAACTGGCTGTGTTAAAGTAGAAATTGATGATTCTGTAACCAACAACGGAGGGGGAAATACAGGTTTTGGAACCCTGCAGGAACAGATCATATCAACAAAGATACTTACAGGCAATATTAATGAAGTGGTAGAACTGCCTAAAGGGAAATACACTCTGAAAGGATATGTTTTTGTAACAGAACGAGCCACTTTGCGTTTTGCAGCAGGTTCGGTTATTGTTAGCGATACCGTCCAAAAAGGGGCGCTGATTGTGGAACGCAACAGCAGGCTTTTTGCTGAAGGCACAGCCACAGAGCCAATCGTTTTCACATCCGGAAAATCGCCCGCCACAAGGGCTCCCGGCGACTGGGGCGGAATCGTATTGTTGGGTAATGCACCAACTAACCGCAGCACAGAGCCTATCATTGAAGGAGGAATCAACAGCAAATACGGTGGCACGGTAGTAGCCGATAACAGCGGCATCCTGAAATATGTACGTATAGAATTTGCAGGTATCGCGGCAGATCCGAATTCAGAAATTAATGGTTTAACCTGTGGTGGCGTAGGTAGCGGAACAACCCTTGAAAATATACAGGTATCTTATGGAAATGACGATGCCTATGAATTTTTTGGGGGTACGGTAAATGCAAAAAACCTGATTGCTTTTGCAACTGCCGATGACGATTTTGATTTTGATTTCGGGTTTGTGGGTAAACTCCAGTTTGGTATTTCACTTCGTGACCCGCTGTTTGTAGATGGCGGTGATGCAGGAAACGGTATCGAATGTGATAATGATGGTACCGGCACAACAGCTGCTCCACGCACCAGGCCGCAGTTAAGCAATTTTACTTTTTGCGGGCCTAACGGTGCCAGCGGAACGGCCGCCAACCATAATTTCAATACACGCTGGCGCAGGTCTACCCATTTCGTTTTGCGTAATTCTATCCTGATGGGTTACCAGAAAGGCGGGTTCCAGTTTGAAAGTGATTCAACGGCACAGGCCTATATCGACGGCCGTTCATCATTCCGCCATAACCTGGTACATGCTGTAACCGAACCATATAAAGTAGCCAGTACATCATTGATAAACGCTACAGATGTGAAAGCAAAAGCAGAAGGTGTTGACAGCAGTAAATCTTATGTAAATGCGGCAGACATCATGCTTCAGAACCCGTTCAACCTTACTGCTCCCGATTTTACGCCGAAGGCCGGAAGCCCTGCCACTGCAGCTAATGCAGCCAGTTTTTACGGATTGTCGGGTTTTACCAGCACTACCTATGTAGGTGCTGTAGGAACTACCAACTGGTTACAGGGCTGGACAAGCTTTACGCCAAAGACAAACGTATATTGATTATAAGGTATACATAAAATAGTGTTATAAGCCGCTTAATTTTGTAAGCGGCTTATTTTATTTAAAGAATATGAGGAAAGCATTTCTAATAGTGAACTGTATTTACTTAATAATCCTCAGTGCATGTGTAGAACAGCGGCAGGAACCAGTTGCCAGCCATGAGCAGCCAGCGGAAATCATAATGCCTGCAGATGAAAAGACATCAATCTTGCAGGTAGATGAAAGGCTAGTAAAGGCCGACAGCCTTGTGATTGTATTTTATAAAGATCCGCATGGCCCCGATTCACTTCGTTATACCCGGTTTTATAAGCAGTTTTCCGTAACTGATACTTCCTTCATTCGCTTACTGATGAGCCAGCTTACCGGAAAAGCAACTAAACTGGAAAAAATGAGAAGCTGCAGAAGTGAGGGGAAGATTTGGTGCTTTTCCGGGGGGGATATCATTCAAACCATCTATTTTTCCAACTTCAGCCAGGAATGTAATTTCCTCTACATTATTAAACATGGTTTTTTTTATTATTCCCCGTTGCTTCCAGGTTTTTCAAAAAGCCTGTATGCTTATAAGAAATATGCAAAAGAGCCACTCAATCAGCCTGTTGAGTAAGCAACAGCCTTAATATATTTCACCTAAGGCAATTCGATTTTCATTGCTTGTATAGTATATCCTTAACTTTTTTTTAAAAACTTAATATTAAATAATTGTTATCATTCGTTAACTTTAAAGTTGTGCACTTTACAAGTGAAAACTGCTGTTACCATATTATTTATTATTGCAATACAAGTATGTTGCACTCATCCTGTAAAGGCACAACCTGTTCAGCAGCACTTGCAGGTGGGCTTTTTTGGAGATACCCTCAAAATAGCTAACATCCCCGATCTCCAGGTGAACCTTCAGCAACCAGTTAATGAATCATCAGTAAAAAATTTTTATTCCGGATTACTTGCCAGGGATTTTCAATCAGTCGTTCAAACTTTATTGAAATACAAAAAGGAGAAAGAGTTAGATGACTGGTTATTTTACCAGCTTATCAGGAGGACTGCCCAGCAACTTAGCCCCAAATCTGATAACTATGAACGGTACACGATATATAAATGGTACTTATTGGTACAATGCGGGTATAACGCACAGCTTGCATTTGTAAATGACAAACTACTGTTTTATGTGCAGAGCGATGAAAATATTTATGACATTCCCCTGTTTAACCTGGATGGAAAACAATTCGTTTGCCTGAATATCCATGATTTCGGAAAAATTGATTTTGAGAAAGACAAATTGCTGAAAGTGGACCTTCCCGTTTCCGGGGCCATACATTCCTTTTCTTACCGGGTAAAGCAGATTCCTGATTTTAATGTAGAAAGAATTGATGAAAAATTACTGGTGTTCAATTATGAAAATACAGAAGACCATTACAAGGTTAGATTCAATGCTAACCTGGAAAAGATGTTCAATAATTACCCTTCTGTGGATTTTGAAACCTATTTCAATATCCCACTCAGCAGGGTTACATATGGATCCCTGATTCCCGGGCTTAAGAAAAAACTGAGCCGTATGAAACAGGAGAAAGGGATTGATTACCTGATGCATTTCACCCGGCATGCATTCATGTTTCAGACAGACCAGGAAAATTTTGGAGTGGAGAAGCGCTTGTCACCAGAGCAAACACTGATAAATGAGAAAAGTGATTGTGATGACAGGGCCGCATTATTCTATTACCTGGTAAAGGAAATTTATAACCTGCCTATGATTGTACTGCTGTATCCATCACATGTTACTGTTGCGCTTGAATTGCAGAAACCTATTGGAACTCCCGTAGTTTATAAAGGAAGGAAGTTTTCAGTTTGTGAACCTACACCGCAAAGGGTTGACCTGCCTATCGGCCATTTAATGCCGGAGCTGGATGCAGTTGCCTACCAGGTGGCGTATGAATATATTCCTCCGGCCAATTAACACTCCTGCATCTTCGTATATACATTACCGGCATATTACCACACTCAATTATTAATAATTAGTTAACCCGGAAATTAGCAGATACCATGATTAATTATGCATCTTGCACCTGCATCTGACATGGCAAAAAGTTCTTCCTTAAGCAAATAGCAAGTTTTAATCATGCTTGAACCGGCAATATTCCTATTGCTGGTCTTTTTATTTTGATCATTGTTTTTCGCATTCAGGTTAAACTGACTGAAGAACCTAACAAATATATATCTACCGGAATTGCCGGTTTTTAAACAGATGGCTGGATAAATTCCTTGGCTTTATAAGCCGGGCGGAACCTGTAGGGCCGCCTTTTTTATTTTGGTAACATACGCTTAACCTTAGCATAACGGTATGATAAAACCGTCCCAATACCTTGCAACTTAAATAAACCCGTAGTGTATGAAAAAGGATATTGTTTCCAGGATTAAAAACAGGAAACCTTTTTTTATATCCTTTCTTGCTTTGCTGATTGCGGGCTTTATTTATCTGGGTTTTTCAACAGACGCTTCATTGGCGTTTCCGGTTTCAGGTCATTTCCCATTCCTGGTTAATGTGTTCCTTATCAATGTAACGTTTATGGGCGATACGGTTTTTGCTGTATGCCTGGCTTTGATAATGTTCTTTTTTTATAAAAGGAAAAGAGAGGGACTGGCCGTTTTCATATCATTTGCACTAACGGAAACAGCTGTCCAGTTTCATAAAAACCTGGGAGCATCATCTGCAGGCTGCCGCCTTTTTTTTGAAGACGGACAAACCCGGTTTTTCAATAATCCTGATTTAGCTGGTTTATATGCCGGTTCAATATCAGGACATACGGCTATCGCATTTGCATTAGCAACCGTGATGATGCTCATACTTAAGAATACTCGCTGGCAATTTCCTTTGCTGGCAGGAGCCGTATTGCTGGGTATTTCGAGGATGTATCTTGCCGGTCACTGGCTTTCGGATATTCTGATAGCCGCAGGTACCGGCACCATTTCGGGTTTGCTGGCCTATTGCCTGTCTTATGGCAGTTTAGCAATAACGAATAGACGAAAATATTTTATAAGGCTGTTGAACAGGAATTCGAAACCCGGGCATGCTGTTCAGCCTGTTCATGTGCAGTAAACCACTGCATAGTTTGAGCAGTATTGGGTACTGCCGGATAAAGCAGTCAATTCCTTTTACTCTCCAGTGTAAACCCAAACGTGCTTCCCACATCAATCTTGCTCCTTACATGTATGCTTTGCCCGTGTGCTTCAATAATATGTTTGCAGATGGAAAGCCCCAGGCCGCTGCCACCCACTTTACGGCTGCGGGCAAGGTCGGTGCGGTAAAACCTTTCAAATATCCGGCCCAGGTGCTCTTCTGCAATGCCTGCTCCGTCGTCGCTGATATCTATCAGCACCTGCTTTCCGTCAACATTATAAAAACTAGATTCAATGGTGCCATGCTGTTTGCCGTATTTAATGGCATTGTCTACCAGGTTGATGAATACCTGCCGGATCTTCTCCTTATCGGCATAAACGGTGATGGGTAACTCACAACCTTTTTTGATGATGCATCTTATCTCCTTTTCATCCGATTTGATGGAAAGGGATTCATACACTTCTTTCAGCAGGTCCTGGATAACGAAATTCTGCATATTCAGTTCCTGTGTGCCGGTTTCCAGTTTGGTAATTTCATCCAGGTCGTCTACCAGGTTCACCATCCTGTCTATATTACGCGCTGCATTCTGTAGGAATTTGATATTGACAGCGTCATTGTGCAAAGCTCCGTTCAACAATGTATCCACATATCCCTGGATGGCAAAAATGGGCGTTTTCAGTTCATGGCTGAGGTTTTGCAGGAATTCTTTCCGGAAGCTTTCGTTCTGCTGAAGCATTTCTATTTCAGCTTTCCGCTGCCTGGCCCATGTTTCCACATCTTCCCTTACTTCGTCTATGCTTTTCTGTGGTAATATGTTCTTGTAATAAAATTCTTCCCTTTTGCTTGCTTTGGTCTGGGAGATGAGCTTATAAATAAGTTTTATTTTGCGGTAAATAAATGTCTGCAGTGTATACAGTATCAGCCCATAGCTTCCTATGAAAATAACCGCAAAGAAGAGCACCCCAATCCACCAAACAGGTTCAAAAAGCAGGATGCCAAGGGAAATCGGTACCGACAGTACCAAAGCGGTAAAGGCAGCCAACTGATGCGGTGTAAAGTTCTTCCTTGAAAGCATGAAAAAATGATTCTATGCAAGCTACATGCAAAAAGCCGAAATTACAGTAAGATCATGGTTATCAAACCTGGTTTTGGCTGTTGGGGGCTTGCCCATGTTGAAAATAGGTAAAAATGACCTGATCCGTTACATTTCAAATTTATATCCAACACCTTTCACGGTAGTGATGCAGTCGATACCCAGTTTCTGCCTGATCTTACGAATGTGTACATCAATAGTACGATCGCCAACGATCACTTCCGTTCCCCAGATCTGGTTCAGGATTTCATTCCTGAGGAAAACTTTTCCCGGCTTGGAGGCCAGCAACGAAAGCAGTTCAAATTCCTTGCGTGCCAAAACAATATCGGCATCTTTATATGTTACACTGTATTTTTCCCGGTTTATGAGCAGATCACCGATACGGATAGTTCCTGTTTCTTCCTTGTTAAGCCGCCGGAAAAGTGCATTTATCTTGCTTACCAGCACTTTGGGGCTTACCGGTTTGGTGAGGTAATCATCAGCACCTGTTTCCAGCCCTTTTATTTCGGTAGTTTCGTCACTTAACGCCGTGAGAAAAACAATTAGTGTTTGTTTGAAATCGGGAAGCATGCGCAGCATTTTGCAAACTTCAATCCCGTTTTTCCCGGGCATCATGATATCCAGGATGATGAGGTCGGGTTTAATCGCTTTGGCTTTTTCAAATGCTTCATCACCGTTTTTTGCCGTAGTAACATCATAGCCCTGTGCCTGCAGGTTAAATTCTATGATCTCCAGGATATCCGCTTCATCATCGGCAACCAATATTTTGTTTCCACTCGCCATAGTAAAAAATGTTTTGCAAAAGTACCTTATCAAATCCAGCAATCACTTCGTTAAATGAAAGTTATAATATTATTAAATTGTTAAGGCGGAAAGCCTCAATTACATAATATTAGCTGTGCATTCATGCCAAACAATAAAATTGCGCCATATTTGCAAAAGCGAACTGTGGACCGTACTTATTAAACGCAGGAAAAAAGAACTGGGCCTGATGAAATATATCTACTTATTCATACTTGTTGTATTGGCTTCAGCAGACGGTTATGCATTTAACGACACCACTGTTGTTAACATTCCCCTGCAGCGCAGGTATTTTCATGATAAGATAAGCAATGAGCAGAAACTTTTCGACAAGGCTGACGGGAAAGCCGATTCTTATATCCAGGTGGGTAAAAATGAACCGGTAAACCAGCATATTACTGATGCCCTTTTCAGGAAAGTAAAAGAACTTCAGCATTGGATTGAACTGAATAACGTAATACGCAACAACAATGACAAGATCCGTTACCTGGGCTATATTGAAAACATGCTGAAAACATTTCGCCTGGCATGGAAAAGGCGTGAAGTAAGCCCGGTGATCTTTCCTTCACTGATGGAATATTTTGAACAGGTAATCAAAGCTCAGGCAGATGGTAAATCGATGACCTCATTTCTTGAACCGGCACCGTATGATGTTGCCAGGATCATTACCGAAACATTTCAGGATAATGCCGGTTACCGGGAAGCCAAAGATCTTGTTTACCTGAAGTTTTGCAATAAGTATCCGGATAAGATTTTGCAAACACTAAAGCTTCATGTAAACAGTCCGTATGCCGACAGCCTGGTTGCAGTTGCTGCAAAAATAAATCCGGTACAATTGTATACGTATGCACAATCCGCTTCTTCTCCCGAAGGGAAACTGATACACAACAGCCAGGATAAGCTGGTGAAAACAGTAGCCCGGCTTAGCCAAACGCCCAATGCATTATTCTATTTTCCCTTCCTGGATGATATTTATAATGGAAGAAAAACAATGGATTCCATCAATAAATATATTGGGAAGAATGACAATGATTACGACAGTGTAGGGTATTACAAATTACTGGTTAAAACAGAGATTGAGTATTATAAGCGGATGGCTCCGCCACTGCGTGATACGCCCATAGCCATGTTTGGTGCAAATGGTTTGCGTGAAATGCTGAAAACAAAAGCATTGCAGCATTTTGTAACACCCATAAACATACTGCACGACCAATCGAACCTGGCCATCAGGATGAAGGCGATTGAACCGCTTACAGCAACGGAACTGTATTATATGATGGTATTGGGGGAAAACGACATTTATACCTCCAGCTACAAACACAGTTTTAGCAGGATGCTGCAACAGATGGGTGCAAAGCCAAGCGGCGATTCATTGTTGCTGCATGTACATTTTGATTTTTTCAGGAAGTTTATCAAAATGGCGGCCAACTACAATAAGCTGGACACATTTTTAAAGACCATGCCCGCCGATAAATCGCAACTATTGATGAAAGCGTTTGTTTCCAGGCTTGATAAGACAGGCAACCTGGAAGATGCTGTGGATGTGGCAGATGCTTACAGCAGTATCAGTGATATGGAACTGCAGCGCACGATTCTGAATTATGTGATTGAAAATGAAGAAAGCTGTATTGCTGAAAAAAATGATCGGGGTTCCATCATATACGGTTTACTGAAATCAATCTTCTTGTCGGCAGATAGTACCAATAAGATTGACCTCACCGATGTGCTGGGCATACCATCCATTTATGAAATTGACAACAAAGGGCTTCGCGATACTTCCGGAAAAATCATACAACAGGTATTCTGGTATGGCGATGAAGACGGTAAGATTTATTTTCCTGCATTCATCAATTCATTTTCTCCCAAAGAATGGAAAATAACGGCAAAGAAGGAATGGTATGAGATCAGTTCACTGAAAGGGAATGTTTGGATTTATGCAAACAGGCCGCTTGACAATGATGCCAACCTGGATGACAGCGCCCAGATACACCTGAACAATTACCTGGAAGAAAATGACCTGCATCCTTCCGTAATCGTTCACCGCGGGCACAGTTACTGGCTTCCGCGAACCATCAAGCGCATGCCTGGAGATGCAAAGATCGTAGTGCTGGGCTCTTGCGGCGGATACAAAAACCTGAACGATATTATTGACAGCAACCCGGACGCACATATCATTTCTACAAAAGAGATTGGTGCGGGGGAAATAAACAGGCCGATATCCAATTACCTCAACCAGGCATTTGAATCCGGTGCTTCCATTAGCTGGAAAAATATGTGGGCTTCACTAACCAGGTTATTTTCTGCAGACCCCAATAAAAAATTGCTGGAAAGCTGGGAAGATTATATTCCGCCCTATAAAAATCTCGGTGCCATTTTCATTAAGGCATACAACAAGAAAATGGAAAGCGAATAACCTGTCACTTGCGGAAGATTTTCCCGGGATGTATTTGCAGAAGACGGTTGATTTTATCAATTTCTTTTGTCATCAGTTTTTTACTTGTTGCCATTGCGGGTAAAAATAATTTTTACATGATTCTGTGTACAAGTTAATTTTACAGCATGAGCAACGGGAACCCGTCAAAAAAGATTTTCGATTTCACATTGTTGCGAAGGGTTTTCAGGTTTGCCGCACCGTATAAGAAACGCTTTTACCTGTCGCTAATCCTTTCTGTTTGCCTGGCTGCCATGTCGCCACTGAGGCCATTCCTGATTCAGGTAACCATTAACAATGGGCTTAACGGAAATGCCAATGCATCTTTCATCAACGGCCCCGGCGGATTTATTATTGAAATAACCATTATACAGATCGGGTTGCTGTTACTAGAAACCGTAACCCGTTTTTATTTCACGTTCAGTACCGCTTCTTTGGGGCAAAGTGTGGTGAAAGACCTGCGGGTATCAACGTACAACCGCATCCTTCACCTGAACCTGTCGCAATTTGACAAAACGCCAATCGGCACCTTAACCACACGCACCATCAATGATATTGAATCGGTGAATGATATTTTCAGTGATGGCCTTATTCCAATCATTGCTGATTTGCTTTCCATCATTGCGGTACTTGCCTATATGTTTTGGGTAGATCCAGTACTTACACTCATATGCCTGGTGCCATTCCCGTTTTTGATACTGGCAACGTATTTTTTTAAAGAAAGTGTAAATCATTCATTCATAAAAGTGCGCAATGCAGTAGCAGCGCTAAATGCATATGTGCAGGAGCATATCACTGGGATGTCGCTGGTACAGGTGTTTGCAGCCGAAAAACGGGAGCAGGATAAGTTCAGGGCCATCAACAAACAGCACCGTAATGCAAACATTAAAGCCATTTTTGCTTATTCGGTCTTTTTTCCGGTTGTGGAATTGGTATCAGCCCTTTCCATAGGATTACTGGTATGGTGGGCAGCCCGGGAATCCTTGCTGGTATCGCCTGAAAAAGCAGGCAATATCGGGGGAATCATTACATCTTTCATCCTTTGCCTAAACCTGTTATTCAGGCCGCTGCGGCTGATAGCCGACAAGTTCAATGTATTGCAGATGGGCATGATTGCCAGTGAACGCGTGTTTAAGGTGCTTGATAACAATGACAGCATGAACAGGGACGGAATGTATAAACCGGCTTCCATGCCGGGAGCGATTTCGTTTAAAGACGTATGGTTTGCTTATGATAACGACCAGTTTGTGTTGAGAGGCATTTCATTTCAAATACCGGCAGGAAAAACGATAGCCATTGTTGGGCATACGGGAAGCGGCAAAACATCCATCATCAGCCTCATCAACAGGCTTTATTCGATACAAAAAGGAGAAATCCTGATTGATAATATGCCCATTGAACAGTATGACCTGGATTACCTAAGGTCGAGGATTGCTGTCGTTTTGCAGGATGTGTTCCTTTTCAGCGGTTCGGTTATTGATAATGTTACGCTGCGAAACCCGGATATAGACAGGTTGGAAGTAGAACAGGCAGCCAGGCTGATCGGAATACACGATTTTATAATGCGCCTTCCGGGCGGTTATGATTATAATGTTATGGAACGGGGCGCCACATTGTCGATGGGGCAGCGGCAATTATTATCGTTTGTACGGGCATTGTTGTATAACCCATCTGTTCTTATATTGGATGAAGCCACGTCATCCATTGATACTGAAAGTGAAATGCTGATACAGCAGGCCATCGAAAAACTGATTGCCGGGCGTACATCAATCATTATTGCCCACAGGCTCAGTACAATCCGTAAAGCTGACCAGATTATCGTGCTGGATAAGGGCCTGATTATTGAAACGGGCAACCATCAGCAATTACTTGCAAAAAACGGCCATTATTCCCAGTTGCATAAAATGCAGTTCAGCGAGCAGGAAACGGAGTAACCTGTTGATTTAATTACACGCAAATTTCAGATTTCAGCCCCATGCCCTTATCTTTGCGGCAAATTTGAGGAAAGATATGGCATCAAAGTGTATCAAAACAGTACTGGTAGCGGTTTTTAGCCTGAGTTTGCTGTTGTTTTCACCCGGGTTAAAAGCCCAGGATAATGAGCATGGCGGCAATGAGGGCCATCATGAAGCCACAGAAGAAAAACTGGATCCGGCCAAGATCATTATGGACCATATCAAGGACGCTCATGAATTCCATTTTTTTACGGTAGGCCATTTCCATGCTACCATTCCTTTACCGGTAATCCTGTACTCTCCCACAAAGGGGGTTTCTGTGTTCTCATCCAGCCGTTTTGGGCATGAAGGTGAACTGGAATATGAAGGGTATAAGATACATGAAGGCACTATTTCTGCGGTTGACGGTTCTGTCGTGTATGATTTTTCACTAACCAAGAATGTGGTACAAATGATCCTGGCGCTCACCATCCTGGTGTTGCTGATGACAGGTATAGCCAGGAAATATAAGAAAGGTCTGGGTGTTACCAGTGCTCCAAAAGGCTGGCAGAATGCCATTGAGCCTGTTATTACATTCGTTCGGGATGATGTAGCCAAACCAAACCTGGGTAAAAAATGGCAGAAATACCTGCCTTACCTGTTAACGGTATTCTTCTTCATCCTGATTAATAATATTTTCGGTTTAATTCCGGGTTCGGCCAATGTAACCGGCAATACTGCGTTTACGGCAGTAATGGGCATCATTTCAGCTGTAGTAATCCTGGCCAGTACCAATGGCCATTTCTGGGCACATATCTTATGGCCTCCGGGTGTTCCTTTCCTCGTAAAGATTATCCTGATTCCGGTTGAACTGGCGGGTGTGTTGATTATTAAACCGGCGGCCCTTATCATACGTCTTTTTGCCAACATGGTGGCAGGTCATATTATTATTTTGAGTTTCATTTCACTTATATTCATTTTTGGCGCCATGAATAAAGGGGCAGGCTGGGGTTTTTCTCCGGTTTCCATCCTGTTTACGGTGTTCATTTATTTTATAGAAATACTGGTGGCATTTATACAGGCCTTCATATTTACCAATTTAACAGCGGTATTTATTGGCCAGGCATTTGAAGGTGAGCATGATCATGGTGAGGCGCACGGGCATTCAGACCACGCAGTGGCATAATTTGTATTTTATTTTTCACTTATAAAACAAGTATCATGACGTTGATGACTTTGTTAGCAGAAGTTGGTTTTTCCCACATGGGTGGAGCGATTGGCGCAGGCCTTGCAGCGATCGGAGCCGGTATCGGTATCGGACAGATCGGTAAAGGCGCTGTAGAAGCGATTGCCCGTCAGCCGGAAGCATCCAATGACATTCGTGCAAACATGATCCTGACAGCTGCATTTGTTGAGGGTGTTGCCCTTTTCGCAGTAATCGCAGGTTTATTGGCTGTATTGAAAGCCTAATTGCACAACAACATTACTGCATCCGATGCACAGGGCGGAGGATGCAGTAATATTTCAGAAATTACCAGAAGATCATTAAAGGAAAATCCTTTAATCATACATCATAAATCATACATCATAAATCATAGATATTATGGATCTTT
>CALKVC010000240.1 GCA_937996595.1 uncultured Chitinophagaceae bacterium
TTGTTGCAGAATTTCTTTGCTGGCTCCTTACATCATCAAAATTTACAGGTATAAAATGATACCAGAACTGCATCATCTTTTCCCTGATCGTTGTGCCTTCATGTATACACAAACCCCAGCACCAGCTGGTAAGGCTGTTCTGCCTTAAAGTATTATTGGTTCCGTCATTGGCATTAACGTAAGTAAGGTTATTGGTAGTCCAGCTTTCACCCAATAATATTCCGCCGCTGTCGGGCAGGGTATTTTGATAATTGTTAAGTGCTGTTGCAGAAGGAACGGCCGGTGCACTGATGTTTAATAATGAATTTACCGCATCAGATACATTCAGCAAAAGCAATGCATCAAGGTCTGCTTTCTTTACTCCAAAACCAATCCTTCGCAGGAGGTGTGTTGCTTCCCAGGCTGTCCATGCGCCCGTATAAGCCGCAAGCCCGCTGGTAACATTGCCAACACGGTTAACCGGTGCGCCGCTGGTACCGGGCAAGGCAATTTGTTCGCTGTATTGCCTGCCACCTGAATTTTTCCTGGCATATTTTTCAAAAAGCGGATCTGGCTCACCGTTAGGGATACCCGTTATAAGTGCATCCTGTTTATTCCCACTACCCGCAATATTTTTAAAAAAATCTTTGCGCTTCATTTTTTCGTTTCCCATAACTGACAATTATTTACTTACCTGCTGTTTTCAGCAAAACATTTCAATTTAAAAGGTAAGATTAAATAACTTATTTAAGACGAGAAAACCTGCATTTCCGGGGTAAACAGTTTGTTCAGCATGCCTTCAATAACGGCAGATGCGGAAATATGCATTGGAAAAAATAGTATGGGCTGAAAATCAATAGCATACGGAATATAAAACCCGGCCCATATGTTGAAAAACCCGGTAATGAAACTACATTATTAAAATATTAATATTATTCCGGTTCCTGATAACCGCCGGTTAATCTTTGGAAAACAGATATGAACCGCCTCCCTGTTTAAGGGTAAATTCATTTTTTTCAGGCCTGAATTCCATGATCAAACCAGCCCTGTCATATTTAAAAACATCCTTACCCTCACTTTCAAGGGGGAACTTTGACTGGCCGGTTGCCTGGGCCGTTAATGTTTTACCTTCTCTTCTAACGCTTATCTTTAGTGGCATTTGTGTGCTGGAATATATGCCTGTATATTTATCAAGATCTGCTTCGCTGAGGTTAACTTCAGCAAAAGCTGGAATTTTATATGCGCTATTGAAATAAATGGACAGGATTCCTATCAGTACATCATTCATCGGGTATACCTGTCCGTTAGTACAATAAGCCACTGCAACGGAGTCTTTGGGAAAATACGCAACGGTAGACCCAAACCCGTCGATACTGCCATTGTGCCCATAGGCAAACCGGCCGTAAAACGGGATCCTGAACATGCCCATGCCCAATCCTTCCCGGATGGTTTTCATCCTGGCCAGGCTGCTGTCTGATACCAGTTTGCCATTAAACAGGGCGTGTATGAATGTAAGCAGGTTTTGGGTGGTTGAAACGATATTCCCGGCACCGATGGAAACACTTAGGTCGGTTTCCGGTTCCTGCACCCAGCTATTGAACCTGCTGTAAGAAAAACATTCGTTGTTGCTGATACTGGTCTTACCGCCTGCATATGTATCTGTAAGCGACAGTTTTTTTGTGATTCTTTCAGTAAGAAGCCGGCTGTATGTTTTGCCTGTTATTTTCTCTGCAATGAAGGCCAGCAGGATATAATTGGTATTGCTGTATTGTGTTTTTTTACCGGGTTCAAAATCAGGCGTGGT
>CALKVC010000241.1 GCA_937996595.1 uncultured Chitinophagaceae bacterium
TGGAAAAGGAAGAGGATATAACCGGGAAAAAAGTATATGCCGAACTTACCGGTTACTGCAATGCCAATGATGCTTATCACCAAACGGCATCTTCACCCGATGGAACAGGTTCTTACCTGGCAATGAGCGGGGCCCTGCGTAAAGCGGGTTTGCAGCCTGCCGATATTGATTATATAAACCTGCACGGAACCGGCACGCAGAATAACGATATAGCGGAAGGTACCGCCATCCGGCGTTTGTTCGATGGACGATTCCCTAAAATGAGTTCAACAAAAACGTATACGGGACATACGCTGGGCGCATGCGGTGGCATAGAAGCGGTATTTTCCATCCTGGCGCTAACACACGGGATGATTTTTCCTAACCTGCGACTGCAAACACCCATGAAGGATTTGCCTTTTACACCCGAAACCGCATTGCAGAAAAACGTTCCCTTAAAACACGTACTTTCCAATTCATTTGGTTTCGGGGGAAATTGTTCTTCCCTGGTTTTCTCTAAAGCAGATTAATAACATGTATATACGATCAACAGGAAATATCTCACCGCAATTGTCGTTTGGCCACCAGCCATTGCTGTCAGACCCTGTGATGTATACGGGTAACCGCCTTTATTGCAAAGAACCCGATTATAAGGATATTATTGATGTAAAGATGATCAGGAGGATGAGCCGTATCATCAGGATGGGTGTAGCCGCTGCATATGAATGCCTGGCTGAAGCCGCTGTTAAACAACCAGGCGCTATCGTTACCGGCACTGCCTATGGCTGTCTTGAAGATACCGGTGTATTCCTGTCAAGGATGGTGGAATTTAATGAGGAACTGCTCACTCCAACAGCATTTATACAGTCTACACACAACACGATTGGTGCACAAATAGGCCTGATGCTTTCCTGCAATAATTACAATAATGCATTTGTTCATCGTGGTTTCTCTTTTGAAAGTGCCCTGATGGATGCCCGAATGTTGCTGGATGAACAGGAATCATCCGATGTGCTGGTAGGCGCCATTGACGAGATAACAGATATCAGCCATGCCATCCTGCAACGGATGGGGTTATATAAAACAGGACACGGATCAAACTTTGAACTTTTCGCTGCCGGAACAAAAGGCACCATTGCCGGTGAAGGAGCCGCTTTTTTTCTCGTATCTAATGAGCATACTGCCGGTGATTATGCCAGGCTGGATGCACTATACACATTTTACAAACCTGAAGGGGATGATGAAATTGAAAAGCAAATCAATGGATTCCTGCATAATAATTCATTAGATGCGTCTGGTATCGACCTGGTTATTTACGGTAAGAACGGAGACCGGTTTTCTGATAGGATTTATACCCGGATAGAGGAAAATACTTTCAAAAATGTAAGTTCCGTAAACTACAAACAGCTTTGCGGCGAATATCCCACTTCAACCGGTTTTGCACTCTGGCTGGCGGCAAGTATGCTTCGGAACGGGTCTGTACCGGCCATTATTGAACCGGTTAACTATAAGCCGGGTAAACTGAAGCGCATACTTATATACAACCATTACATGGGCATACATCATTCACTTTTCCTGCTTTCCGCATGTTAAATTTCAGGAATACCAATCTGATATTCGCAGGGATGCTGCTTTTGCTGATTGTGTTGCATGCCAGTTACGGCATGCCTGTCTTCGTGTATTTATTGCTGTTAGTAATTTACTCGGCCGTAGTGTTTTACGGGTGCATAAACATTGCTTCCGGTTTTTTTCTTCCTGTAACCTGTAAAGGCAATCCGCCCGGTAAGGAAATAGCCATCAGCTTCGACGACGGGCCTGCAGAAAATCATACAGCCGCCATCCTGAAGGTACTTGAAGAGGAAAACGTGAAAGCCGTCTTCTTTTGTATCGGAAACCGTATTCCCGGAAATGAGTGGATGCTGAAAAAGATCATAGAAGGAGGGCATGTTATCGGTAACCACAGTTATTCCCATCATTTCTGGTTCGACATGTTTTCATCAGCAAACATGCTGAAAGATATGCGCAAGATGGATGAAACGATGATGGCTGTAACCGGACTTCAACCAAAACTATTCAGGCCGCCGTACGGCGTTACCAACCCGAATCTGAAGAAAGCCATTATCCGGGGGAACTATATTCCGGTTGGATGGAGTGTGCGGTCAATGGACACGGTTACAAAAGACGAACAAAAACTTTTAGACAGGGTGATGGCAGGTTTAAAACCCGGTGCCGTGTTCCTGTTCCATGATACCTGCGAAATAACACTTAGGACTTTACCTAAGTTTATACAAGAAGTTAAAAAAAGAGGCTACCAATTTGTACCATTGGATAAATTGCTACATTTGACACCCTATGCGTAAATGTATTTTAATATCTATACTGATAACGGCAGGATTTCTTGCAAATGCTCAGTATAATGGCTTTTCACCGGTTAAGGACCAGGAAAGATTCAGGTTGAATTTCACTGCGGCAGCCCAAAAGACTGTTTCAATAAAAAGCGATTTTACCCAGGAAAAGATATTAAGCATGCTTTCCGAAAAAATCGTTTCAAAAGGAAAATTCTGGTTCAAAAAGGAAAACAGGGTGAGGATGGAATATACACATCCTTACCAGTACCTGATGATTTTGAACAAGGATAAAGTGTATGTGAAAGATGGCCAGAAGGAAAGCAAGGTATCAACCCGTTCAAACAAGGTGTTTCAGCAGATCAATAAGATCATGATTGATTGTATGCAGGGAACCATGCTGAATAATTCCGATTTCAAAACCAGGATATTTGAGAACAAAGGCCAGTCATTGGTTGAACTGGTGCCTGTTACCAAAGGGCTTAAAGATTTATTCAGGGCAATCACCGTAACCATTGAGAACAGAGATTTTTCGGTTTCCATAATTGAAATGCAGGAACTTTCAGGCGACAACACCATTATCCGTTTCATAAACAAAGACCTGAATGCAGATATACAGGACAAGTTATTTGTTATTATGTAGCATCCTGTTATGGCATGCCGGTTGTAAAACCGTTCATAGTAATATGAAACCGGTTCAGTCTGATTTACATAAACTGGAGCGGTTCAGGCCTGCCTTTAACGTAGCCCTGTATAAAACACAGGTTGATGTGGCAGGTAACCACCTCAGTGGCCTGTTACTGATAAAAAGGATGCCCGATACCACGCTCCGGATGGTCTTTTCCAATGAAATGGGATTTACCTTTTTTGATTTTGAATTTGGGAAAAATGGCAGCTTCAAAGTTTATTCTGTAATCAGCCAGATGAACAGGAAAGCCGTTTTGAAAACACTCCAGCACGACCTGGAACTGTTACTGATGCAGGATATGGACTTTTCAAATGCATTTGTAAGGAAAAACGATGGGCAGTTATACCATGTTTTTCCAAAAGGAAATGGTTTTCATTATTATATTACAGACAGCACAGCAGGCAAGTTGCTGAGGCTTGAAAGGGCTTCCCGGAAGAAAGTGGTTGCACAAACTATCATGATGAATTATGTGGATGGCATTCCGGATACCATCGGCATTTCACATACAGCATTTGAATTTAATATCGGGTTAAAAAGAATTGAACGCTAATGTTATTAAATCATTTTTTTACAATCAGCGACAAACTGGTAAACGGCAATGAACTAACGGTAATGCTTACCATAAATAAGGATCACAGGATTTTTGAAGGGCATTTTCCCGGGCAGCCCGTTGTTCCGGGTGTTTGCATGATGCAGATTATACTGGAACTGATGGAACAGGTTACAGAAAAACGGCTGAAACTGCTTACAGCGCAGGATATGAAATTTCTTGCGGTGATTAACCCGCAGGAAAATAATAAGGTAAGTGCGGTGGTGAAATATACGGAAATAGAGAATGCAACATTTTCTGCTACTGCAACCATTTTCAGCAACGAAACCGTTCACTTTAAGTTTAAAGGGCAGTTTGGTTCCCTGTAACAGGTATCACTTCTTCAGGCATTGTTTCTTCAGTATGTTTTTCCGGCATAAGCCAGTTGATAAAGTCCAGGGCGGGCCCGGTCATGAAAGTGGTAACCAAGGCCATCAAAACCATCATGGCAAAAATTTCCGGTGATAGTATACCCAGGTCATACCCTATATTGAGTACGATCAGTTGCATAAGCCCCCGGGTGTTCATCAATACGCCGATCGACAGGCTGTCTTTCCAGCTCTGACCCACAATCCTTGCAGCCAGCGCACTGCCGCCAAATTTTCCGGCAACCGCTACCAGTAAAATCCATCCAAAGCTTATCCAAAGATGTGATTCATTCAATAACCCGATTTGTGTACGCAAACCTGTAATTACAAAAAACAATGGCAGCAGTAATATGATACTTACGTCTTCAATTTTTTCAATGACGATCTTTCTGAAACTCAAATTAGACGGCATAATCACACCGGCTATGAATGCGCCAAACAATGCATGTATGCCAATAATGGAAGTTATATAAGACGATACGATGAGTATCATGAAAATGAATGCAATGATTGGCGTTTGCATCTTCTTCCTGCTGGAATACATATGCCCAAGCTGTTGAAGCATGGGATGAAGAACTTTCAGCATGAATAATACATATAATACCGATAAGGCGATCGTATATACGGCACTGGTAGAAGAACCGGATTTTACCAGCGCTATCACGGCAGCAAGGATACACCAGGCAGTAAGGTCATCGGCAGCTGCACAGGTAAGCGCCATGGCGCCCAACCTTGACCTTGTAAGCCCTTTCTCATGCAGGATTCTTGCCAGTACCGGGAAAGCGGTAATGCTCATGGCAATTCCCATGAATAATGCAAATGAAAGAAAAGATGTACCCGCCGGCGCATAATCTTTATAAATGAAATAGGCCAGCCCCATACCAAGTGTATAGGGGATGATGATACTGGCATGGCTGATAATGACGGCTCCATAAGCTTGTTTGCCGATCGCCTTCAGGTCAAGTTCCATACCGATGATGAACATGAACAGGATCAGTCCGATCTGGCTGATAAACTGAAGCGAGGAAAGCGATGCCGCCGGAAACAGGAATTCGTTTACTCCCGGAAAATAGGCGCCTACCATGGATGGCCCCAGAATGATGCCAGCCACAATCTCACCGATAACTGCAGGCTGGCCGATTTTCTTAAACAGGAAACCGAACAGGCGGGCAAAACTTATGATTACAATGATCTGCAGAAGCAGAATGGTCAATGGTTCCGACAGGTTTTGGGAAAATGAATGGGTAAACACTTCCAGGCTGTTACCGGCAGGCGGATCCGGAGCTTCCTTACCTGTACCAAACGGTGCTGCCACTGTTTGTAAAGAACGCCCTTTTTCAATGATCCGGTAAATAGCAAAACCCAGACCGGTTACAATTGCCAGGTAAAAAAGAGAACTCCATTTTTTTTTCATGCAACAATTTAAATTTTTCCTGCTTGTTCTTTTTTAAATGCTAATAATAAATAACATGGATAAATAAAGGTATCAGGTTTTTTTGAAATGTATTAATTAAATAAATAGATGAAAATTATATACAAAAACTGTTGGATTGGGATACATTTGTATCAACACTGTTTTAATTGTTTACAGCATTTTCTTGTTAGAAAATTTTAAATTTTGTGTATGAAAAGAGTAAGCCTGCTGGTCATTTTCTTACTATGTGCTTTTTTTATGCAAGCGCAGTTTTTCCAGGTTACGGAAGGCCCCTTGTTTCCGGCCCCTGAAAAAGGGGTTGTTAGGTTATTGCAGATGAAAAATGGCAGTACTGCTTATATCCACGTTGATACTGACAGCGGTGTTCATGTTCAGGTTTATGAACCCGAATACCGTGTTAGGACAGAAGCCAGGTTCATCCCTTCCTTACTAAAACAGAATAATGCCGTTGTTGAAGCAATTTTTGAGATGAATGCAGATGTGGTATTGATGATAAGTGAAACTGGAGATGATGAATCAAATCTGTACCGGGTAATAATTGATGGAAAGACGGCCAAACTGAAAGAAGAACAGCGAATAGCCAGGGCAAAAATAAATGTACCTGTTAAAGGAAAAGAAAAAGCAGCAGATCCGGTGCTCCCGGTATTTTCTGTCAGGTATGATTCAAAAGGATCAGGTTATGCCGTTGCAATAATAAACAAATTCATTTCCGATACCAGTAAACGGGTGGAAATAATCATGTATACCAATGATAACCGGGAATCTTTCAGGCAGCATTATTCAACTAAGAAGGAAAAGTACATGTACCTGCAACTGGTAGACATGGCTGTTACAGGTGCCAATAAGGCTGCAGCGGTAATATATGGTTATGACCAGGGCAAAGCCGGAGAAAAGAACGGTGAAGTGATGCTGGTAACAATTGAAAAAGATAAGCCGGCACTTACGGTGAACGAACTGAGTTATTCCAATGACCTGGTACCTGAGTTTGGAATTCTCCGGTATGAAAGTACTTTCAACCAATTGCTTATGTTAACAACGGCAAGGGTTAGGAGCGATGCGGCCAGGCCGCGTAATTACCTCGGGTATATTAACCTGTCATCCAGGGAGCTGGTATCCAATACCGTTATTACCGCAGGAGATAAGCTAAAGGCCGGGTATGCAGAATTATATGGAAAAAAAGCGGAGTACAAAGCGCTGCCCCAGGACATCTTGCTCAATGATGACAGGTCATATACGGTGATATTTGAAGAGCAGGAATTGTATACCGGTAAAGAAGGCGGTAATTATACTGCCATACGGAATACATCCGTTGTAAATTATGACCCTGAAGGAGTTGTGAATGATGCATATCTTATACCTTTAGAGCATACGGTACAATATTTTAATCCGGCCCCATTCTGCCAGTCCGGATACAAGTTACGCGGCCAGCAGTTCATCAGTAATAACCAGTATGCAACAGTTAAGTTTATTTCGGATGGCCATTACAGTTACCTGCTTTTAAATGATAAGGAAATAAATGCAGGCGCCATTTCAGGAAAACCGGTTTCTGCTATGGCAGACCTGAAAGGGACAAATGCATTTTTTTGCAGGCTTTCGGGCAAAGAACTGACGCCGCCCAGGGAATTTGTATTTGGTAAACCATTGCCGGGTACAGAACCTAAACTGGCATTATTCAGTGTTTCCGATTACGACCGGGCCAATAACCTGCTGGTACTGTTAAAACAGGATAAGGAAGACAACCGGGCTGGTGTTAAAATAGTTTGGTTGCAGCCCTGATATTCATTTATGTGCCTATTTCATAGTTGTGAAATGAATGGTTATTAAACAGTTTTGAATATTTCCTGGCAAATACACTATCTTGGTAACAAACAGTATGAAAGCATTCGACAGTATCATCATAGGTTCCGGTGCAGGAGGGCTATCTGCTGCTATTTGCATGGCAAAGGCGGGCCAGAAAGTAGCTGTAATTGAACAGCATTATGTTCCCGGTGGCTGGTGCCATAGCTTTTATATTGACGGGCATCGCTTCAGCCCCGGCGTTCATTATATAGGGTCCCTGGATAAAGGACAATCTACCAGTAAATTATACGAAGGGCTGGGCATAGCAAACGACCTGGTTTTTTTCAGGATGAACCCCAAAGCATATGAGCATTGCTGGATTGGCAATGAACGCATAGATATGCCTGCCGGAATTGACAATCTTTACCAGTCATTGGCAGAAAAATTCCCAAAAGAACGGAAAGGTTTGCGCAAGTATCTTGACCTGGTAAAAAAAGTGAGTACTGAAATTCAGTTGATACCCAAAATGAATGGGTTTTGGGATAACCTTACCATAGCATACCGCACCAGGCATTTGGGCAAATATGGTTTGTTCAGCCTGAAACGGGTAATTGGGTGGCATATCAAAGATCCGTTACTTCAGAAAGTGCTTAATATACAATGTGGTGACCATGGGCTACCTCCCGCAAAAGCCAGTTTCCCGCTTCATTGCGCTTTAATGGATCATTACCTGGAAGGGGGCTATTACCCGATGGGCGGCGGTGCTGCCATTGTAAAAGCTATGACCAGGGAGTTTAAGAAATACGGCGGAGAAATTCGTACAGGCGTTGGCGTTAGCCGGATTTTACTGGATAAGCCGAAAGGCAAAAAGCAATTTCAGGCAACCGGTGTTGAATTGCAGAACGGCGAAAAGATCATGGCCGATAGGGTTATATCCAATACGGATCCCGGAAAAACATTTGAATTGGTAGGAAAAGATTACCTGAGTAAGAAATTGCAGAAAAAGCTAGCCAATACCCGGTATTCGCTTACATCCCTGATGTTCTTTATTACTGTTGATATGGATCTCAGGGAATCGGGCCTTGATTCCGGGAACATCTGGATGATGCCCAACCGTGACATGGACGATCTTTACCATGAACTAACAACCGTAAACCTGCTTGAAAAGGAAGATTATGCAACTTTATTCATCAGTTGTTCATCATTGAAAGACCCAACCAGTTATAACGGGAAAGAACACACGCTTGAGGTAGTTACATTTATCGGGTATGATCTTTTCAAATCCGGCCTGCCTTCCGGCGATGATTATCCTGCAGCATATAAGAATTTAAAAGGGCAACTTTGTAATAAACTGGTAAATAATCTTAGTAAGGTGATTCCGGGTATCCGGGAAAATATCGTAAGGATTGAAATGGGGTCCCCTACTACCAATGAATTTTATATAAATGGCACAAAGGGCAATGTTTATGGAACGGAGAAAGGTTTTTTTCAAACCGGCCCTTTTTCATTTACCCCTAAAACTGAAATTGACAACCTGTACCTGTGTGGCGCCAGCATCATGGCACATGGCGTGGCAGGATCCGGATATTCGGGGGTTAAAACTGCAGCTATCATATTAAAATGCAGGGAAGAAGACCTTATAAAAAATGATGAAACGCAAAAGCTGCGTGTTTATGAAGCCGAAGACAATACAGCATGGCCGGATTGGCTACATCAGAAAATTTCAGAAAAACAAAGACGTTTTAAAAGCAGGGCCTGATGAATCCTGTTTCCATCAGGGTATTGCAACCAGTATGAAACTGTGTTGTATACCTTTGTAATTATTGTAAATAAGGATATTCCTTAAACCTTTTTCAGGCTTACTATATTTTATCATATGACCGGGAATTTCATCTCCCTGTAAAAACCGGCAGCACAACCACAATCCCATAGCTGTTGCCGTAGGGAATTCGCCACTCATATGTTTGAACCTGGCTATGGCGGTCTCCCGGCCGGTTATTTCTTCAGCAGCATCATAAAATACACGTAAGCGGTTATCACCGTTTTCACCGCTAAGCAAGAGGTCGATTTTCTCTCCGTGAGGAAGATGATTAATTATGAATTGTTGCAGGTATTTTTTCATCACTTCTGCATCGGTATGATGCAGGCTGTTTATCGCTATTAGTTTTGCAGCAGCGCCTGTGCGGTTTCCATTTACCATGAACATAGCTGCTGCTTCGCCTGCTACAGATCCGTCAGTTCCGGAATCGTAGAGTTGTTTACCGGTAACCGTTTCTTTTTTATACCATCCTCCTTTATCTTCAAAATAATAATTGTAAACGGATATGTCATCAACAGCCCCGATCAGGAAAAGGCCGGATGGGTTTTCAGTTATCTGCATATCAGCATCTGTAAGCACATGTTCAAAGGCAAGGCCAAGATGCATATGGGTGATATTATAACCGTGGTTTTTCGTTAGTATACCAACCTGGCTGGCAATGGCATTCGGTGTACCCTGAACGAAATTCAAAGGGGTAAGCATCCCTTCGTTATATTCTATAATCTGGTTCAAAAATTTAACGCAGTCTTCTTTTCCCGCATTGGCAGTGCCCAGTATAATGCCATCAGGCGCCGGCAGGCCTTTTAGTATAGGTAACGCTGCACCAACACCAATTCTTACGGCTTTCCCCATCCGGCGCAACATGCCGGGGGGGATCTGTTCGTATGATGGTTCAATAACTTGCAGCTTCTTATCAACCGCATCAGATAACTCATCAATGCGGCTAACCGGGAACGTTTGCTGGGGTGAAATGCAGCTATGTTGGTGAATGTAAAACATACTTCAGGGTTTGGAAAAGATGAGTGTTGAACAATTGCCTCCAAACCCGAATGAATTCGACATGATATGCTCCAGGCCTTTTTGCTGATAGGTTTTAACAGGTACAAGCCCGGTTGCCGGGATAGGTTCCTTGAAATTAATACCGGGGTATAATTCCTGGTGATGGAGGTTTAAGATGGAATACACAGCTTCTATAGCGCCTGCCGCACCCAAAGTATGCCCTGTATTCGCCTTGGTAGAAGCAAATGGAGGAACCGTTTTGAACAATTGCAGCATAGCAGTTCCTTCAACCAGGTCGTTGTTCTCCGTTCCTGTACCATGCGCATTAATGAAATCAATATCCGAAGCAGACAGGTTTGCTGATTGCAATGCCTGCTGCATCGCTTTAAACGGGCCAATGCCTTCATCGCTCAGGGATGAAGCATGATAGGCATCATTTGTATTGGCGTAACCGCTCAGGGTTGCATAGATTTTTTTTCCAGGGCAATCAGATTCCTTTTCAAGCACCAGGAAGGCAGCACCTTCACCCAGGTTAAGCCCTTTACGGTTGATATCAAAAGGCGTACAAATTTCAGGCGACAGGATATGCAGTGCATTAAAACCGTTGATGGTGAATTTGGCGAGGCTGTCTGCACCACCAACAATCGCCCTTTGTGCCCTTCCGCTTTTTATAAGCCTGGCGCCGTACATGATGGCATTTGCTGAAGAAGAACAGGCAGTATTTATCGTATTGATGTTTCCGTTTAACCGGTAACGTTGCTGCAGGTACATGTTAACGGAAGCATAGTCATAGGATGCTATGTATTCAGACCCGGTCGTTTCTTTTTTTGCATCTTCATACATTTCATCTGTGAGGCACATTCCACCTACTGTATTACCGGAAACAAGGGCCGTATTGAAATCACTTAACTGGTTATTACTGAGTCCGCTGTTTGCCACGGCTTCCTCAAATGCATGGAGTGCAAGTAAGCTGGTTCTGGTTACACCGGGTTCAAACGCATTAAGTTTTTCCTGTAAGGCTGTATTGTTTTTTTTTACTTCGGCAACAGGAAGGGAACCGGAGAATTTTGATGGAAACATATCGAGCAGGCTGATACCACACTTGCCTAGTATAAGAGATGCACGGTTTTCCGCTACAGAATCACCCATAGCGCTGATAACCCCTATACCGGTAACAACAATCCTGTTCAAATAGGTAATTTTATTTTGTACGGTGTTTCTCTATGTAATCAACCATGGTGTTTACATTCACCAGAATCTTCCTTCCTTCTTTGGGGTCTTCGATTACGATACCATATTCACGGTTAAGCAGTACGATCAGTTCAATGGAATCTATTGAATCAAGTCCCAGCCCTTCTCCAAATAAAGGTTCATCATCTTTGATGTCTTCGGGTTTTACATTCAATAAGTTAAGGAACTCTACTATTTGTTGCTTAAGCTGTAGCTTTAATGTTGCAGTATCCATAAATATATGTTCAGATCAGGTTTTTTCTTTTTAATCCGTACCATGCAATTAACTGAATAATTGCTGTTATACCCAATAAAGGTAGAATATTTACCATAATATCTTTCAGTTTGCCCCCTTCAAGGAATAATCCATAATAGGATTGAAGGCACCAGTGCAGCGGAGAAATTTTTAATAATCCCTGGAACGACTGCGGCATGGCAAATGACGGTACCAGCAAACCTCCGATGGCGGCCAGCAGGATGATAGAAACCGAACCGATCCCGTTTGCCTGTTCTTCAGTTTGGGCGTATACACCAATACAGACAGCAAAACTAACAGCGCAGCATCCGCATATCAGTGAAACAATTACCAGTCCGGCAATATCATGAGGAAGGTTTAATGCCGGTAATCCAAGCAGGGGAAACAGGTAAATGCCTAAAGCAAAAATCACGGCGGCCTGTAACAGGGTTACCATCAGGTAGGTAAGCTGTTTGGAAACCAGGGATAGCAGGTAGTTGGTGGGCAATGTCTTTAATCTTACAAAACTACCGTTCAGTTTTTCTCGTACAATATTGCTACCTAAAGAGATTACAACAAAGAACATAGCAAATATTGTCCATGCGGGAATATTATGCTGGGTGGCATTGGGAATGGTTTTGCTTCCATCCCTTGATACCGGAATTTCTTCTATAGGCACCTGGTTTTGTATGAATTCATTTTCTAATGAATCGGGCATTTCTTTTTCATTCACATCAAAGTACATGGTTTTGAGTATGAGCTTTGTCTGAACTATTTGAACCGTACTTTGCAATGCAGCCTGTATGGATTGCCTGAAAGATTGCTGTAAAACCGGGTGGTACATCAGCCTGATCGGTTCCAGGCTGCCTGTTGGCTTTATTACACTGTCGCCCGGTAACCCGAAATTGTTAAGCGCTTTTGCAGCGGTCTCTTTTGCCCTGGTTTCCATTTTTTCCGAAAAGCCCGGCTGGATGATTACGGCGAGTAATGCATCTTTTTCGTGCATACGTTCTTCAGCCTGGCTATCCGTACTGGCAGCTTCCATTTTTTTCACTTCAAACATGCCGGCTTTCCCGATAGCGTTTTCCAGTTGTTTGGATGAATTTCCGCCATCCCTGTTGATAAGCAACAGCGGAACTTTATTGCTGTTTACCAGCTCAAAAGTGCTGTTTTGTGTGGCAGTAATCACAATGGCCAGCACAATGGGCATTACAAACATAACGATCATGCCTACACGGTCGCGTGACAGCATCAGCATGTCTTTAAGTATCGTAGCCCGGAGTTTATACATGTGATAAGGCAGATGTTGATTTTTACTTTAACATCGTTCCTGTTTATTTTTATTTGTTTCAGGAATCCCTGTAAGCTTTCCCGGTTAAATGGATGAATAACCCTTCCAGTCCTTCCTCATTATGTTCTGACAGTAATTTGTTCAGTGATTCATGCACCAGTATCTTTCCTTCATCAATCATAGCCACTTTGTTGCAAAGGTCTTCAGCTTCTGCCAGTTGATGAGACGTATACACGAGGGTAGCACCTTTTTCGTTTAATGATTTGAGATAACTGATGATGGCCTGCCTTGTATGGATATCAACCCCTACGGTTGGCTCATCAAGAAAAATGATGCGCGGTTCATGTATCACCCCGATTGCCAGGTTAACCCTGCGTTTCATACCGCCCGAAAATTTCCTCACCTGTTTGTTTCTTACTTCGGCGAGGCCGAGCACATCCAGCAGTTCGGCTGATCTTTTTTTTACCTGTTGTTTATCAAGCCCCGACCAGGCACCAAAGAACGCCAGGTTTTCCAGCGGACTCAGTTCCTGGTAAAATGAAAAATCCTGTGGCACAAAACCAAAAAGCCTGTTTATCGAATTCCTGTTTGTCTTTACCTCATTTCCAAATATCCTGATACTGCCTTTTTGGTAAGCAAGAAGCCCTGTCATGCAGTTCATCAACGTAGTCTTGCCGGCACCGTTAGGCCCAAACAGGCCGAATCGCTCGCCTGGTTCTATATCAAGGTTCAGGTTGCTGAAACAATCTGTATGTTGCCCCGGGTGCCTGAAACTGAGGTCTTGTATGCTTACAGCAGCCGGATTCATGGCTTCCATTTTATTTTAGACAGGGCACGGAATGCATTTTTTTCTATTTCGGAAATTTCCAGCAGGTAGTCGCCCATGATATCAAAATCAGCCTGGCTACCAATCCTTCCTTTATATATGCCGGCTGCCTGTACAGCGGCATTTCTCCAGATATCACCGGCATGGGTAAACGTTTTTGAAATATCAAGCAGTTCATCTTTGGGGTGATAGGCGTGGGCCTGCTGCAAAAAAGCTGCGTATATGTACCGGAAGCCGCCGCCGCCTGTGCCAATTTCTTCCTGCATGCGTACGAGTTGGGCGAGGTACAGGCCTGCTTTTTGCTGCCCCAGTTTATCGCGCCATTTTTTTATTTTTTTCCCGGTATCTGCAATGGCTTTAACGCCCACAACGGTACCGGGTATATGAATCATATGAAAAACATTCCGTTTTATACCGGTGGCAATCGCTTTACGCATCATATCATCGGTAACCTGTATAGCTTCTTTTGGGTAATATATTTGTCCGCGTGGTGCAAATGGCCCCTTGGCGAACCGAACCCTTTCCAGTTCATATTCCGACAGGGATGTAACTTCTTCCATTACCGGGTCGCTGATTAGGTACCTGCCGTTTTCCCTGCCAAACACAATCATGTTATGTGCATTGAAATGGAACCTGTATTCTTTGGGAAAATAAGTGAGGTAATAAACGCCAACCTGGCAACCAACGGGTTGGCCGCGATCAAGGCAATCATCCAGGAATTTTTTCCCGCTTTCTTTGGAACTGAATTTCTTCCTGAAAACAGGAATATCCAGCGCATTACATGTTCTTTTGAAAATAAGGCCGGGCATGGTACGGAAGGCGATGGCGGGTCCGTTATTTATTTTAAGGAAAGGCAATAACACATAAAACAAACCGGATCCGATACCGAAGGTCATGGGTTCGGTCATATGTTTGATTCCAATCGTCCTGAGCAGGTTGGTGGTTACGCCATTCTCGCAATGAGCCGCCTGTAAATGGTTAAAATCATGCTTCATGCACATTCATTGTTTTTAGCTCTTGCACAGTTACGTTAAATGCTTCGGCGTATTTCTGTAATTTATCCGCTGATAGTTTTCTGAAAATGCCTGGTTTCAGGTGTCGTTTGATACGCCATTTCCAGAAACCGGTATAGGCGCTTACGATGCCGATATCCATCAGCCTGAGTTCGATGAAATATAGTATCGGGCTTGCTTCATTGTTAAGCACTTTCTGCCTGGCAGCTTCTATCCTTTTTTCAATATCCTCCCAGGCCACATCAAGCGCCTTCGCTTTTACTTCCCAACCTGAACTAAGTGCAGTGGTATAATTACCGGAACTGTCAACTGCATATACCAGTTCTTTAGTAAGCTTGTTCAGCGCTCCGTTATCCTGGGGGATTTCTTCTTTTTTCACTTTAAAAAAGTTTAAAGTTTATGGTTCATAGATTGTTCAACGCATAACTATAAACTATGAACTGTTTTAGCACACCGTTAGTAAACCATACATATATGAAAAGCGGGAACTTTCCGGAACCAGCAATAATATCTTGTCGCCCACTTTCAGTTTCCCGCTGTGGAATAATTCATCCACCATAAAATACACGGAAGCGGCGCCAACATTGCCTACGCGGCTGAGGTTAACAAACCATTTGTCGTAATCTATGGGCGTTCCGTTTACTATTAGCTGCTGGTATATTTTATCCCTGAAAAATTCGCTCGACATATGCGGCAGGAAGTAATCTACTTCGCTTGATTTAACATGATGCTTATCGAGGGCTGCTTTTAGCCCGATGCCACCATATAATACGATGTTCTTGCTAAGTAACTTCACATCCTGTTTGATGCTGAGGATAGATTGCGCCATCAGTTCATGCGGCGTATAATCAAGGTAACTTTTCAGTGTGCCGTCCTTCAGTTTATCGCATCCCATATACATGCAGGGAGCCAGTTCATTGGCATAGGAAAACCCTTCCAGCCATTCTACTTTCAGGCTGATGCCGTTATCATTTTTCTTATCTGAAATATGAAAAGCCGCAGCGCCATCTGATAGCATCCAGCGGAGAAACTCCTTTTCAAAACCGATATACGGGTCGTCCATCAGGGCTTTCAATTGCTGGGCCTCATCTTCAAAATTATCGGCAACCAGCGATTTTGAGAAACGTTCAGAACCGGTGGCAACAGCGCTGGAAACATCGCCAGACCTGGTGGCCAGGTAAGCATATTTGAATGCGTGCATGCCTGCGCAGCAAACACCCGAAGGAGAAACAACTTCCGAAGAGTTTGACTCCGGTAGCCATCCGTGAACCATGGCTGCATGAGAAGGCATCATCTGGTCTGGAGATGAAGTACCGCAGCTAAGCAAGTTGTATGATTTTAATTTTTCCGGGTCATCATTGAATAATTTCCGAACGGCCAATGCAGTCATCTGGGCATTTGTATGAGTAGATTGTCCGCCTTTCGTTAAGGCATAGAAACGGTTTTTAATGCCGTTATTCCTTAATACAATGGCTTTTGAACGTGAAGGAGTATTGTTAATATACCCCAGGTATTCTTCCATTTCATCGTTACTCACCGGCTGGTTGGGAAAAAATGAAGATGTATTATTAATATAGACCTCTTTAAGCGGCATCTTTTTAGATTAGTTTACTCCTGAATAATGTTGTTTTTGCTTCCTGATTCGCCCGGATAAAAATGGCTTGAAGAAAATGGCATCAACTGTCAATATTAACGGGGCTGCTATAAACAATGCAATTATAAGATAATATTTGAACGCAACAAGCCAGGCAGTCTTATTTTTTCTTTTGGAAATGATACCCGCCCATACGGCAAAAATTTTCCTCGCTTTCGATTCAATGAACATCAGGTTATACTTCACTTCAATGGCTTTTGCTTCAATGAGCCTGCATTGAAGTTCGTTCCAGTTACCTGTTTCCAGGTGCTGGTTAATAATAGTGCCGTATCCTGTACAACCCGCTATATCTGCGTCTGAAACACCCGGTTTGGGAAAGATATTGAGGTAGCGTTCTTTTTTCCCCCTGAACATCCAGTGAAAAATGGTGATGAAACTGATGAAATTTGCGTGTTTGTCAACCAGTGCGATACTTCCGGAAAGTTTTGCCCCGGAATTTTTGAGTATGACCTTGATGCGTTCCATGGCACTGATCCACATATTGCGTGCTCCCGTTACCGTTACCACCGGCGTATTGGCAAGTATTGTTTTTACCGCAGTGTTTTGTAAAAATGAATGGCAGGGAATGCTGGGTGAGAGGAACCAGGCCTGGTATCCTATAATCACCAGGTCGTAAGCGCTTTGCTGCAACCGGATGGTCTGTAATTCGGTTGGTACGCCGTTTACACAATCCGGCATAACAGCAAAAAAACTTTTGCCCTTCCAGGGGAAAGGGTAGGCGGTTACCGGAAACACCTGTACGGTTTCTACCAAATGGCCTGCATCTGATAAGGGTTTGGTGAGGTTGTTAATGATTTCTCCCAATTGGCCCGACTGTGAATAGTAAATAGCCAGTATTTTTTTCTGCATGCTGACTGTTATTGGTCTTGCAGGTTTTTTAAAACCTTAGATTTTTTACTGTAATCGTTTATTACCTGTTGCAGGAATTGAGGCAGGCTTTTATAATGGCTGATAACCAGCTGGCTGTCTTCTTCCAGTTCGTTGCGGTATTTTACAACTTTAGGGGCATGTTCCTGAATGATGATACGTAGAAAACGGTATTCAATATTCCTGGTTTCTTTTTTTATAGAGGATTCTAATTTTTGCCTGCCGTTTTTAAACAGGCTTAATTTTTCTTTAGCATTGCCTACCAGCCCTGATTTTTTCATCAGTAAGGCGCCTTCATAGGCATCTTTTTCATTAAAAGCCATTTCTTTAAGGGCCTGCAACTGCAGGTTTATTTCATCTATTTTTTCAGATGACAGCACCGCATAATAACCGGCTTTATCAAATTCTTTTTTATGTATGGAACCCGGTAAAAAGGAATTTAATGATATGAACAAAAAACCCAATATAATACAGCACTTAACCATATGAAAACCTTGATTATTTTACTGCAAAGATACTGGTTTTTGAAGTTTTTGGGATAATCAGCAAACAGCTTCATATTTACTGGTTTTACCGGTAAACCAGTGTAACATTTGTCCTGCAAATCATACAGGAGCGGTTTTTACAGATTGATTTTTAAATGAACAATTTAGCTTGTACATTTGCGTCCCGCAAATAATGTTGGAGACGTGTCCGAGTGGTTGAAGGAGCACGCCTGGAAAGTGTGTATACGGGAAACTGTATCAAGGGTTCGAATCCCTTCGTCTCCGCTTTAACCGCCATAGCTTTTGCATCGGCGGTTTTTTTATGACTGCTTCAGATTGTTTTATAGTATCCTCCAAGCCAAATATCAACACTTACTCCAGCACTTTTTCCATTTGCATGCTCCTGGAACCTTTTAATAAAACCTGGGTACCTGAAAAATGCTGGCCATTATACCAGGCTTTCGCTTCCGCCACATCCTTAAAATGAATAAAACCGGCAGGCAGGTTTGTAAAATCTTTTCCAACTAAAACTACTTTAAACCAGGAGTGACGGTTTATGTGGTCTACAAGTGCTGCATGTTCATCTTTACTGTCATTGCCAAGTTCCATCATGCCGCCCAGGATAAGTATTTTTTTATCTCCTGGCATATTGGCAAAGTTTTCAATGGCTGCTTTCATACTTGACGGGTTTGCATTGTATGCATCAAGGATGATGCGGTTGCCGTCTTTTTCTATTAATTGCGACCTGCTGTTACTTGGTACATAGTTTTCCAGTGCCTGTACGATGGCTTTTTCTTCAACCCCGAATGTTTTGCCGATGCAAACGGCAGCCAGCACATTCGGCAGGTTGTATCCGCCAACCAGGTGCGTGCTTATTTCATTGATGCCGGCACCCGCAGTGATTTTTACCTGTAGGAAATCATTACCTGCACTTTTAACTTCTTCACCAGTAATTTGCGCATTGGTTGTTCCGTACGTAACAATATGCGGGATACCCCTGCTCATGTCAACCAAATAGTCATAATCGTTGAAGATAAAGGCCGTTCCGCCTGTGTTTCGCAGGTAATCAAATAATTCACCTTTGCCTTTACGTACGCCTTTTTCGCCGCCAAACCCTTCCAGGTGTGCTTTACCGCAATTGGTAATCAATCCGTGGGTTGGCAATGCGTAGGTGCAATATCCTTCTATTTCTTTCTGGTGGTTGGCGCCCATCTCAATAACAGCTATTTCTGCATCCGGTTTTACCGAAAGGATAGTAAGTGGAATACCAATATGGTTATTCAGATTTCCAACGGTTGTATATGTTTTGTATGTTGCTGACAGCACGGCATGTACCAGTTCTTTGGTGGTTGTTTTACCATTGCTCCCGGTAATGGCAATGAACGGTATGGTAAACTGTTCCCGATGTTTCCTGGCCAGTTGCTGCAGGGCAAGCAGGCAATTTGGAACCCTGATCACCTGTTCATTATGTATGCCTGTATCTTCATCAACTACACATAAGGAAGCGCCGTCTTCCAATGCCTGTTTCGCATATTGGTTACCGTTAAAATTGGGACCTTTAAGGGCAAAGAAAATGTCGCCTTTTTTTATTTTCCTGGAATCTGTCTGTACGCACGGGTATTTTACAAAGTGACTGTAGAGTTCATTTATATCCATGATGACAAAAATAACAATTTAGACGTTAAGGATTTTGAAAGGAACAATGGAAAAAGAATCACAGGTAAATCGATTGCCAATAACCATCTTCCCGCCTTCCCGGCAAAACAACTTCCCGGCAAATAATCAATAAATAAAAAACCCCTTCAAACTTTCGCCGGAAGGGGTTGTGTTAATATTAAATCAGGTTATTTCTTTTTCTTCTTGTTTTGCTTGCGTTTTCCAAAGATGTTACCTTCTTTGAAACCAGGTCCTTCAGGTGGTCCTAAATAATTTTGCGCACAACGGAAACCAACGGTGCTTGCTCCCTGTGTTTCTTCCATGAAACGGCGGGCACCCGGTGATAACCAATAAGGCCTGTCGTTCCAGCTACCGCCTTTTATAACCCTTGACTGGTCGCTGATTAAAGTTGTAATTCCATAACCATAATATACCTGGCTGGCTGAATCACCATCAAGGTAATTAATTACGTTATTATGCTGATAGTTAGCACGGTTTTTAACTTCTTCATCAGAAATGTCTGTCTTTTTAAGGCGTCCCATGCTATCCCTTTCATATTCGCCACTGCTGTTCTTATAGAATTTCTGGAATTTATTACCACGGAAATAGTTGAAATCCTGACCGTCAACAGAAGTCATAGGCCTGTAAACGTCACCAACCCACTCACTCACGTTTCCGCTCATGTTATATAAGCCAAATGAATTTGGATAGAAAGATTTAACATTGCCCGGAATAGCAGCACGGTCGTTCAAACCACCGGCGATACCCATATTATCTCCACTTCCACGTTTAAAGTTTGCCAGGAATTTACCCTGCCAGCTTCCCCTGCGGTTATCCCTCAGGCCATTGTGGTTTTTGCTCCAGGAATAAATCTGTTGGTTATTGCGTAATTCCTCACCGCTTTTTCCTTCTTTTTTACGTGGCGATGGGTTTTGATCAAGCAAGCCATAAGCGGCATATTCCCATTCTGCTTCCGTAGGGAGCCTGTATCCCATTCCCAGGATACCGTCTTCCATCCTAACTGTACTGCGGGGTTTGCCATTTACATCTTTTAAAGCCGATTTTTTGGGTTTATTCCTGCCCTGGATCAGCTCAGGATTCATCAGGTATGTTTCGGTATTGAAAGAACCATCAGCGCCACCGCCTTTCATTTCACGCTTAATAGCGTCTTTTTTAAGGTAACCTTTACTTAATAAGTTCAATTCGTTAACCCTGTCGGTCCTCCAAACACAGAAATCATACGCCTGGCGCCAGTTTACACCAACTACCGGGTAGTAATTATATGATGGGTACCTGAAATAGTACTCCACATATGGTTCGTTATAAGCAAGCTCTTCCCTCCAAACCAGGGTATCGGGCAGGCTGCGGTTCATGATCGTTGTATCACTACTGAATGTGTTTTCCAGCCAGTACAGGTATTCACGGTAATGCACGTTGGCAACTTCGGTTTCATCAATAAAAAATGAAGGGATGGTAACCCGGCGGGGAACATTGTTCCAGTCGCCCATAACATCTTCGTCTTTAGCACCCATAACAAAAGAACCTCCCTGTACAAATACAAGGCCCGGACCTGCTTTTGGATATTTGATCTTGGCTACATGGAAATTGCCCATCTTCTTGTCGTCATAATTCCAGCCAGTCACACTCGACTTGCTTTTTTTCTTGGAACAAGAGCTTAATGAGCCTAAGGATATGGCAGCGGCTGCCAGGATAATCAGATTTTTACCTGAAAAGAAATTTTGCATGTTCATTCGTTTTGCAAATTGATTAACGAAAGGTTTCCTTTATTATTGTAAATGGGGTTTTCTACAAGTTGCGAATATAAATACTTTAGTTGAAACTGAAATTTTTTTACAACCATTTTAGCAACCGGAAATGGAATACATCAATAAAAGTGCCATGATATACGCCCAAATGGTTACCGTAACTGGCTTTTCTTCAAATAAATCAGCTATTCACATTATATCAACAGCTTCAGAAACAATATTTTTTTACCACTTACGTTTTCTGTTCATACATTTGCGGGTATAAAACACAGGTTTCCATATTTTGTAAATGATTTATTTACAGCTATCTTTGAATATAATTTTTGTTTTTTTTAACAGTAATTTATATTTTTAGTTGGTGATTTGAAGAAATCTGCTATTTTTACAACTTAATAAAACATTTAAATCAACGCTTATAGAGGTAAGTCTACCTAACCAAGACAAAACAAACGCATGAAACAAGCAACTTTGAAACTTACTGCCCTGGTATTGTTACTGGGAGGGGCAATAACTACAACCAAAGCCCAAACTGCCAATTCGATTAATGTGGTTACTTCTGCCGTACCATTCTTACGTATTTCTCCAGACGCCCGTGCTGGTGGTATGGGAGATGCAGGTATTGCTACAAACCCGGATCAGAACTCTAACTTCTGGAATATTGCTAAAACGCCATTCAGTGCACATAAAGCCGGAGTAGCCGTTTCTTATACTCCATGGTTAAACGACCTGGGATTGAATGATGTATACCTGATGTCATTAGCTGGATATTACAAGCTCGACGATATGCAGGCACTTTCTGCTTCTGTAAGGTATTTTAGCCTGGGTAACATCCAATTTACTGACGCTCTTGGAAACCCATTGCAAACTTTCCGCCCTAGGGAATTTGCTATTGATCTTGGTTATTCAAGGAAACTCACTAAAAAATTATCACTGGGTATCGCGTTGCGCTACATCAGCTCAGACCTGGCTGGCGGAACAGTTAACGGTATCAATTATAAGAAAGGAAGTTCTGTTGCCGGTGACCTTCACCTGTTTCACAACGGCCAGAAAGAAAACGGCCAAGGATTCAACTGGGGCTTAACCCTGAGCAACCTTGGTTCTAAAATCTCTTATACCAGCGATGCAACTCAAAAAGATTATATCCCTGCTAACTTAGGTTTGGGCGGTGCTTATACTAAAGTATTTGATGCTGACAATAAACTGACGGTAGCTTTAGATGTGAACAAATTACTGGTTCCAACTCCTCCGGATGTATTTGATTCTGCCGGTTTGGCTGACTACCGTTCAAAAGGTGTGGTTAGCAGCTGGTTCAGCTCTTTCGGTGATGCTCCTGATGGAGGTGCCGAAGAATTGCGTGAAGTTTCTGCTTCTATTGGCGCAGAATACTGGTACAAAAACCAATTCGCTTTAAGGGCCGGCTATTTCTACGAAAATCCTGATAAAGGAAACCGCAGGTACTTCACTTTGGGTGCCGGTTTAAAATACAACATCGTAGGATTGAATTTCTCTTACCTGTTACCTACTGGTTCAGGTGTTAACCGCAATCCGCTTTCAAATACATTGCGTTTCAGCCTGGTGTTCGACCTGGGTGGAAAGTAATTTACCGAAACATAATTTAAAAAAGCGTTCCGTTATTGCGGAACGCTTTTTTTATGAACAAATAATAATGTAAGATGTATGATCTGAGATGTATGATGTGAGATTTCTGTGGCTATCCGTGTAATCAGTACCATCCGCGTATCCCAACTGAGAAGTATGATGTGAGATCTGAGATTTATGATGTATGATTTCCGTGGCAATCAGCGTAATCAGTTCCATCCGCGTATCCACATTTGAGATGTATGAAGTATGATTTATGATTTATGATGTATGATTTCCGTGGCAATCAGCGTAATCAGTTTCATCCGCGTATCTATCATATTTTATATATGGTATTGCTTTTAACCCGTCTTCCTTTTTTATCTACCCATTTTTACGGATATTTACATTCTATGTCATACAGGATAGGTTCGGGAATAGATTTTCACCAACTGGCAGCAGGACGACAACTATGGATTGGCGGCGTGTTAATACCACACCATAAAGGAGCCGTTGGCCACAGTGATGCTGATGTATTATTACATGCTATATGCGATGCCCTGTTAGGCGCATTATGCCTGGGTGATATTGGCAAGCATTTCCCCGATACCGATAATACATATAAAGGCATAGACAGCAAAATACTACTTGAGAAAACCCATAACCTGATAGAGCAGAAAGGCTATTCTATCGTAAACATAGACAGCACTTTATGTTTGCAGGCACCAAAAATCGCCCCATATATTTCCGCCATGCAGCAGGCCATTGCAAATATTCTTTCGGTTCAACTAACAGATGTATCTATTAAGGCAACCACAACGGAGAAAATGGGATTTGCGGGCAGGGAAGAAGGGCTGGTTGCCTATGCCACCGTGTTATTAAAAAAAGACTGAACCTATTGACATCAATCCGAAAATATCTTTACGCCGTCCTCTTATTAATGGCATTTCAGGCAGGTAAGGCTCAAAAGCAGCATTACAACTGGTATTTTGGAACAGCTGTTGGGTTGAATTTTAATGTGAACCCTCCTGCAGCATTAACCAATGGTAAAGGTAATTCGGTTGAAGGCTGTGCAACCGTTTCAGACATTAATGGAAATCTCTTATTTTATAGCAACGGGACGAGCGTTATAAACCGCCTGCATGAAGTAATGCAGAACGGAAGTTCAATAGCCGGCGATCCCAGCAGCACTTCCAATGTGCTTATCATACCGCTTCCAGGTAACGACAGTATTTATTACCTGTTCAGCATTGGCGCCGGAGGTCAGGGTTTGAAAGGTTTCCGCTACAGTATCATCAATATAAACAAACAGGGCGGTTTAGGCGAAGTTATCAGTAAGAATAACCTGATTGCAGACGATTGCTTTGAGAAAATGGCAGCTGTAAGACATTGTAATAAAAGGGATGTATGGATCACCGTTAGGGCCTGGGAAACAGATGAATACCGTACTTATGCGCTTACCTCAGCTGGCTTTAATAGTTTTCCTGTTATAAGCCATACAGGCCTTGTTGTTGGCGGATATGTGAATAATTCCATCGGTGCCCTGAAATTTTCAATAGACGGTACGAGGCTGGTAGCGGTTCATTCATTTGAAAACGATGTAGTGGAATTGATGCAGTTTGACAATACGAATGGCATCATTACAAATCCTGTATTATTTAAACCCAACAGTGTACCTCCCATTTATACCGGCATATACGGTGCTGAGTTTTCGCCCAATGGAAACCTGCTGTATATTTCTTCCAATAACAGCATGGCTGATCCGTCAACCTTATACCAGTTTGATATCAGTACCATGGATGCAGCTACAATATTGGCATCAAAACAGGTAATTGCTGAAACCAGCCCCTGGTTTGGCGGTGCTTTACAGATTGCAGCCGATAAAAAGATTTATTATGCCTTATGGAAAGACACGGCCATTTCAGTAATTGAAGATCCGGACGTGTATGGCCCGGGTTGTAATTTCAGGTTCAACAAGATTTTCTTATCCAATATCATCAACGAACCGGTGCAATTCGGACTGCCTTCCCTTATTTCCGGCGACCTTGACGGCCAATTTGTACCGTATGATTTTTCCAGGCTCCCGGGAGATTGTGAAAGGCTGGATATTGCTTTCAGGATAAACAGGCTTTCAGGCATAGATTCTGTGCACTGGGATTTTGGTGACGGGAACCAGTCAACCCAGCTTGCTCCTGTTCATACTTATTCAAATGCTGGCAACTATACCGTTAAACTGATTGTATATAATGTAAACTGTTCGGGTTTATACGATACCATTACGCATAACTATGATTTTAGTATTTTCAATGCCAGTAATTTTTTACCTGCAGACAGTTCATTTTGTGCGATAAGTAATTTTAAGATCAGGGGAACCGTAACCGCACAAAAATATCTATGGAGTACAGGAGCCATTACCGATAACATATCAGTATCACAACCCGGCACTTACTGGCTGCAGCTTGAAAATGAAGGCTGCGTAGTACGTGATTCCATCACCCTTTACATCAAACCATCTGCAACCGTTAACCTGGGGAATGATACAACCGTTTGTACTAACAGACCGGTAGTTATCAGCGCCGGTGTGGATGGTATGCGTTACCTGTGGAATGACGGCTCCACCTCAAAAACGATTACTGTAAACAGGCCCGGAAATTTTTGGGTGGAAGTGAGCAGTACAGACAAGTGCAGTGCATCAGACAGCATCCGGGTACAATGGGGTGATTGCGACCTTTACATTCCTTCAGCGTTTTCTCCCAACGGCGACGGTTTAAATGATATGTTCGGATTGGTAAATGGCATCAATGCCACCGGGTATTCAATGAAGATTTACAACCGTTTCGGGCAAATCGTTTTCAGGTCAGATGACCAGTTTGTAAAATGGGATGGTAAATTCAAAAACAAACCGGCTCCTGCAGGATTATATCCCTGGATACTCACATATCTTAACAAGAACGGTTATCCGCAAACGGAAACGGGTACGGTAATACTCATCAGGTAACAGTTTAATATTATTATGGCAGTTTTAAAAATCAGGATAATCAATAATTCGGGGAATGAAATACCTGCTTATGCAACGGCAGGTTCAGCGGGGATGGATATAAGGGCACATCTTGATAGCCCTGTTACGCTGAACCCGATGGAAAGGAAACTGGTACCAACAGGTATTTTTATAGAGCTGCCCGAAGGATATGAAGCCCAGGTAAGGCCCAGGAGCGGGCTCGCATTAAAGCATGGCATCACCTGCCTGAATACACCCGGCACCATCGACAGCGATTACAGGGGTGAGATAAAAGTGCTGCTCATCAACCTCTCGCAGGAAGTGCAGACCATTACAAATAATGAGCGTATAGCCCAGATGGTTATATGTAAAGTTGAAAAAGCCGAATGGGTAATAGCCGGCCAGATTGAAGATACAGAAAGAGGCAGCGGAGGTTTTGGCCATACAGGAAAACAATAATTCTTAATAGGAGATACATGAAATTTTATTTGCCAATAGGCTTTTTACTTATCAGTTTGATCCTGTTCAGTTGTAAAACGACCAGGCAGATAAACAAGGCGATAGCTCCCAAAGACAGTACAACCGTTTTTGATAAGAAATCTGCAGAAGATTCTATCAGGCTGATCAGTGAAACAGTATCTGCTTTCAAATCAAATCATATAGATTTCAAAACATTCTCGGCAAAGATTAAAGTGGATGTGGAAGACAATAAAGGTAAACAGCCTGATATTACGGCAGTTGTAAGAATAATTAAAGACAGCGCCATATGGGTATCCCTATCCGCCACCTTATTCAATGTGGAAGTTTACCGGGTGCTGATTACTAAAGACAGTGTTATCTTACTGAATAAGCAAGAAAGGGAAGTGCAGTACCGGTCGCTCGATTACCTGCAGGAAGTTGCACAGATTCCGGTTGATTATTACATATTGCAGGACATGCTGGTTGGCAACCCGGTTTTCTTCAATGATTCCATTGTTACTTACCGGCAGGTAAACGATCTTATTTTGATGGGCACTGTAGGAACTGTTTTTAAAAACCTGCTTACCATAAAAGTAAGCAATAAATTACTCACGCATATTAAACTGGATGATATTGATATATCCAGGAACCGGACAGCAGATATTACCTATGATAATTATGAGAGCAATAACGGCTTTAATTTTTCTACATACCGCCAGATCATTGCATCGGAAAAGAACAAACTCGATCTGAGGTTAAACTTCAAGCAATATGAGTTTAACAAAGAATTATCAGTCACATTCAACGTACCGAAAAATTATAAAATCAAATAATCGTTATTTGCATGGACGGATGTTACTGTTGCCTGGTAGTAATCGTGCTGTTAACCATGTTAAAGTAATTTCATCTTACTGTTACAATGGCAATTACTAAGCTTCACGCATCAGTAATTCCAATCTGAATTGTATTTTTGCTGAAACCCGTAAATTCAATAGATGGTAAAGATCATCCTCACATCCTGTATCTTTTTATTTTCTTCCTTAGCTGTGTTTGCGCAGCCTGAAACAAGGGAAGAACTTGAAAAACAGCGCCAGCAATTGAAAAAGGAGATTGAACAAACGGAAAAACTCCTTAAAAGCAACAAGGCAGAAACAAAGGAAAACCTGTTGCAGTACAAACTTATCACCAATAAGGTAAACCTGCAGGACCGGGTAATTGACAATATTAACCGCGACCTGAAAGTGCTGAACAATAATATGTATAATATTCAGCGCGACATGACCAGGTATGACCGGTTACTCGATACATTGAAAAGGGAATATGCCAAAAGCATGGTATATGCCTATAAGAACCGCAGCAGTTACGATTTCCTCAACTTCATTTTTTCAGCAGCCAGTTTCAACGATGCTATTAAAAGGATTACGTACCTGAAAAGTTATCGTAACTACCGTGAAATGCAGGGAGAAAACATTTTACGCACACAGGAATTGCGCAGGAAGAAAAAGGAAGAGTTGGGTGGGACTAAACTGGAGAAAAATAAAACCCTCCAGGTGCAGAGTAAGGAAATGCAGGCTCTGGAAGCGCAGCAAAAAGAGAAAGACAGGATTTTGGCAGAATTGAAAAAGCAGGGAAAACAGCTTAATAACCAGATAGTAGCCAAACAAAAGCAGATGCAGAAAGTGAGCAATGCAATTGCTGCTGCTATTAAAAAAGCTCAGGAAGAAGCCAGGAAAGCTGCACTGGCAAAGGCTGCAGATGAAGAGCGTAAAAGATTGGCTGAAGCGCGGGAATTGGCAAAGGCTAATCCGGGTTCAGCTTCAGGAACTGAAAAAGGAACTGCACCCGTAAAGGTGAGACCTGCAAAACCGGCAAATAAGCCGGCGGAAAGTGTGCTCCTGAATGCCGGTAATACAGCCTTGAATACAAGCTTTGAAAGGAACCGCGGTTCATTGCCCTGGCCGTTAGACAGGGGCGTAGTGCTGATGCATTACGGAAAGAACACTTTGCCAAGCGGCAGCATATTGAATGTTACCTCTGTAACCATTTCTTCCGAAATAGGCACACCGGTTAAAGCCGTGTTTAACGGAACCGTTTCTACCGTACAGAATGTGGAAGACATGCAGGTGGTGATCATACAGCATGGCCGGTATTTTACCACATACAGTAACCTGTCTGGTGTAAATGTGCAGCGTGGACAGGAAGTTAGCACCGGGCAAACTATTGGAAGGGTAGCTGCCAATTTTGACGGGGTAGGCGCCATTGATTTTTATATGAGCAATGAATCCAGCAACTTTGATCCCGAAAAATGGTTACGCCCGCGTTAATCAGATGACACTTTTATACAAGTCCTCATAAAGAGGCACGATATGCTGGATGTCGAATTTTTTCGCCTGAAGCAATGCGTTCGATTTAAACCGTAGCAGTGTTTGTTCATCCTTTAAGATCTTCAGTGCATTCCGGCTCATGTCTTCCACATCACCTACCGGGCTCATATACCCGCAAACGCCATCAATAATTATCTCGGGCAAACCACCCGCATTGGTTGATATCACCGGCACTTCGGCAGCCATGGCTTCCAGCGCAGCCAATCCGAAACTCTCATATTCGCTTGTTAACAGGAACAGGTCAGCTATCGGCAATATGTCTTCCATCTGTTCCTGTTTTCCCAGGAATTTGATTGCTTCATAAGAAGGGCAATCCCTTGTCATTGATTCAATTGCGGGCCTTTCCGGTCCATCGCCAATGAGCAGCAGCTTGCATGGTATTTCCTTTTGTATAAGCAGGAAGGCATTCACCACATCATCCACGCGTTTCACTTTCCGGAAGTTGGAAGCATGCACTATTATCTTTTCTCCATTGGGCGAAATCAGTTTTCTGAAAGCATCCACCGGTTTTTTATTAAAACGCTTCACATCCACAAAATTGTGAATCACTTCAATATCTTTATTGATGCTGAAATTACGGTACGTTTCCTCTTTCAGGTTGTTTGATACGGCAGTAAGTATGTCACTCTCCTCCATGGAAAATGTAACTACCGGGCTGTAAGTCTTGTCCCTGCCTACCAGCGTGATATCTGTACCGTGTAATGTGGTGATTACCGGTATCTTTTTATTTTTTTTTGCCAGTATCTGTTTTGCCATATACGCTGCGGCTGCATGCGGAATGGCGTAATGAACATGCAACAGGTCTATCTGGTTATTGCTAACCACATCCACCATGGTACTGGCCAGGGCTGTTTCATATGGCGGGTAATCAAATAACGGATAGGTGGGCACCCTCACCTCATGATAAAAAAGGTTGGCATGAAACCCGCTAAGCCTGACCGGTTGCTGGTAAGTTATAAAATGGATATTATGCCCCTTATCTGCCAGCGCTTTGCCCAATTCTGTAGCCAGCACCCCACTGCCTCCGTATGTTGGATAACAAACTATCGCAATATTCATAATACTATTGATTAAGATTAATAGATCTGTATAACCTGGATTCGGTTTTCTGAAAACGCAAGTTACCGATATTATGTTCATTCTTATATTAGTTAATGATTAATGGTAATTGGTTAAGTTTGTTTTAATTTCATTGCATGAAAGTTTCATTCACCGCAATCTTCATACTGTCTGTTAGCTTCTCTGCTTCTTTTGCCCAGGATAAGGATTCGGCCATCATAAGGAAACTGGCCATAGAGATCATGTCGCATACTTATGCGTATGAAAACCTGCGTCATCTCTGTAAAGAAATCGGCCCAAGGCTCAGCGGTTCGGCAAATTCATTGAAAGCCGTGCAGGCAACTGCAGATATGCTAAGGCAGGCCGGCGCAGATACAGTTTATCTTCAACCATGTATGGTTACACATTGGGAAAGGGGTGAAAAAGAAACAGGGTATGCGGAAACGGGTAGCGGTGAAAAACATTTTCTTAAACTCTGTGCACTCGGTAATACCATATCAACGGGTGAAAACGGGATTAAAGCACCAGTTGTATTGGTAAGTTCTTTCAGAGAACTGGACAGCCTGGGCGAGAAAGGAATAAAAGGGAAACTGGTATATTACAATTCCCCGATGAACCCAACTTAAGATCGGAAGAGCGTCGTGTAGGGAAAGAGTGTCTTCGCCTGTGTAGA
>CALKVC010000242.1 GCA_937996595.1 uncultured Chitinophagaceae bacterium
CCAGCAGGTTTGCAACAGGGCCACTACATCGCCAATAACATTAACCAGTACCATTAATGCGGCCGTTTACAGCTGGACAAATAATAATACCGGTATTGGCCTGGCAGCCAGTGGCACCGGCGATATCGGGGCATTTACGGCAATCAATGAAACCAATGCGCCGGTGGTTTCTGTCATTTCTGTTTCAGCATCAGCTTATGGATGTTCCGGAAAAGTAAAATCCATCAGGATAACGGTACACCCTACCCCAAAAATTCAGGCTTCACAGGATATGCATGTTTGCCAGGGAAAAACAGTACAGTTGACTGCAAATGGTGCTTCAACTTATTCCTGGAGTCCTGCTGCAGGTTTGAATTGTGCTGATTGTGCTAACCCTGTTTCCACGCCCACGGATTCTGTCACATATATTGTAAGCGGCACCAGCGCAGCGGGTTGTACAGGTAAGGATACCGTTTTCTTAAGCCTGGTAAGGCCGTTCCTGATGCAGGTAGATCCGGGAGACACGATTTGTGTTGGTGAATCTGTTGGATTGCGGGCCTTGCAGGCCAATTCATATACCTGGTCGCCTTCCTTAGGGTTAAACAGGACAGATATTGCCGATCCGGTTGCCACACCACAAACAACTACCCGTTACCGTGTTGTTGGGTACGATGGATATAACTGTTTTACCGATACCGGGTATGTACTTATCAACGTTGGGCCCAGGCCAACTGTTAACATCGGGGCTGATGTGAATGCGTCTACAGGAACCGTGTTCACCTTCCATCCTATCGTACAAAACGGGCCGGTGGTAAGTTACCTTTGGACACCGGCTACAGAGCTGAGTTGTTCAGACTGCGAAACGCCTACCACAACAGCAAAATCAGATATAGAATATACACTAACGGTCAGGAATAACTATGGATGCGAGGCAAGGGATGTATTCAGGTTACATGTATTCTGTACCGATGGCCAGGTGTTCATTCCCAATGCCTTTACACCTAATGGCGATGGGTTGAATGATGTGCTGATGGTTCGGGGCAAAGGGATAACCGTTAAATCATTCCGGATTTTCAACAGGTGGGGTGAACTGGTTTTTGAGCGGAAGAATTTCAGCCCGAACGATCCAAAGTTTGGCTGGGATGGCAAAGTGAGGGGCGTTACTGCCACGCCTGACGTATTTGTTTATACGGCAGATGTAGTTTGTGACAATGATGTTCTGTACACATATAAAGGGAATACAACCGTGTTAAAATAATGATACCTATGAAAAACCACATTACAAAATACAAAGTAACAGCCTGCCTGTTAACGGTGATGCATGCTGCATCGGGGCAGGATATTAACTTCTCACAATTTTACGACCTCCCGCTTTTACGCAACCCGGCATTGGCAGGATTGTATAAGGGCGATATCAGGGTTACCGCTGCATTCCGAAGCCAGTGGCAAAGTGTTACGGTACCATATAAAACCATTGGCCTGGGAATGGAATTTAAACGGTCTGTCGGCTTGTCGGATGATTACATAACATACGGGTTACAATTGTCGGGTGATATAGCCGGCGATTCCCGGCTCAGCAGGAACCAGGTTTTCCCTGTTTTCAATTATCATAAATCATTGAATGGCGACAATGGCGCATATCTTTCTGCAGGCATCATGGGCGGACCGGTGATGCAACGTTTTGATCCGGCTAAGCTTACATTTGATGACCAGTATGTGAACGGCGCCTATTCAACGGTAAACCCTACCCGCGAACAATTCAGCCGAACAAATTTAACATATTGGGATGCGGCAGTGGGCCTGTGTTTCAGTAGCCTGATAGGCAGCAACACCCGGTATTATCTGGGTGCCGGATTTTTTCATTTCACCAAGCCTAAAGTGGCATTCATGAAACAAAATGATATCGTGCTGAATGAAAAATATGTAATCAATGCGGGGTTGTCGGCGCCGGTTGGAAACGGTAACCAGGTTATCGTGTATGGTGATTATTTTATGCAGGGAGGCGCCAGGCAGGGACAGGGAGGTTTATTCTATAGTTATAACCTGTCGGAAAATGAAGCAGGTGAAAAAGTGAATATTTCCGCCGGGCTTTTTTACCGCTGGAAAGACGCCATGATGCCGGTGGTAAAAATTGATTATTATAAAACAAGTATCGGGATCACGTATGATGTTAATACCAGCAAACTGAAAACGGCTTCCCAATACAGGGGCGGTGTGGAAGTTACGCTTTCTTACAGGGCTTTCCGCAATAGTTACAACAGTTCTGCCAATAAGGTAAGGTGCCCTGCTTTCTATTGATAATGTTTATTATTGAATGAACTTTTTGCTTATATTTCTGTTATCTGGATACAGATAATTCAGTTTGACAGAAAAAATGCGAAACAAACCTGCCAGAATATATGTATTAACCGCTGTAATGCTTGCCAGTATTGCATCCTGCTATTATTCGCCCCGCAGTACACAACGGTTGCTTGAAAATGCTTCCGACAAAAGCTATGATATCATTGTAGTGCCCGGTATACCTTTATATGATGGTAAATGGGACAGTGTAATGAAAGCCAGGGTATACTGGTCTAAATTCCTTTTTGATAAAGGCATCGCTAAAAATGTGATGTATTCCGGCTCTTCTGTTTATTCGCCATATTATGAAGGGGAAGTGATGGCTATGTATGCAGCTGCAATCGGCATACCCAAAGAAAATATTTATACAGAAACCCTGGCCGAACACAGTACGGAGAATATTTATTACGGATACCACAAGTCAAAGAAGATCGGATTTAAAACCATTGCCCTCGCTACAGACCCCTTCCAGGCAAAGCAGTTAAACAGTTATGCAAAACTCCGTATCAGCAGGCAAATCGGTATCCTGCCAATCGTATTTGACAGCCTGAAAGCGATGCATCCGCTCATGACAGATCCCGTAATCGACTTTCAAAAGGCTTATAACGGTAATTTTAAAAGTATTGTGGAAAGGGAAAGCGGCTGGAAGCGGTTCAAAGGAACAATGAGCTGGAACAGGGACAGGAAAGCTTACAGGTAGCGAAGCCCAGTCTTATACAGCGCATACGCTTTTGTGTTAGCAATACATCCGGGCTGTTTCCCGGTCATAAATCAATAAACTTCATTCAGCTTAAATACCGGTTTCCACTTGATGGTAGCGTTTGCAACACCGGTTACCTTAATTTCCAGCTTTCCTGAAGCAGCCGTAATCGTCCAGTTGGCTGTAGCCAGGCTGTTATCAGCCGTAGTAGGAACGATATTCGTGATAGAACCAAGTGTAATGTTCCCGCCCGTTTTCCTGTAGCGTACATGTTTTTTCCCCGTAATAGCATCCATGTTTGAAGCGATACCGGCCATATCAACCTCAAAGGTACCGGCTGAATTATCAGCAGGAGTAATGGTCTTTATGATAACATTCGGTGTGGCATCACCGGTATATACTTCTACTTTGCCATAAGCTGCATAGGCGTTATTCTTTACCGTTATATCATTGTTGTTGGAAACCAGTTCAATGCCATTGTCAGAAACGGTGGTTAGCGATCTGAACTGCAGTTCATTGCCGCTTTTCTGCTTATATACACCATAGGTTGCATTACCCAGGTTGCTGCCGGTTATGGCAGAAGCATCCTGTGTTATTGGCTGAGCCGACAGGTTACCGGAGGCATCAGCCACAACCATCCGTATGCCGGTTCCGGCCAGGTTGGGTATATTAACCACACCACCCGATTTTATGATCAGCCTGTTTTGAGAAGCACCGCCTTCAAAAAAATGGAGATCATTATTCTGGATCCAGGTTAACCAGTATTTATTGCTGTTTGCTATTGAAATGCCTGATGAAACCGGGCTGTATACGGCCATTCCCGGGATGCCTGCCAGGTAAGTTGCCGGGCTGCTGGTACCAATACCCGTTAGTCCGCCCAGGAAGGTTTCACCGTTCACCTGAAGTGTTTTTCCCTGGTTTGTGCCGCCGCCGAATAAACCGCGGCCGGTGATCCAGAAATTGGCTTGCTGCGCCGAAGCCAGCTGGTTGGAAACCGCTTTTTGTGAAAAATCATAAGACGTGGTCAAAATATCCGATTCAAGCAGGCTGCCTGATTTTATTTCACCCTGTTCAGTGGCGTATGCAAGCCTGTTGCCAGAACCTTCCAGGCTGGATACGAACAAATTCCTTGTTTTTAGGGTATCCCTTACCGATATGTTAGCCATGAGGGCGCTTCTTTTCAACGCATATGCATCATTATTCAGGTTTCCCAGCACCCGGTACAGCATGTCCTTATGTACCGTGATTCCGGCTGCATGTGTGGTGGTGGTTTCACTGGCAGGGTTATTATCTGTATACGTGTATTTGAAATTGTGCCAGTTGCCGGAATTATCCATATAACAGACCGTTCGTACATTCCCTTCTGTTGCATTGTGGCCACTCCATGCCCAGAGTTTGCCATCCCATACTTCGGTACTTATGTAACGCCTGCCGTTTGTATAGGGCAGGTCATTCTCCCTTCTCCAGTTTCCCAAATCGCTTATGGATGCAGAAAACACCTTTTTCGAATAGCTGTCGTATGGGTTTGCAGCAGAAATACCACCACCGATTACGTATACCCGCTTATTGAACAGTTTTACCTGGTTACAGATGTTTTGACCCAGGAAATATTCGCCGTTTACGCTGATGTTATTGGCTATACGAGTCCAGGTAGCACCGCCATCAGCAGATTTCCAGATATCATTCGGGCCAGTTTCAACGGAAGTTGTTTGCTGGCCGCCGGCGATATAGATATTCGATTCCTCATCTGCCCATCCTCCCATCAGGGAACGTGTTCCCCATCCTGCTGTTGTGGTCATCACCTGGAAAGTACGCATATCTTTGGTACGCCATACTGTTTGCAGGGAGGCCTGGTTATTATTGTCTCCGCCAATGATATAGAGCCATCCGTTTGGGGCTTTGAAATAGACAAATGCATGACCGTAAAATGGCAGCACTGCATTGTAAACCGGCCAGGTTGCGCCGTCATCTGCAGAATAACGGATTACATTCGTATATACGGCACCGGTAGGTGCACTGAAATACCAGCCGCCGAAAACGAACAGGGTATCCCTGAAACTTACCAGCCCAACCCCGTCGTACCATTTATCTGATACCGCATTGCTTTTCAGTATGATATCACCGGAAAAAAGTTCAGATGAAGATTCTGCATATAGTTGCCCGGCCGGAATATCCGGGGAACTGATTTTGGGATTTTCCCAGGTTGGCGGGTTGTTGCCCTTTGAAGTTAACACCTGCCCTTCTGTTCCGGTATTTCCGTTAAGGTTTATGTTACCGGTAACTTTTATATTCCCCTTTACTTCCAGTTTTTCACCCGGGGTACTGGTGCCAATACCCACATTCTGCGACATGGCTGGAATGGAAATCGCCATGATAACCGGAGCAGCCATCCAAATTAGTTTTCTCATGTTTTGGTATTATCTTAAAAAATATAATCCGCAATTATCCTTAAACAGATAACCGCTTATTATAAAAGGGTATGGATTAATATTTTTTTGAAACAGTTAATTTGTTGAACCTTCCCGCCTTCCTAAAGGCGAACAAATCACAAAGCCACAGAGATAAACCGGCTGTAACTGTACCACTTGTACCCATTACGAACCAATGGTATAAATATATGCAAATTTTTTGAATACATAAGGTAATTTCCTTTTATACCGCTAACTTACTTATGGTATTTACGTTAACCGGTAACCGAAAACAGGATTATCATATGAAGTTTTTCTTTGCACGTATCATAGGTTTGATAATTGTCATTTCTGCACAACAGGTTTTGGCACAGCCGGGCAATTGTGTTTTCAGGGATACATTATTCAGGATAGATTTTGGTAATGCCCAAACCCGGCAGGAATTCAGCCTGGGAACACTCAGGAACTACAAACGGGC
>CALKVC010000243.1 GCA_937996595.1 uncultured Chitinophagaceae bacterium
TAGTCCGGAAACCCGAGAGAAACCGGAACGGCAACCGCCCCGTTTATTTCTATATTCGGAATATAGCTGTCGTAAGCCGGTTCAAACAGGATCACCTCGTCTCCGGGCTGCAGGATGGCAGTAAGTGCGGTATACAGGGCATAGGTGCCACCAGGCGTAACCGTTATATCAGTATCGGCATTGATGGCTGTGTTATAAAGCGACATACATTTTTCGGCTATGCTTTCCCGTAATGCCGGCAGCCCGCACATGTGCACATACTGGTTATGGCCCTGTTGCATGGCGCTGTTTACCAGGGAAATAAGCGCTTCGTCCATCGGGAAATCGGGAAAGCCCTGGCCCAGGTTCACCGCATTATGCGTTGCGGCCAGCGAACTCATTACGGTGAAGATGGTGGTACCCGCTGCGGGTAATTTGCTGGTGATGGTTGGTATCAATGAAAAAGGTTAAATGGTAATTTACTTTTTCAAAAATAGCATTTAAGCGGAAAAAAGCGGGTGCATGTTTGCCGAAGCTGTCAAATTGCGGTTAACCGGCTTTACAGCATACATCCGTGGTTTGCGTTTACGCACAAACAGCAATAACAAAGGGAAGCACCAGGCGGTTTTGGATAGGATGGATGTGCTGCTTTGAAAAAAACGCAGCCTGGCTGCCGGCACTTCATTTACTTCTCCAAAAATGGCTGTTTCGCCATCACCAAACTGGTAGGAGAGGTTTGGGTGCTTTTCCGCCGGATAATATTTTTTCAGCAGTTCGTTGCTGGCGTTCCAGTTTTCGTGTATGCGCTGGCTGAGGTTCATCTGCGGCTCCATGTTCGGATCAAAATAATACCATTTGCCATCGCATTTCACTTCCAGGGCATAATGGTGCGGGAACCCCACTTTCCGGTAATCCACTTTTTTCCGTTTCAACACTTCCATCATCACCAGTGCCTGCTGCGAACAGGCGGCATTAGGATGTTTCATGATCTCTTCGGGCCTTACCTTACAGGATAAACCGATGCCGGTAACCCTTTCACCCAATGCGGCTATCCAGTTTTCTTTCAGTGTATAGTGAGAAAATCCGTGATAGAACCGGCAGGAAATAAAATAAGCAAGCAATAAGGAATACTCCGGAGAGCGGAAACTGATATTACGGGAAAGAGCTTCGTTATCAACCAGTTTTTCAAGCTTATCGATGCTGTTAACAGACGCCAGTGCGGGATGGAACCTTTCCGTATTATTAAACGGCAATTGTTCGTTGATATCTTCCCGGATGAAATTAGGGACAGCCAGGATGATGGCAAACAGGATAAGTAAAGGTTTCCGATTCATGGCATCACGTTATGCTGCTATCTGTGCAACATGCTGCTGTGTAATGGATTAATACGGCTTACAGCAGTTTTATAACGTAATTACCGGTTTAATATTGCGCTTTTACCCGTTTACAGGTATTTATCCCCTTTGCTCCTTTTTATTTCTGCCACATATTCCTTTATTTCCTGCTCCTTGTCTTTCTTACAGATCATCAATACATCAGGTGTATCCACCACCACAAAATCTTCCAGTCCCTGCAGCAACACCAGTTTTTGATTGTCGGCATGCACCATGTTTCTTGTGGCATCAATCACCACTACATTGTTGCCGGCCACCGCATTTTCCAGGTAATCTTTTTCCAGTGTTTCGTAGGCGCTGGCCCAGGTACCCAGGTCGCTCCATCCAAAAGAAGACGGAATCACATATACATTATCGGCTTTTTCCATCACGCCGTAATCAATGGAAATATTTACGCATTGCGGATAGATCCTTTCTACAGCTTCTTTTTCCATGGCTGTATTGAAGTTTGCCTTTTCCGCATCAAACACTTCGTGCATTTCGGGAAGCAGTTTTTCAAATGCCCTGATGATGTTCTTCACCTGCCAAACGAATATACCGGCGTTCCATAAGAAATCGCCGCTGGCAACAAAGGTTTTAGCCAGTTCACGGTCTGGTTTCTCCGTAAAGGTTTTTACTTTATAGATATTATCGCTTACCGCCAGTTGTTCATACTGGATGTACCCGTAACCGGTATTGGGATTGGTGGGTTTTATGCCAAGGGTAATCAATGCTTTTATATGTGCCGTAAAATGCAGCGCTTCGGTGCAAACTTTCTTAAACCCGTCATCGTCGGTAATGAGGTGGTCGGCCGGTGCGCATATCAGGTTTGCTGAAGGGTTCACCTGCTGCAGTTTATAGGAAATATAGGCTATGCAGGGAGCTGTATTTTTCCGGCTTGGTTCACAAAGGATATTTGCCCTGTTAAGTTCGGGAAGCTGTTTGGCAACTATTTCCTTATAATTTTCGGAGGTTACGATATAGATGTTCTCTACCGGTATGAATTTTACAAACCTGTCGAATGTAGCCTGTATCAGCGTCCTTCCGGTATTTAGAATATCAAGGAACTGTTTGGGGTAATCGGTGCGGCTCATGGGCCAAAACCGGCTTCCGATGCCTCCCGCCATAATGGCTACATAGTGGTTCTTGTTCATGTGTGTTCTGCTGTTTTTGGGTTGTTACTGTTAAATGATCCCTTCCCTTACCAGGTCGTGCAAATGCAAAACGCCTGCATAAAGTCCGTTTTCCAAAACGATTAACTGGCTGATATTATTATTCCGCATTACATCCAGTGATGCTGCAGCCAGTTCATTGGCTGATATGGTTTTTGGGTTGATTCCCATGATATCTTTTGCATACAAATGGGAGAACGATGCATTTTTTTCCAGCATCCGCCTCAGGTCACCATCGGTAATGATGCCTTCTACCTTATTTTCATCATTGATTACCGCTGCAGCCCCCAATCGCTTTTTGGTTATTTCCACAATCACTTCATTTACCGGTGAGGATAGTTTAACCGCCGGCTTTTCATTATTTATGATGAGGTCGGAAACCCGGAGATAGAGTTTTTTCCCCAGCGTACCGCCCGGATGGTATTTGGCAAAATCTTCGCTGTTAAAGCCCTTCAATTCCATCAGGCAAACGGCCAGGGCATCGCCCATCACCATTTGTGCGGTTGTGCTGGAGGTTGGTGCCAGGTTATTGGGGCAGGCTTCCTGGTTAACCGTTGTATTTAACAGGATATCACAGTGCTTTGCCAGGTATGACTGTTCGTTGCCCGCCATGCCGATAAGGGTATTGCCAAAGTTCTTCAGCAGGGGTACCAGCACTTTTATTTCGGGGCTGTCGCCGCTTTTGCTGATAAGCAACACGATATCATCCTGCTGAATCATGCCAAGGTCGCCGTGGATGGCATCAGCTGCGTGCATGAAAATGGAGGCCGTTCCGGTACTGTTCAGTGTGGCCACTATTTTTTGGGCAATGATGGCGCTTTTTCCGATACCGCTCACTATCAGCCTGCCTTTACCATAAGCAACTGTTTCAACCGCTTTTTTAAAACTGCTGTTGATGAACGACTCCAGGCCGCTGATGGAAGCCGCTTCCAGGCGAATGGTACGGAGCGCTACCGGTATGATTGATTCACTGTTCATTTTGAAGCCGCAAACCTACTGTAAATACGGGATAATGCAAAGAACCGGCGCCGGTATCATCATACCTGCATTTTTACCTGCCTAACAATTTATTTTCCATCCGTTTAGCAAAAAAACCGTATCTTAATAGGCATATAAATACTATGTTAATATATCGTGTAAATGCGCATGCTGTTTGTTTTTGCGGCCTCATTGGGTTAACTTCGCAACCCTTTAAAAAACAGCAATTGTTTAATTGCACGCATAAAAAATTACTTGTGAAGGAGAGCATTCAGTTATGGCTACAGTAAAATCAAAAACCGGAACGGTTAAGAAAGCAACCACAAAACCGGCGCCGGCAAAAAAAATACAGGAAAATTTAACGCTGAAATTACAGCAGGAGTTTGGCTTTGATGGGTTTAAAGGTACGCAGGAAGAGATCATCAGGTCATTGTTAAGCGGTAGGGATACTTTTGTAATTATGCCAACAGGTGGCGGAAAAAGCCTTTGCTACCAGTTGCCCGCCATGATCTGCGACGGGGTTGCCATCATCGTTTCACCACTCATTGCCCTCATGAAAAACCAGGTTGACCTGGTCAGAAGCTACAGCAGCAAAGACGATGTGGCTCATTTTTTAAACAGCACGCTTAATAAGGCGCAGCAAAAGACAGTAAAAGACGACCTGGCATCGGGCAAGACCAAGATGCTGTATGTGGCCCCCGAAACGCTTACCAAGGAAGACAATATCGGTTTTTTCAAATCACTTACCATTTCCTTTTTCGCCGTTGATGAAGCGCATTGCATTTCGGAGTGGGGGCACGATTTCAGGCCCGAATACAGGAGGCTGAAAGAGGTTACAGACCAGATAAACCCGGATGTGCCCATCATCGGGCTAACGGCAACGGCTACCCCTAAAGTGCAGAGCGACATATTGAAAAACCTGGGACTGCGTAAACCGGCCGTCTTCATATCTTCCTTTAACAGGCCCAACCTGTATTATGAAATACAGCCCAAAGTGAACCTGGAGCAGACGAACAAAAGCATTGTGCGGTTCATCCAGCAACATAAGAACAAAAGCGGCATCATTTATACACTTAACCGGAAAACCACTGAAGAGCTTGCCAACATGCTGATGGCAAACGGTATCAAAGCAGTGGCCTATCATGCAGGGTTAGACGCTAAACTGAGGTCGGAACGGCAGGACCAGTTTTTGAATGAAGACATACACGTGATTGTTGCCACCATCGCTTTCGGGATGGGTATTGACAAGCCCGATGTGCGTTTTGTAATACATTATAACATACCCAAGTCGATAGAGAACTATTACCAGGAAACCGGGAGGGCCGGAAGGGACGGACTGGAAGGAAAATGCATCCTTTATTATTCTCATAAAGATGTAGCCAAGCTGGAGCACCTGATGCGTGACAAACCGCTGAGTGAACGGGAAGTGGGCGCACAACTGATAAACGAAACCGTATCGTATGCCGAAAGCAGCATTTGCCGGCGTAAAACATTATTGTATTATTTCGGCGAACCGTATGATGATAAAAAAAGCTGCGGCCATTGCGACAATTGCCTGAATCCGAAAGAAAAAATAGAAGCGAAAGAAGATGCCGTTACCGTATTAAAGGCGGTGAAAGCGCTGGGTGAGCAGTTTACACTGGAATATGTATTACAGGTATTGCTGGGCCATGCCAACCAGCAGGTAAAGATGTACCGGCACGAAGAACTCCCGGTATTTGCCAGTGGCAATGATAAAGAACCGCATTACTGGAGCAGCCTTATCCGGCAGATGCTGCTGAACGGGTTACTGGAAAAAGACATCGTGGATTATGGCATATTGAAATTCACCAATAAGTCGGAAGCATTTTTAAAGAAACCGGTATCCTTCAAAATTGCGCTTAACAATCTTTTTGAAGAGGCGAATGCAGATGATGAAGAAAGCGGCGATGGTGTGGCAGGTGAAGCCGGTGCGGCAGATGAAATATTGCTGGAGCAGCTAAAAGACCTGCGAAAAAAAGTGGCGAAGGAAAAAAACCTGCCTCCTTTTGTGATATTCCTGGAAACATCGCTGGAAGATATGGCTACGATGTATCCCACGTCGATGGCCGAACTGGAAAAGATAAGCGGGGTGAGCAAAGGCAAGGCCATGCGCTATGGCAAGCCGTTCCTGGATATGATCAGCGCTTATGTGGAAGAAAATGACATTGAAAGGCCCGATGATTTTGTAATGAAAACGGTTGCCAACAGGAATAATAACAAAATCTTCATCATACAGAATGTTGACAAGAAAATTCCGCTGGAAACCATCGCCAAAAACAAGGACCTGCGCATCGAGGAATTGCTGGAAGAGATGGAAACGATTGTAGCCAGCGGCACCAAGCTGAACCTGAACTATGCCATCAATGATATGGTGGACGAATACGAACAGGAAGAGATCATTGATTATTTCAAGAGTTGCGAAACGTCATCATTGCAGGTAGCACAGGAAGAACTGGCCGACAGTGATTTTAACTGGGAGCAGTTGAAGCTGATGCGGATCAAGTTTTTGTGTGAGTATGGGAATTGATCGCCCGGGAACAGCGATTAACCCTTATCAATCCGCTTTCGGGTTGATAATCAGCAGGCAAAGTGTAAATATTCCATGTAAAATGGGTGTTCTTCAACAAAAACCCCTTATTTTTGCAACCCAAATTCGACATTCAACATTCTTTGTTTGATATTCGATATTCAAAGAGGTGCGGTAGCTCAGCCGTAGTTATTCTTAACGACGAAGGAGTTATTGAAAAACAAGGTCCCGATGAGCTTAGCGATATCGGGATTGGTTAGATGAGCAGGATTATTAATTTGGTGCGGTAGCTCAGTTGGTAGAGCAATGGACTGAAAATCCATGTGTCGCCGGTTCAATCCCGGCCCACACCACCACGAAGCAGAAAGGCCTTAAACAATATAAGTTGTTTGAGGCTTTTTTCTTCTGAAAACTGTCTGAATTGGGATTCTTAGGATTTAAGAATTATTGGATTTTTTTGCGTACTCCCTATTTTCTTTGTGATTAACATTATATATCCTTTTAAATTCCAGGCTTTTAGAACCAAAATTAATAAGCAGGCCGACTGGCAAATCGTAAGCCTGGCAGTAATTCATCGCCTGTGCAATGTGCACATCTTCTAATTTTATAACGGCTTTTATTTCTACCATGATTTTTCCTTCTACAAAAAAATCAACCCTCCGTGTTCCGATATCGTGGCCATAATACGATATCGCCATTTCCATTTCTCTCTGATACTCAAGGCGACTGTTTTTCATTTCTATAGCCAGAGCTCGTTGGTAAATGACTTCCTGGAAACCATTTCCTAAATAGGAATGCACTTTCATGGCACATCCGATTATCTTATGCGTTAATGCTTCGTGTTTCATATTTACAGATTGAATGTGATTGCAATTAATACAATTATTAATCAAACCTGCCTGATTGGGTACTAAATAAAATTTAGATATAAAGATGTCTGAATTAGGATTAAATGATTGGTGGGATTATAGGATCCGGTTTCTAATAATATTAATACAATCCTACCAATCTCTAAATCCAAAAAATCCTAATACTGACAACTGGCAATAAATACAACACAGATAACCCCCATTCACTAATAAATACCAATTAATTTCTACTTTTACATTTAAACATCCTTACCCTAATTGAGTCTGAAAAATCACTAAAACCTTTTACTTGAAAAAATTACTGCTGTTATCCCTGGTATTTACTTCCATTTTTGCCGGATGTAAAAAATCGTCTCCCTCAGATCCTGTGCCCTTGCCCACACCCGAACCCACCCTGTACTTTCCAACCGTGGGCAGCACAAGCTGGGAAACGGCTTCACCTGATTCCCTGGGCTGGACAGACACTCAATTAAACGACCTGTACAGTTACTTACAACTAAAAAATACAAAGGCTTTCATCATCCTTAAAAACGGGAAAATAGTTGTAGAAAAATATTTCGGAACCTTTACCGCCGATAGCAACTGGTACTGGGCTTCTGCCGGAAAAACCGTTACCGCCATGCTGGTGGGTATCGCCCAACAGGAAGGCCTGCTCAATATCAATCATAAAACATCGCAGTATTTAGGTGCCGGGTGGACCTCACTACCTACTGCCAAAGAAGACCTGGTAACGATACGCCATCAACTTACCATGACCAGCGGACTGGATGACAATGTTCCCGACAATGATTGTACCCTGCCTTCCTGCCTTTCCTATAAAGCAGATGCAGGTACCCGCTGGGCCTATCACAATGCACCATATACACTATTGGATAAGGTGATAGAAAGCACTTCCGGAACTTCTTTTAACACTTATTTCCAGGAGAAAATTCGCAACAAAATTGGTATGAATGGCGTTTGGCTGCGCAATGGATATAACAATGTGCTTTACAGTACGCCCCGCAGCATGGCCCGGTTCGGTTTGCTGATGCTGAACAAGGGAAAATGGGACCAAACACCCATCCTGAATGATTCGGTTTATTTTAACGCCCAGGTAAACAGTTCGCAAAACTTAAACAACTCGTACGGATACCTTACCTGGCTCAATGGCAAGGCCAGCCATATGCTGCCAACCCTGCAAACAGTTTTTGCCGGAGCTATGGTACCCAATGCACCAGCCGACATGTATGCAGCCCTGGGGAAAAACGACCAGAAAGTGTATGTGGTGCCTTCACAAAAAATAGTGGTGATCCGCATGGGAGAAACAGCCGGAAACGTGCAACTGGCCGTAAGCAGCTTTGATAATGAGTTGTGGGGGAAATTGAGGGGGATTTTTAGATATTGATTTATATTTTTTGCCGGGAAGACGGGGTGTTGTTTTTTTTGCCGGGAAGGTGGGAAGGTTTTTTTGAAGAAGAAGGCGGGGAGTTGTTTTTTGAGGGGAAGGCGGGAAGATTTTTTTGAGGGGAAGACGGGGAGGTTTTGGTATAATAATACATTCCAACGTAAAAAACGGTGGTCCGATTTAACAGATAATACTTTTTTTATTCCTACAATTTCAGCAGCCGCATTTCTACGCGCCGGTTCTTTGCCCGGTTAGATTCGGTATCATTTGACACAACCGGCCGGTCGGGGCCATAGCCAAACACGATGATTCGCCCGGGATCAATGCCCTTAGACACGATATAATCCTTACAGGACTTCACCCTTTTATAAGATAACGACCGGTTATAGGCAGCATCGCCTTCAGATGAAGTGTGCCCGGATAGCTCAATTTCGGCATCTGCATTGGCTTTAAGGAATGCAACCAGTTTGTCTAATTCAGGTTTGGATGTTTCTTTTATTTCTGCCTTTGCCTGGTCGAACAGGATATTGTTTAATTCAATTGTTTCTCCCACGGTAATTTCCATCTTGTCGAAAACCACCTGCCGGCCCTGTTCAATATAAATGGTGAGTTCGGGGTTATCGTCGCCCTGGCCGATATCGGCTGTGGCTGTTCCGTCATTATAGCCCGTAGCCGCTGCCGTTAGTACTTCAAAGCCGGTTGGAATACCCTGGAACATAAACCAGCCATCGGCATTGGTGCGGGTGCTGGTTTTATCGGCCAGCATAACCATGGCACCGGCCACCGGCCTGTTTGAACTCCTGTCTACCACATGGCCCTGTATATTCCCTTTGCATGTGTTTTCTATTTTCCTGTTAATGAGCAGCCGGATAAAATCAATGGCAAAACCATCCGCAGCACCGTTCACTTCATCTATCTTCAGCAACAACGCCGGCTTACCGGTAAGCGCTGCAAAAAACTCTTCGGGAACGGGTACGGAAATCAGCTTGCCTACCGGACCTGTCTGGTCAATGGCATTAAGTATTTTCTCGCATTCCACAAAGCGTGTACCATTTACCGTTACCTGGAACCTGGAGCATAGCGATGGCGCCTGAAAATCGTCAATAAACAATTGCAGGTACGCATTCTTCACCGCTGCTCCCTTCAGTTTATCTGTAGCAATGGAATAGGTAACCGGCTTTGAGGTAACTGCATCATACGACACAGAATACCCATCAGCACCACATGCCTGCGCTGTTGTTTTATTGAATTTGGATGACAGCAATATCCGGTCAAATCCCGGCAGGTCATCTTTAGATGCATCCCAGGGATAGGCATGCACGTCCGTCATACGTCCGCAAAACGGATCAAACCCGTCGGGCCAGCCAAAACCAAGATTGTCTATATCGCCAACCCGAATGATATAATCAGCTTCCGTCGTGTTTTGTAAAAAGGTTTTTTGCGATTTCCAGTCCTTATCGCCGGAAACAGTATTTATTTGAGCGAAGCCCTGGTACTGAAAAAATATACATGAAGCAAAACCTGCCAATAATCGGGTCAACGTTTTCATACCTTCCATTTTTACGTGTATTTGATACCATAAAATTAGCAAGATTTAAGGTATGCTGCTCTTGTATGCCCAACATTAAAAAACCGGAAGCGCATGGCTTCCGGCTACTATGATTTTATTTATGTGCCGAATGTTGTTAACTGATCTGTTAAGAACCCAAACTCCTAACTAAATCCCTGTATCTGCATGAAACAATACGGGTCAATGGAACTGTAATAATCCACTTCCACCGGCGCTTCCGCCATTTGCATGGCCAGCATGTTTTGCGCTTCCCGCATCTGCCATAGGAATAACCTGGCATCCGGGGCCGATAACAGGAAAATTTCGGGTAATATCTCTTTCAGCAATCCGTTCCAGCATGCTTCCCGTAGTTTTTCTTCCTGCGACTGGTTCTTTGAATTTTCGTTATTGTCTTTTTCAAGATACTGCCGGTTGGCAAAACCGGTTCCGGTTATCAGTAATACTTCCTGTTGTGCTGAATTGTTTGTCATACCTCAGGGTTTTTATTAGGATATTGACATAAAAACGTATGTGTTATCATATTTAGTATTCAAAAAGTATTGTTAATGATAAAAAAATACGGTTTCCCTGTAGCCTTCCGGTACATGTAGCTTTCTGTTTACCGGATAGCCGGTGTTTTTTTGTAAAATATGTCCCGGAATTTTTAGATGAATGCCTGAATAATTATATCCTCACTGTACGGTTAACCTGCTTTTTATAGCTTTAATATTGTTGAAAACTTTGGCATAAGTTTCCATGCGTTTAATTGCTTTACTTTCTATCTTTCTATTCAGAATTTTCCCATTATTTATTCTATTGTCTTACATACTAACCCAGCCACATGGCCAACGCCGCAATTATAAACCATGATCCGGAAATCATCAGCAGGCATGGATTTGCCGAGGTGATAAAAAATATTCAAACAGGCCAGTATTCATTACATGCACTTGCGCCTTTCAAAAAAGGAACACTCATATGCCGCTTTACTGCAGGAGACGTGTACACAAGCCCCAATCGCCTTACCGTTCAGCGGAAAGAAGATGAACATATCACCCTGGTTCCCGAATTTCTGCAGTACACCAATCATAGCTGCAGTCCGAATGTTTTTTTCGATACCGATAGTATGGAATTGCTGGCCATCAGCAATATTGAAACGAATGATGAACTCTGCTTTTTTTATCCTTCCACCGAACTGGATATGGCACAACCTTTCATCTGTTATTGCGGAAGCAGGGATTGCCTGCAAAATATCCGCGGTGCCAAACACCTGCCGGCAGATATATTGAGCAAATACCGGCTTACCGGATTCATCAGGCAACAGCTTCAACTAAAACCTTAGCCTCTCCTTTAATGAAAAAAAGCCATTCCATTTTTAAAGGGGCCCCGGCAAGCAAGATAAAAGTCTGGGTATTATCACCCAGCCTGCAAACGAATGATGATAACATTGATTATTATTACGACTTCTCCCAAAGCATTGCAGAATATTCCCGGGTTTTTACAGAGCTGAATGTAACCTGGCTCTGGCAACCGGTGAATATGGGTAATTTCCGGGAAGTGATTGAAACCATTGAGGCGGAAAAAGAAAACGGCAAACAGATCCCGGTTGTGCTTAACCTATGCGATGGCGATGAGGTTAACGGAACACCGGGCATTTCGGTGCTGAAGCTGCTGGAAGAAAAAGATATCATCTATACCGGGTCTGACGAATATTTTTATCATATCACCACGTCCAAAGTACCCATGAAAACGGCTTTTGATGAAGCCGGGGTACCCAATGCGGCCTGGGAAATCATCCGTACGCCCGACACCGATGCATCAGCCATATTCCATAAACTGGGAAAACCGGTGATCATTAAACCGGCGGTTTCCGGTGGCAGCATGGGTGTTGGCATCAGGAATGTGGTAGACAGCGAAGACGCCCTTTCGGAAATACTGAAAAGCATGTATGCCGGTTACCGGGGATGGAACCTGACCGCCGACGGTATCATCGCCGAAACATTCATTTCCGGACCCGAATATACCGTACTCATCAGCGGCTCTTACGACGACCCGGCTAACGCTGTGGTATATACGCCGGTAGAGCGGGTGTTCCATCATTCCCTGCCCGAAAAAGAAAAATTCCTTTCCTTCGACCGCCTCTGGGAAATATATGAAGATGAAGCGGCCATGCCGAACGAGGAAAATTTTTATGAATACCGGCTTCCGGATGCCGGACTGGTTGAACCAATCAAAAAAATAAGCTGGGATGCTTTTTGCGCCACCCGTGGAAAAGGGTATACCCGTGTGGATATACGCATGGACGCTTCCACAGGCAAGCTGTATGTGCTGGAGGTAAATGCCCAATGCGGTATCAGCGAAGATGAAAACTACACATCCATCGGCGCCATCCTGCGATTCTCGGGCAAACGGTTTTCGCAATTGGTGATTGAGATAATAAATGACGCTTTTGTACGTGCATCACTGAAAAAACATGCTTATGTTCGTACCGGCAATAATGCCAGGGCCTGACCCCTGTTCAAATTCTTGTTATGAAAGTTTGTGTGCTGCAACCGGATTATTCCACTTCTGCTGTAGATTACCAGCATTATGATCCGCCGAGGGATTTATCGGGCCTCCTCCCCGGCCATGAAGTTGATCATGTTTTCCTGAACAAGTTAACCACTTATAAGCAGCTTAAACAACTGGCTAAAAATAAGTACGATGTATTTGTTAATCTCTGCGAGGGTTACCTGGAATGGGAAGTGCCTTCCATTGATGTGATATATTTCCTGGAACAGCTTACCCTTCCGTTTACGGGCCCATCCTCATTGTTATACGACCCGCCCAAAGAGCTGATGAAATATGTAGCTTATACCGAAGGCGTGGCCACACCGGCCTATGCGCTGCTGGAGACGATGGAGGACCTGCCCCGGTGCATTAACGGGCTTGCATACCCGCTTTTTGTGAAGCCGGCTAAAGCCGGCGACAGCCTGGGCATAGACGAACATTCGCTGGTGCATACCGAACAGGAACTCTACAGCAAAGCGGCTGCCATCATTGATGAATATGGTCCGTTGCTGGTGGAGGAATATATTAAAGGCCGTGAGTTTACCGTGATGCTGGTAGCTAACGGTAACGATGAGCAGCCTGTTACCGTTTTCAGGCCCGTTGAATATATTTTCCCGGAAGGGCGTACATTCAAAACCTACGCATTAAAGACATCGGAACTGCACCCGGAGTGTAATGTACCGGTTACCGATAAAAAACTGGAACAGGAACTGAAAACTGCGGCCGAAAACATTTTCAGGGGGTTTGGTGGTGTGGGATATGCCCGCCTCGATTTCAGGATGGATGAAAGCGGCCGGCTTTATTTCCTGGAAATCAACTTCACCTGTTCGGTGTTTTACAAAGACGGTTATGAGGGCTCTGCCGATTATATTTTAAAACAGGACGGTACCGGGCAGCAGGCGTTTTTGCAGATGATCATAGATGAAGGCATCGCCCGCCATAAACGGAAACAAAAAAAATACCGCATGCAGGGCAATGCCATCGCCGGTTTTGGTATCTATGCTACCGATAAGATCTGTAAAAATGAATTGATATTTAAGGGGGAGGAAAAAGCGCAGCGCATTGCCACCCGTTCCTGGATCATGGAAAACTGGAAGGGCCGCGACATGGAAAACTTTAAACGGTATGCGTACCCGTTAAGCCAGGAGGTTTTTTTGCTTTGGGACGATAACCCGTCCGGCTGGGCGCCCCAGAACCACAGTTGCAATGCCAACACGGCGTACCGGGGGCTGAATGTATATGCAGTCAGGGATATTGAGAAAGGGGAAGAGCTTACGCTTGATTACGGCCTGTTCCTGGATGAACATATGGAACCCTTTCATTGTACCTGCGGCAGCCCTAATTGTAAAAACTATATTTCAGGAACGGCGCAAAGTTCGGTTACCAGCAGGGAGATGGCCCGGAATATGTAATGATTTATTAGCGTTGTTTCGTTTGTTATTGTTTTTTCAATGATTTGGCTATTGGATATTCGAATATTTTATGTACTTATTAAAAATTTAATTTTACTTTTTTGCTTGCCCAAAAAAGTAACAAAAAAGGGCACCCGCAATCGATATACAACCCGATTGCGGGAAGGAGCTTTGTTCAACATTAGTTCTTTGGTAGCATCAACTACAGTAATTCTACTCTTAGTGTAGAATCTTTAAACTCTTTCTGTCACTTTCATTCTAATTGACGATATTTTTAAATTAGAAAATACTATTTCCTCAGAATCTTATCCATCGCTTTTCCTTTAGCCAGTTCATCAACCAGTTTATCGAGGTAGCGTATTTGCTGCATCAGTTTGTCTTCTATTTCCTCTACGCGGTAACCGCAGATTAAGCCGGTTATTTTATGGGCATTGGGGTTGATCTGCGGGGCTTTGGCAAAGAAATTCTCAAAATCTGTTTTATTATCAATTTGCAGTTGCAGGCTTTTCTCATCATATCCCGTCAGCCAGCAGATAACCTCATTTAATTCTTCTATGCTGCGGCCCTTCTTTTCCACTTTATTTACATAATGCGGATAAACACTGGCAAACGGCATTTTAAATACTCTTGTGTTGTTCATGAGGTGCTGTTAAACTGTTATCTCCAATGGGGCTGCCTGCGGATTAGGTTCATTCATCCTTGATAAAATGTACATTATGCTTCAGCTTCTTTTTTCCTGTTAGCGCCCCATCAATGAATGTTTCTATCAGGGCCAGGTGTTTTATAAACAAGGCCAGCCTGTTTTGCATAATTTCTTTATCGGGTTGGTTTACCTTGTTTGCAAGCAATAAACGAAGATAAAAAACAGACAGGTATGCATTGTGCTCAAACTCTTTTTTAGTGGAAACAAAAATTTTTTCCGGGACATTTACGTTTTCAAAAAAGGCAAAAGGTTTTTCTTCCCCGGTAGCCGCGCAGAATAATATGGGGAAAGGATACGCTGCTTTTTCGGTGACCAGTTTCTGATAAACTTCGGGCCAAAACTCCTTTATTTTTTCATGATCGGTTTTAAATTCAATGGTTGTTTCCAATGAAACAAATGCCTTGATGGTAGTGTCGTTATCAAGGCTGCGCAAGCCCATTTGGGCGCCCCAGCTATGGCCGATAAAAAAGACAGATTTTGAACGGGTTAAGGAAGCGGCAAATTTTACGATCGTTTTCAGGCTGTGCTCTTCTTCATTTTTTATAAGCCTGTTCAACGGTTTTAACCCATAAACGGTTTCTTCATAGGGTAAGTGAAAACCGGAAGCAACAACAATAAACCCGCGGGAAGCAAAATACTCGGCCATGGCAAAGTTTTCAAAAGAAAAGCTTTGAGACCCATGGTGGTAAACAATAACCGGAAATGCCGCTTTCGTAAAATCCTTGTAAAAAAAACTGTTGGTCTTTATTGCTCCCAGTAACCCGAGCATCGCATCATGGCTGGTATTGCCGTAATCATTTAATTCACCGGTTGCCGGGTTTTCTTTTATAAAATCCCTTATGAGCATTTCCCGGAAATTCTTTTCAAGTTCCGCCTGTATGGTTGCCAGTTTACCGGAAGTATTGGTTTCAAAAAAATCTTTTACTGTTACCCATTGGGGGAAAGCCGGTGTTGCTGTAACCGGAAACCAAATTTTTATGAAATGGGGTTTGGGGCCTTTATAATCAAACGCTTCATATTGGAAATGACTGTCAAACACAATGGTATCCTTAAACCCAACCGGGAAGTGGCCGGGTTTAATTACATCATACAGGGCATTTTGGGCATCGCACAAAAGGGCTGGCAATAGCAGGAAGAAGAAGTATATGCTTTTTATAGTCATCCTTTTTACATGCCGGCCAATAATAGGGCCGGAGAGAATACAGGTAAATAAGAAGCTGCTAAACCAGGATTCAATAGCCGCTTTATTTGGCTTACCTGTATGGTATGTTGTATTGTTTAATAAGAATGTTTTCCGGTCGTCCAGCCCGCCTTTTTTAAATAGGTATTTCCCGAATCAATGGCTCCTGCTTCCAGTTCGGTGCCCATAGAATCGTTCCACCGGTTGAGGAAGCCAAACAGGGAAATCACCCCCAGCATTTCTACAATTTCGCCATCATCCCAATAGATCCGTAGCTTTTCTGCTATTGTATCATCTACCGCATTGGGAATGGAGGAAGCGGCCAGGGCAAATTCCAGTGCCGCTCTTTCTGCGTCTGTAAATGCGGGATGTGTCATAAAATCCCAGATATTTTCCAGTTGTTCGTTGCCGGCGCCATATCTTTCTGCAGCCCTGATGGTATGCGCCTGGCAGTATTTACAGCCCGCGGCGTTGCTGCTGATGTATCCAATCAGTCTTTTTAACGCGCTGGTCACCCTTCCCTTGTTTATCATGACGGCTTTATTCAGTTCAATAAACGCATAGGCTATTTCGGGCCGGTGGTACATTGTTTTCACACTGTTGGGGCAAAATCCCAGGGTTTCATTAAAAAACAAAATAAGTTCCCGGAAGCTTTTATCATCATGGGAAATGGCTGGAAAGACTAAGGGCTGTTTCATGCTGTGGTTGGGTTGTTGGCTTATTTAATAATTCAAGTGTTTTGTATAACATTCATCAAGGCAATCACTGCAATACAAACAATGGCAGCTAAATTGTTTATTAATAACCTAAGTTCTTTTAATGACGGTTGAATGGAGGTGTTTTACTTTCCATTCTTTGTTTTGCCTTTCTAAAATTACGGTTTCCAGCCATTGTATATTAGTTTCTTTGGCATCCCGGGTTATTACTGAACTCAACCGGTAGGTTACCCATGCCTGGTTTTTATCTGCTTCTGTTGTTAAAAATTGGAACGAATTGGTACGCTTAAAATCGGCAGCTTCATGCTGGGTAATGGCTTTCCTGATAAGTGTATCTATATTCCATACCTGGCCATATTCGTACAGGCTAATATCGGGGGAGCAAAATGATTTCAGGGCAACAGAGTCCCTGTCAGCCAGGGCCTGAAACATGTTTACAACAGCTTGTTGTATTTCCTGCTGTTTAGCTGAGAGCGGTTGCTGTGCGTGTAAAAAAGTTGTTATAAAAATGGCGATTGTGAGGAAGAGGGGTTTTATCAATGTGATGAGTTTTGTTGGGTAAAATAGTGACTTGTTCTCATATCGAGCCAACGGCCAGAGTTTATTTCTGAACTTTTATAGCAGCAAACTTAGTGATATCGTTCTGGGCTTCGTCCCTCAGTTGTTTTGTGTCCACAATATGGGCAAAAGGTAAAGAGTTTTTCAAGTTGACTGAAACACTTAGGACATGTAATAACTTTCTCTACTACAGATTTTATCGGTACACCAGTTTTAACCGTAAATATCTCGGGAATTTCTTTTAAAAAGCTTGATTCGTTGCCCTTTTCTGTAATTAGGAACAGTTTATCTTTGGCTCTTGTGATTGCAACATAAAACAGTCGCCGCTCCTCCTCCATAAGTAAATCATGATTTGCTTTTTTGATAACTTGAAAGATTCTGTCCTCTAACCAAATGTCAGGGAAACCGCCGTTTCCTTCTGTCAATCCAATAATAAAAACAACCTTCGCTTCAAGTCCTTTGGATGCATGTATTGTTTTTGATTGAACTCTTATCTCCTCTTTTTTGAAGCGAAAGAAGTAAGGCGTATACATTTTTGTTCTGCGGTAAAGAAATAAAATATCTTCGTTTGTTAATCCGTCTTTCAACAGTTCTCTTACTTTGTCAATGCAGAACTGAATGTTTTCATCTTCACTAGAACCCGAATACACAACAATTTTATGTTCAGACTTCTTTGATGCTTGTATATCTTTTTCAACTTTAAACTTATTGTGTTTGATTACCTCATTGCTTGCACCAACAATATTTTGAGTACTGCGGTAGTTCAAATTCAGCTTTATAACTTTTGAATTAGCAAAATAATTTTCAAAATCAACAATGTAACTCACATTAGAACCCCTGAAACCATAAATACTTTGCCAGTCATCTCCAACACAAAAGAGTTGTGTTTGGTCGGTGAGCATTAGTTTGATTAACTCTACTTGCAAATTGTTTACATCCTGAAATTCGTCAACCAAGATATATTGATATTTACTCTTGTATTTATTAGCTATGTCCGTTTGATTCTGAAAAAGAGATGTACATCGTGAAATTAAATCGTTGAAATCAAGATAGGATTTGTCGGTACAATAATGGATATATTTTCTAACGATTGGAATTGCTAACTCGTAGAAATTTCTTACTCTTTCATGTTGGTCTTTCCTTGAATCGTCTAGAACTTTATCAATGCTAATATTCTCAACTTTTATCATGTCGGTGATACGCATGATTTGTTGAACAAAATCTTTTACGTCTTCGTGGTAACCATTAAACTCTTCTCTAAAGTTTAATGATACGGTTTTATGATAGTTTGCAGGCAAGCGGTTTTTTACAATACAGTCCAATGTATGGTTGAAAAAAGCCGAATCTTTTGTCATGCTCTCAAAAGTTTTCACTAAGAGTAGATTGCCTTTTTGAAATTGTTCCTCTTTATCTTTTGTTGAATAGCTTTTATCGCTAATGTGTTCAATGTATAGATTTGCTTCTGGTATATAAAAGTCGGGTTGAAAATAGAACTCCTTTACATTCAATAAAGGTTCATATTCATACTTAATACTATGGCGATAAAACCAATCAGCAATAAATTGCTCGGACTTGGAACGGACTTTAATGCCATCAAGCGTTGAGAAATACTTGCCATCTTTAGGCAAGAACTTGGGGTCGGCTTTTTTTAAATGAATCTTGTCAATGATGTAGTCAAGTATATAGCGTTTCAGCTGCAACAAATATTCTGTGTCTTCGCATTGTTCAATTAGGAGTTTGTGAATAACTTCAAAAACTGTTTCAGGAGCTACATGCTTTGAAAGTTCATCCTCCTCATCTCTTTTTTCATCTCCAATAATTCTGAACTTATTGTCAAACTCATTCACTCCATAGTTGCGAAGAATGTAGTAACAAAAGCTGTGAAATGTTCTGATGGTTAAGCCGTCAATCCATTTGTATTTTTTGATTTGAAAAAATCTTTCTTTATCCTTTTCCGGTTTGCTCAAGAGTTTATCAAAAAGAGTTTTTTCATATGCGCCTGTTTGGTCAGCTGAAATGATTAAGCGATCAATCATTTCGTTTGTTGCGTTCTTAGTGAATGTAATAGCAAGAATATTTGCTGGGCTTATTCCTTTTTCTTCAATCAAGTAAATAAGTTTCTGTAAAAGGGTCTTTGTCTTGCCAGAACCTGCGCCAGCTAAAACTAATAGCCGCTTATCTTCACTGACAACGGCCTCCCTTTGCTTATCATTCAGGCTGCTTAAATCTGTTTTTGTTTGATTCACAATTTGAAATTAAGTCTATGAACGAAACATCGGATTTAACTAAACACAATATATGGCAAAATTATTTACGTCCATAGTCTGCTGGAATATCTCCCCATGCAGCAGTGTTCCATTTTAAAATCTTAGCATCGTATTCATTATTATTAAGCCAAAATATAGCCCTTTCAATGTGCTCAAAGACTATAAAATTTTTATCGTTTTTTTCAAGTTTAGTCTTGCATTTTTTTTGTTTGACCCAAGAAATTGCATTGAGGCTGTCACTATAAACGATTTTTAATTCTTTACGTTCTTTTTTATAGAGTGCAAGCGCGTGCACAATAGCTAAAAATTCTCCGATATTATTTGTTGCTTCCTCATATTTCTTTTCAAATATTATCTTCCCTGTTTTGATCTCAACACCCCGATATTCCATTTTCCCTGGATTTTCAATACAGGAGGCGTCTACGCAAATGCCCTCAAGTATAGGTTTATCATCTTCTAGCTTTAATTTTTCGGTCTGCTTTTGGGGTGTTTGAAAAAGATTATTAGTCGTATTATTTTCTTTGCCTAAGTCGTTGGGTAGATTTTTCTTGCAGGACATGGTTTTTCCTAACTGTTCAGCGTGTTGGAAAGCGGCTGTATATTTTATATCTTTTGAATGTTTAAATGATATTGAGTATGGTAATTGTTGCAAAACAGCATCTAACCTTTTCCAGAGGTCAACATGCTTTTTCTTTTTGTATCCGTTCTTTTTCCATTTCTCTAGCCAGCCTTTGGATAAGGTGTCAATTACATAGCCGTTTGTCAGGTAAACTACTATGTCACTTGGTTCTTTGATTCTTTTAAGCCCTTCTATGATGCCAACTATGTCCATCCTTGCATTTGTAGTATTTGAAAAACCACCAGAAATTTCCTCAACTATTTGTCCGTTGGAAGTAATTACAATTCCGTATCCTCCATTTCCAACCGTTTCGTCACTTTCAAGTCGTTCTGAAAAATGGCAAGAGCCGTAAACATAGATTTTAACTTGATTACTCATTGAGTTTAGTCAAATTGATATCTGTTGAATTTGTTTAGAGTGTCGCATTAGTATTGCTGGAAACTTTAAATTTTCCCACTAATTATTTCATTCATTGCTCCAATCCATCAACCCTTTGCACATTGCCGCAGCCCCCAATCCCCCTAAGCTACCAAATCCATCCAATCCCTTTTATACGTATTAATACGGTATTTTACACCCAAACCCTAACCTCCACAACCTTCCCCGCTTCCACTTTTTCCCGCTTCCTTATCTCCGCTTTCAGCGGCAGCAGGTAGGTATTGCTTTTGGTATCAAACCAGATGGCGGTTTTCCATTGGCTGTTTCCTATTTCGGCCAGGGCTTTCAGGCGGCCCCAACCTTCCTCCGCCCACCGGAGGTTTGCCCGTATTTCTGCGGCCTGTTCTGCCGGCATGGATACAAAATACCAGGCGCCCTTGCCGCTGTATTGCCAGGGTTTGGCGGTAAACTCGTATTTAATTCCGTTATCCTGCATCCAGTATCTTGTATCCTGTATCCCGCATCTTGTATCTTGCATCCCCTCACAACACCCGCTTCATCATAATATCCGTTTGCGCATCACTGCCCAACTGAAAGATATGTTTGTCAAATGCCACAAACCCGTTTTTACGGTAAAACCCGATGGCTTTTTCGTTCTGCTCCCAAACACCTAACCAGATATAATCAACGCCGGCTTCTGTTGCCCGCTGCAGCGCTTTTTTATACAATAATTGCCCGGCCTGCTTTCCCTGGTACTGCTGCAACACATATATGCGCTCAATTTCCATGGCATGACTGCTTTGTAATTCGGTTTGTGCTGCACCGAAATTTATCTTTAAATAACCGGATACAGCATCGCCCAGCATGGCAAAATAAAATTCAGCCTGCTCATTGGACAGCTCTCCGGCAATCTTTTCCTGCGAAAAACTATTGGCAACATAGGCTTCCATATCAGCCGCATGGTTGCTTTCAGCAAAGGTTTCGGTAAAGGTTTGCCGGCTTATTTGCTGCAACTCATCCAGGTCGGCCATTCCTGCCTTAATTATTGATATTGTTTCCATGTATGCAGCGATGTTTTTAATCCTTTCCCATTAATAGGCGCTTAAGGTTCTGCCGCCTCCCGTACCAGCAGGTACTCATCATCCCCCAGCGGCAGGTACCCGTAATCGTAACAAAAGGAATACCGGGTTCCGTTTTTACCGGTTTGCCGGTGCGTGAAATAGCGGAAACGGAATCCCTGCTGCAACAACGCTTCTTTACTTGTACGGGCCATCTCTTCGCCCTCCGCAATCATGCTTTCCAGTATCCGCCGGTTTTTGGCCAGCGCATGGTTTATGTTGCGCACGGTATTATTGCCGGCAGCCTTTAACCGGTTGTTATAATGGTTACGGCAAAGGTCGTCGCAAAATTTTTTGTCGCTCCGGCCCCGCACCTGTTTACTGCAGGCCAGGCAGAACCGGGGTTGTGTAAGGGTAATCATAACGGGTACGTTTAGGTACCGGAAGTTACAACCTTTCCCAAAAACGGCAAAAGCGTTTACAAACGCTTATATGCAACTATAAACGAATAAAATACGGCTGGCAGTTTTAACCATCCGCATCTTTGCCCTGTCGGTTAAACGGGCCCTTTAACCGGTTGAAATAATCTGTTAAACAATTTAAAACTATTATGTTATGTCAATGTACGCATTAAAAAACAAAGTACAGCTCATTGGTAACCTGGGAAACTCACCGGAGGTTCGTACCACGGAAACGGGTAAAAAACTGGTTAAATTTTCGGTAGCTACCAACGAGATCTACCGCAATGCCAGTGGCGAAAAAGTGAAAGAAACCCAGTGGCACAACCTGATCGCCTGGGGAAAAGTAGCCGATATTGCTGAAAAATTCCTGAACAAAGGCACCGAAGTGGCCATTGAAGGGAAACTCATTAACCGGAACTACACGGATAAGGAGGGCAACAAAAAGTACATCACCGAAATTCAGGTGAATGAACTGCTGCTGCTGGGCAGCAAATCGGCCGCCAATGCCGACGTGTAATTGGTATGCCATTGGCTGATTGTACCCGCATATTAACATGCCGTATACAGCCAATGGCTTTTTTATTGTTTATATGTTATAGATTGCCTCATGGTTTCTGACAATACTGAAAATATCATTTTTTCCACCGCTGCCGATTTTATCTGCCAAAGCAACAGCCCGGTATTCCTTACCGGCAAGGCGGGCACCGGCAAAACCACTTTTTTAAAACATATACAGCAGCATAGTAAAAAAAATTCAGTGATTGTGGCTCCTACCGGTGTGGCTGCCATCAATGCGGGCGGCACCACCATCCACTCTTTTTTCCAGCTGCCCTTTGCCCCGTTTATACCTATCGGCAAGGGCTGGGGGCTGGCCGGGGCGCTCGATAAACACGGCCTGTTAAGCAAACTCCGCTTAAACACCGAAAGAAAAGAACTGATGCAGCAACTGGAACTGCTGATCATTGATGAAATTAGTATGGTGCGCTGCGATGTGCTTGACGCCATCGATACCGTATTGAGGCATGTACGCAACTGTGCCGGTAAACCGTTTGGCGGCATACAGGTGTTATTTATCGGCGACCTGTATCAATTGCCGCCGGTGGTAATGGATACCGAATGGCGTTTGCTGCAGGAATGCTATGAAAACCCTTATTTTTTCAGCAGCCGGGCAATATCGCAAAATCCACCGGTATATATAGAACTGACAAAAGTGTACCGGCAGGCCGACCAGCAATTCATCAACCTGCTTAACCAGGTGAGGAACAATAACATGACCCGCGCCGGCCTTGAACTGTTGCACAGCCGTTATTTTCCGGCATTTAAGGCCGACAAAGAAGATAATTATATTACCCTTACCACCCATAACAGCAAAGCAGACGACATTAACCGGCTTGCCCTGGCGGCATTACCCGGAAATAAAAGCTCCTTCAACGCAGTTGTGGAAGGCGAATTCCAGGAGAAATGGTACCCGGCAGACGAAGTGCTGCATGTAAAACCCGGCGCCCAGGTGATGTTCCTAAAAAATGACTCAGAAAAAATACGGCGGTATTACAATGGGAAAATTGCCGTTGTTGAATCTGTGGATGATGACAAGATCCGTGTTAACTTCAAAAACGGTACTGCAACATGCAGCATAGACGTAAAAAAAGAAACCTGGCGAAATATCCAATACAAAACCGATAAACGCAGCAATAGCATTGAAGAAAAAGAAATAGGTTCCTTCACCCAGTTTCCGCTAAAACTGGCCTGGGCCATTACCATTCATAAAAGCCAGAGCCTTACGTTTGAGAAAGCGATCATTGATGCCGGACAAGCTTTTACACCCGGACAGGTATATGTGGCTCTCAGCCGCTGCACCAGCCTGGAGGGCATCGTTTTGCTTAGCCGGATTACCGAAAAAAGCCTTGCCAGTGATGAACGGATCGTCCGGTTTTGTATGGAACAGCAGGAACGGTCGGGCCTTGAACAGCAATTGCAGAAAGCAAGGATACAATACCAGCAGGATACCATTTGCCAGCTGTTTGATTTTAATGAAACAGTTTTGCTGCTGGAAGCGCTCCAGGGCTACGCGGCAGAAAATGAGGCCATCGGAAAAAATACCGCCGGATGGTTTGAACAAACCGGGCAGCCCCTCACGCAGGTTTCGGCAAACGGAAACAAATTCATGGTGGTGCTGCAACAGTTATTTACCGGCGACGAATTGCCCGAATCATCGGAAACCATTAACCAGCGCCTGGTAAAGGCCGGATGCTGGTTTTTGGATGCGCTGGCTAATATAAAAAAACAGGTACTTCTGTCTCCTGCGGTTACCGATAACCGTCAGCTTAGCATTGAATACGACAGCAGGCTGAAAAAGCTATGGGATAACATTTCCTGGAAGATGCACCTGCTGTCCGCTATCTGTGAAAATGGATTTTCCATGGAACGGTACCAGTTGCATAAGGCTGTGTATAAAAGCGAGGGGCCGGGCATTTTCTCCTATTCCGGAAAATCGGCCCATACGTCCGCTACGGCACACCCGGAACTGTTTATAACGCTTAAGCATAAACGCAGTGAACTGGCGCGTGAAAAGAACCTGCCCCTGTATATGGTTTGTGCAACCATTTCGCTGGAACAGATGGCCAATTACCTTCCGCAGAACCTCCAGCAACTGGAAAAAATAAGCGGCTTCGGAAAAGTAAAACTGAAACAGTATGGGAACGAATTCCTGCAACCGGTGCTGGATTATTGCCAGCAGCATCATATTGAACCGCCCGAATTTTCATTGCAGGAGAAAAAACGCAACGCCGTTAAAAAACGGATAAACAAAACGGATACCCGCAAAATAAGTTTTGACCTGTACCGCGAAGGAAAAAGTTTTTCAGACATTGCTAAAGAACGGAACCTCACCCAGTCAACCATTGAAGGGCATATGGCAGCCTTTATTGAATCAGGTGAACTGAAGCTGGATGAGCTCGTGGATGCAGAAACGCAAACACGCGTACTTACGGCCATCGCAAAAACGGGTACCCATTTACCGCTGCAGAAAATTAAGGAACAGCTGCCCGATGATATCAGCTATGCTGTATTAAGATGGGTGATGGCTTTTTCAAAATGGCAGGAAACAACCGTGTAGAAGATCACCTTCCAAAATCATCCTGCAGGCGTACAATATCGTCTTCGTCGCTGGGTTTCAGCGGATCGGTGTGCATCCAGATCTCCGCCACCACGCCCCATTCGTCTTCCAGCCCTATCAGTCGGTGGCGCTCACCCTGCTTCAGCCTTACGATATCTCCAACCTGTAAAACAACCCGGTTTTTTTCCTTATCCGTGTCGCTGGTAGCAACCGCAGCCTTGCCCCGGATGAGTTTCCATATTTCTGCCCGGCGGTGATGGTATTGCCAGCTTAATTTTTTACCGGGTTCAACCAGCAATATTTTGGGACTTAATTTGGCGCCTTCCAGGAGGTCGCTTTTATCAATTTCCGGGAAAAAATGGCTGATGAAGCGGTCGGCATCTTTTTCATCTATTACAATAAAATTATGTAATCCTCCCAGGACAACTAATTTTCCATTTTGACTTCTTACCATATTGCCTGTTGAATCTTTTGATAAAAGCTGTATTGTATTGCAAGCATTTTTGTTGGTGTCATGACTCGATTCTTCAAACAGAGATGTCCAAGTACCCAGATCTGACCAGCCAATGTCACTTGGTATGGTATACACATTTTCTGCCTTTTCTAAAATAGCATAGTCAACAGAGATGTTGTTTGCTTCATCATAGTGATGAGCGATATATTGACTTTCACTATCTGTATTGTAATGTGGCAACCCTCTTTCAAATATTTTGTAAATATCAGGTACGTGATGCATAAAAGCCTTTAGAACAGATAAAGTTGTCCAAACAAATATACCTGCGTTCCAGGCATAATTGCCTTCAGCCAAAAATAATTTTGCGGTTTCGAGTGGTGGTTTTTCTGTAAAAGTGAGAACCTTTGAAATACCTGTTTCGGCTTTAGGCGCATATTTAATATATCCATATCCTGTATCCGGACGAGACGGCTGAATACCCAAAGTAATCAGACAGTCATTTTCTGAGGCAGCTTCAAGTGATTGCTCGATGGCTTTTAAAAACGCATTTGTATCGACAATTAGGTGATCAGAAGGAGCAACTACAATGCTGGCGTTTGAGTTAATCTTCTTGATCTTATTAGCTCCATACGCGATACATGGTGCAGTATTACGCATAATCGGCTCACAAAGAACCTGATGGTCAGCTAACAAGGGCAGTTGCTTTTTTATAAGATCTTTATAAATATCATTGGTAACAATAAATATATTTTCCTCAGGCAAAAGCGCAGCAAAACGATCATAAGTGTGTTGAATAAGGGTTTTACCCGTACCCAAGATATCAATGAATTGCTTAGGCTTAGCAGTGCGACTGACTGGCCAAAATCGACTGCCGACACCACCGGCCATGATAAGCACATAAGAATCTTTCATATTAAGTCTAATATAGCGGCTATTCAAATTGTGAACATGACGCCTAGTTTGAGTATTAAGTTAAACGCGTTTAAAAACTAAATATAGCCTATTGAGATTGCGCAAAACACCGACCTAGATCTAATGCCCTATGCGCATACAGACGCTATATTATTCCTTCTTTTAATAAGTCATG
>CALKVC010000244.1 GCA_937996595.1 uncultured Chitinophagaceae bacterium
AACCTCAAACCATAAACCCTCCAACTAATTAACTTTTTTACCGAACTTGTATTTTATTTCATACATTGAAAAATTTCAATGTATTTTTGCTTCCATTTTCTTTTCACTGCAGTACAATAAATAAGATTAATTAATGAAAATATTATTTCAATACCTGAAACCGCATAAGTGGCTGGTATTTCTTACGCTTTTCCTTGCTTCCATCAATATCGGCTTTTCACTGGTTGACCCCATACTTCTGGGAAAGCTGATTAACCTGGCAAACAGCCACCAAAGCAGCCCTGAACCTTATAGCAGGGAAAGGTTCTTTAATGCATTTTCCTGGGATAAACCCGGGGTTTGGTTCATTCTGGTTTGCTCCATTTCGGTTGCCATGATCAGCCGTATAGCCAAAAATTTCCAGGATTATTTTTTGAATGTAGTGATACAGAAATTCGGTGCCAGGGTTTTTACCGATGGTTTGCAACACGCCATGAAACTGCCTTATCAGCAGTTTGAAGACCAGCGCAGCGGGGAAACACTTTCTGTGCTTACAAAAGTGCGTGCAGACGTTGAAAAATTCATGAACAATTTTATCAATATCCTTTTTGGGGTGATTGTTGGGGTTGTGTTTGTATTTGTATACGCAGCCATATTTATTCATTGGAGCATTCCTGTGGCCTACCTGGTAGGCATCCTGGTACTTACCGTTATAACAAATTACCTAAGTAAGAAGATCAAGATCATTCAAAAGAATATAGTGGGTGAAACAACAGCACTGGCCGGCTCAACAACAGAATCGCTCCGCAATATTGAGCTGGTGAAAAGCCTTGGACTAACCAGGCAGGAAGTAAGCAGGCTTAACAAGAATACATATAAGATCCTGGGGCTTGAACTGAAGAAAGTGAAAAGGATCAGGAGCATCAGCTTTATACAGGGCACGATGGTGAATACCCTGCGACAGGTAATTTTGTTTATCCTGATGTGGTTGATTTTTAAGGATAGCATGAATGCCGGGCAACTCGTTACCATGCAGATTTTCTCATTTTTTGTATTCGGGCCTTTGCAGGAAATAGGCAATATCCTGTTATCTTACCGTGAAGCCGAAGCATCATTGAATAATTTCCATAACCTGATGCAAAAGGCACCGGAACCGGAACCAGCAAACCCAAAACCACTTAACAGTATTGAAACACTTGCATTCAAAGATGTATCATTCAAACACCAGACAGCTTCACAAAAAGCAATTGACGGTATAAACTTTAATGTAAATGTTGGAGAAACGATCGCATTCGTTGGCCCGTCGGGTTCCGGTAAATCAACCCTCATGAAATTACTGGTAGGGCTGTACCGTCCGCAGGAAGGAAAAATATTATATAATGGACTTGATGAAACCGAAATTCATTTTGATGACCTGCGCAAACAGATAGGTTTTGTTACCCAGGATACCAACCTCTTCAGCGGAACCATTCGCGAAAACCTGGTATTCGTTAACCCGGCAGCTACTGAAACGGAACTGCATGAAGTGCTTGAAAAAGCCAGTTGCACCAACCTCGTTAAACGGGCTGAAAAAGGGCTTGATACCATGATTGGTGAAGGCGGGCTTAAATTATCCGGTGGCGAAAAACAACGTTTGTCCATTGCCCGTGCTTTGTTACGCAAACCGCACCTGCTTATATTCGATGAAGCCACATCGGCGCTCGACTCACTTACCGAAGAGGAAATTACAGAAACCATCAGGGAGATTTCATCCAGGAAAGGGCAGATTACCATCCTTATTGCACACAGGCTAAGTACTATTATGCACGCCGACAGGATTTATGTGCTGGAACAGGGGTATGTAGAAGAAACCGGCACACATGAAAGTTTACTGGAACAAAAAGGCCTTTATTTTGCCATGTGGAGGCAACAGATAGGGGAAAGGAAAAAAATGGCTTCTGCAGTGGCTAAATAGAATAATAATTACCTGTTTTATGATCATGTTCAGCGAATTCCATTCCCGGTATGAATATAACAGTAATGGGTAGTTGCAATTGTTTTTATTTCCCGTATTAGCTCAGCGCAGTATAATAATAAGCCAGGTAAAGACTGCGGAATATTATGAAACAGGTGATTTTATGCAGGGGCTGTAATTTTTCTTAATACCTTTGTGCCATGTCTGAAGTAAAAAGGCCCGCACCAAACTATTATTGGAGTATACTAACCGGGAAATGTCCCCGCTGCAGGAAAGGGCCGATGTTTAAGGATAATAACGCTTACAGGAAATTAACCCTGAAGCATATTTTTGATATGCACGACAACTGCCCGGTGTGCAATCAGAAATACGATATGGAACCGGGATTTTGGTATGGTACGGGATATGTAAGCTATGCGCTTGCAGTAGCTGTATCAGTTACAACTTTTGTAGCCTGGTATGTGCTTATCGGCGTTTCAACCGACGACAACAGGATATTTTACTGGCTCATCTTTAATGCCGTATTTTTAGTGCTGCTGCAACCATGGCTGATGCGGCTAAGCAGGGTGATTTATATACGCTTCTTCGTTAAATATGATAATGACTATATAGCCAGCCGGCCTAAGGAATTTGAATGAACCTATTTCTCGCTTTGAGGAAACATATCTGTAAAGATATTTCCTGCATTCAATTCCTCAATATCTTCCAGGATTATTTCCAGCGCCTTGGTACTTTTTAATATTTCCAGCAGCGATAAAACGATAGAAACCAGCAGGAATAAAAGGCTGCCTGCAAATATCCAGTGCGCAAGGCCCATCCAGTTCCTGAATATGGCATACATGCACATTACACAGCAAAGGAAGCTTAAAACACCAAATCCCTGCATATACCTGATGAGGTTAAGCCTAGCCCGCAGGTTCTTTAACTGGGGTATGATCATCCTGCTGTCACCGCCCTTCCCATAATCTGCATGAAGTTTTCGCACCAATGAAGCCAGCGATAAAAAGCGGTTCGTATACGCCAGCATCAGCAAGGTGATGGCCGGAAATAATAAGGCGGGAGTATTAATATTTATTTCTATCATAGTACAAAGTAATATACTTTGGATGATAATTGTACAGCATCAGGTAATCCTGTTAAAGCCAGATAGTACCCGGTAATTATTTGCTAAGGGATGAATGGCAAATGGTACTTATTTTAATTTTGTAATATTACCGCAACGGAATCTGATTGCAGGTACAGCATATGACATTTACATTATTATACATCCGGTTGAGGCAGTTACAAAGGGAAGTGAACGGACTGGGCATATACCTGATTTTTTTTATTGGGGCCTGTATATTCCTGCAGTATTATTTTTACAGGCAGTTTTCAAATGAAAAACAAGCATGGTACCCGGTTTTATTGCTTGCTATTGTTTGCCTGTTTATACAATATAAGCGTAAAGACAAATCATTTATTTACAAACACCTGGCATATCCTTACCTGCAGGAATTTGCCGAATATGCGGCGCTAACATTACCTTTTGCCATTTCATCCGTCTTTACAAAAAACTGGTATTGTTACCCTGTATTACTGGTTTTACTTGGCATTATTCCCCTGGTAAAACCTATGGCCGCTAAACATACATACTTTAAGAACCTATCGTCATTCATTCCTGCAGTTAATGTTGAATGGATCAGTGGTATCAGGAAAAATATGATTCCCGTTATATCCCTATACCTGGTGGCAGCCTGTACCTGCTGGTTGCATATTGTTCCGCTGTTTTTCCTTTGGATGCTTACGATGGTTTTCTGTTCTTTTCAGCTTGAATCTGAACCGTTACAGATGTTAAGGGAAGGGAACTACCCGGCAGGTATTTATATCATGCGAAAAATGAAAACCGCTGTGATGTATATTGTAATGTTGTATGCACCACTGCTTGTAATCAATGCTGTTATCAACAGTAATGATATGTTGCTTGATATTTTATTCATATTTGCACAGGTAAGTATCATCTGTTTCACCATATGCCTGAAGTATGCTGTATATAAACCCGGAAGGATCCTGACAGGAAATAATATTCCTTTAGCCATCGTGTCTATGGGATCGGCCATACCTTATTTTTTGCCAGTTCCGGCCCTGTTATCCGTTTCTTATTTCTACAAAGCAAGTAAACATTTAAAACAATACCTGGATGATTGACATAAAAGGGCTGTCGGTTAGTTTTGGAGAAAATGCCGTATTGCAATCGGTAAGTGTAACATTGCATCCCGGAAAAATTTATGGCATTGTTGGTTTGAACGGTGCAGGGAAAACAACCTTCTTTAATCTATTGGCAAAACTGATTAAACCCGTTGCAGGTTCAATTCAGCTGAATAATAACCCGATCAGTATCAGGGATTCTGCTTACCTGGAAACAGTCAATTATTTCTATTCAGGTATTACCGGTAACGAATACCTGAAGATATTCCGTAATACAAACAAGGAATTTAGCCTGCAGGTTTTGCAACAGTATTTTAAACTGCCGTTGGATGAACTGATAGAACATTACTCAACCGGAATGAAAAAGAAACTGGCTTTACTCGCCATGTTGAAGCAGGACAAACCCCTGTATATACTGGATGAACCGTTTAACGGGCTTGACCTGGAGTCGAACAAATTGCTGGAATTGATACTGGAAACTTTGAAGAGGAAAAACAAGGTCATATTGCTTTCTTCCCATGTGCTGGAGCCATTGATAACCCTTTGCGATACCATTCACCTGCTTCAGAACGGTCATTTCATACGGCATTTTGAAAGGGATGAATTTGCAAATATAGATGACGCATTATTCGGGAAACTGAAACAGGAAGCTGCAAAAGACATCTCATCTGCCATCTGATACAGGAATACCTGCTGTCTTTAAGCTTACCGCTTTGTTTACAAATCAATCGATATTCTCTATGATTCCTGCAATGCCCTGTCCGCCGCCTACGCAGGCAGTTACAATTCCGTATTTTTTGTTCAGCCGTTTCATGTCGTTGGTAAGTTGAATGGTTAATTTACAACCGGTGCAACCTAACGGGTGGCCTAATGCGATTGCTCCACCATTAATATTCACCCTGGCCGGATCCAGCTGCAATTGCCTGATAACAGCCAGTGACTGGGAGGCAAATGCTTCATTCAGTTCAAACAGGTCTATCTGCGACAGGTTCATGCCAGCCTGCTTCAGCACTTTTGGTACGGCTTCAACCGGCCCTATCCCCATGATACGGGGATGAACACCGGCGCTGGCGCAATTCACCAGGCGGGCGATGGGTTTTAACCCAAGATCATTGATCATCCTTTCGCTCATAACGATCACAAAAGCAGATCCGTCGCTGGTTTGCGATGAATTGCCGGCTGTAACACACCCACCGGCAGCAAAGGCCGGTTTTAACTTTGCCAGCCCTTCCATGGAAGTGTCTGCACGTACGCCTTCATCTGTATCAACCACAAAGCTGCGTTGTTGCTTTTTTCCCCTGGCATCCAGGTAAACTTCGTTTATGCTTACCGGTAATATGCCGGATTTGAAATATCCTTCTTTGATGGCATTGCCGGCTTTCACATGGCTTTCGTAACTGAACCTGTCCTGGTCTTCGCGGCTGATATCATATTCTTTTGCTACAGCTTCTGCCGTTAACCCCATGCTCAGGTAATAATCGGGTTCATCTTTTGCAATGGAATAAGCCGGAACTGTTTTCCATCCTGCAGTAGGCACCAGGCTCATGCTTTCCGTACCACCGGCAATGATGCATTCTGCCATACCGGTCCGTATTTTGGCTGTTGCCATGGCTATACTTTCCAGCCCGCTGGCACAATATCGGTTGATGGTTATGCCCGGAGCATGAATGCCAACAGCCCTCGCTGAAATCATCCTGCCAACCTGTAAACCCTGTTCCGCTTCGGGAACAGCATTGCCCACAATTACATCATCCACCCGTAACGGATCAAGTTGCGGCACACTTGCCAGTAATCCTTTTATTACGGTAACTGCCAGGTCATCGGGCCTGGTAAACCTGAATCCGCCTTTTTTGCTCTTAGTGATGGCTGTACGGTATCCTGCTACTATATATGCTTCCTGCATGGTAAAAAGTTTGAAGTTTGAGGTTTTATGTTTGAAGTTGGCAGTTCATTAATCAACAGCCAACCATAAACCCCCATTTTTAGTTGTTTATGCAACTTTATTAACCAAAGTTATAATTAATATCCAAAACAAAAAACTGAATTGGGTACCTTAATTTCGCATCCTTATGTATAAGGTACTGCGCAGTTTTTTATTCCTGTTTGACCCGGAAAAAGTGCATTATTTTTCGATGGATTTGTTGAAAATATTATGCCGGGTAAGTTTTGTGAAGCATCTTATTAGCCTGGCTTATAAACCGAAAGGAAATACTGCGTTTTCTCTTTTCCCCGTAACATTCGGGGCAGGCAAAATTGAATTCAGCAATAGAGTTGGGCTTGGCGCCGGATTTGATAAAAATGCAACATACCTGGATGAACTGGAGACTTTGGGATTTGGTTTTGTTGAAATTGGTACTGTAACTCCGTTGCCCCAGGCCGGTAATGATAAACCCAGGTTATTCAGGTTGCCCAAAGACAAAGCACTCATTAACAGGATGGGATTTAACAATGATGGTGTAGTAGCTGTAGCTGAAAGACTTAAAAAAAGAAAAGAGAATTTTAATATTCATCGTACAAATTTCACCGTTACAGAAAATCACACATCAAAAATCACACATCATACATTAATTATCGGTGGAAATATTGGCAAGAACAAACTAACTCCTAACGAAGATGCCTGGAAAGACTATGAAACCTGTTTTAGGGCTTTACACGATTATGTAGATTATTTTGTGGTGAATGTGAGCAGTCCGAATACACCTGGTTTGCGGGAATTGCAGGAAAAAGAATCTTTGCGGAAAATTTTAACCAACCTGCAAACATTAAACCTTAAACTTCTAAACCCTAAACCAATATTGCTAAAAATATCGCCCGATTTAACACCAGAACAGGTTGACGATGTAATTGATCTTTCAGTAGAAATAAAATTAGATGGGCTGGTTGTATCAAACACTACCATCAGCAGGGATAAACTTCAAACCTCAAACGCCAAACTTCAAACCATCGGTGCCGGTGGGTTAAGCGGTTTACCGGTACAGCAACGGTCAACCGAATTATTGAAATATATAAATCAGAAAACAAGCGGACGTATACCTATCATCGCGAGCGGCGGAATTTTTAATGGAAAAGATGCACAGGATAAAATAGATGCCGGTGCTTCCCTGGTACAGGTGTGGACCGGTTTTGTCTATGAAGGTCCGGGTATTGTAAAAGACATAAATAGATTTATATCAGAAAAATAATAACTGCGGGCAATATAATCATCACATTAACAAATCAGCAATATGGAACATTTATTTACATCAGAAAGCATCATCAGTTTTATTGTATTGGTAATACTGGAAGTAGTATTGGGAATTGATAATGTGATATTCGTAAGCATCATCATGAACCGCCTGAAAAAAGCAAAAGACCATACCCGTGCCCGTTATACCTGGATGGTTACCGGTATTATTTCGCGCAGTTTATTGCTGATGGCACTTGGCTGGCTGCTTGCTCAAAAAGGCAAGGCGGTATTTACACTTTGGGGTAAGGGGTTCGACCTGGCCAGTATTGTCATGCTGGGTGGCGGCCTGTTTCTTATCTATAAGTCTGTTGTTGAAATTCATCATAAGCTGGAAGGGGAAGACCCGAATGAAGCCATGAAAAACCAGCAACAACTATCTCTTGGCCAGGCTATCGGTCAGATCATGCTCATTGATGCCGTGTTTTCATTCGACAGCATCATCACGGCAGGCGGCACGGCTAAACATGTAGAAATCATGATAGCCGCGGTGGTGATAGCTATGATTGTGATGTTTCTGTTCAGCCCTAAGATTTCCGGCTTCATTCATAAACACCCTACGCTGAAAATGCTTGCCCTTTCGTTCCTGGTGATGATCGGCTTAAGCCTGATCATTGAAGGCTGGGATTCTGAAGCGGCTCACCAATTACACCTGAAGAATTATATTTATTTTGGAATGGCATTTTCTTTCGTTGTGGAAATGCTGAATATGACCATGAGAAGCCGTATGTCAAGGAAAAGGGTAGTGCAATTGAATGAACCGGTACTTCCCGAAGAAAATAAAAAGGATAATTATTCTGATATGGCTCAATAAAATTAACCTGGCAGGTGTATCACCCGCCAGGTTATACTTTTTTAAAACGGCCGGGCATAGAACAGGAACAACTGCTGGTTATTATCCACAATGGATATATCAGAAGCATCAGTGGCTCCGTCACCGCTGGCATCGGTAACATTATATCCAAATGCAAATACGGCATTGTCGTTATCCACATCCGCCATATCGGAAGCATCCACAGTGCCATCCTGGTTTACATCGCCGCCATAGAAAGCGAATTTGCCACCTGCTACTGCAGCCATCGGCGGGTTAGCGCCATCATCATAAGCTTTTCCCAAAGCATCACTGAAATCATAAGATGTGGTGCCGGTAAACATTACCGGTAGTTTACTCCAGGTTTCCATGTGGTTGCGGTGCTTAACAGCAATATAGAATGGATTACCATTAACTGTTGCCGGGAATTGAATGGTTGCCGTACCGTCTGTATGTATAACTGTCTTAGCTGAATGATCTGGTTCCTGGTTGGAAAGGTTTACCGGCGCCCATAGGCTAATCCTTACTGTATCTGTTTCTGTAGGATCAGAACTGATACCCAAATCATAAATATTGGCCCTCATGGTATTGATGTCGGAATAGAACCCTTCCAGGAATGCTGTAAGGTTTAACGTAGTGAATGAAGGTGTGCAAACAGCGTTTACCGTTACCTGTTGTGATATGCTGTTGCTGCAACCGTTTCCATCTGTATAGGAATATGTAATACTGTGAGTGCCGGTTCCTGCTGCAGCCGGGTCAAATGAATTGCCTGTCATGCCTGGGCCACTGAATGTTCCGCCAACAGGGCTTCCTGTTAAAGTTACCGGTGGGCTGGTTGTGCAATAGCTGGACGCCAGGCCACTGAAATTAACAGTTGGTAATACATTCACGGCAACCGTAACATCACTTGAGTTGATGCAGCCAAAAACATTGGTTGAAGTGGCTGTGTACGTAGTAGTTGATACGGGTGATGCAACAACAGCAGTGCCGGATGCCAAATCTAAACCAGTGGTTGGTGACCAGCTAAAGTTTCCCTGTACCAGGCCTGTATAGGAGATTTTTATTGACCAGTTGTTCAAGGTTCCGGCGTCAGTTGATTCATCATCATATGCCCTGATTGTCCAGTTGCCATTGATGATGCTGAACAGGTTGCTGAAAGCTTGCGTGGTTACAGCAGGTGACCCGATCAGGCTTCCCTGTGCCGCAGCATCAGCCCTGAATGTTCCGGAGAAAGGTGCGGTTCCGGAACTTAACAGTGCCCGGGTTATGTCTGAACTGATACGTGTATTGGTGAAATTATCCCCTGAACTGCCCCTGTCTGCCACGAGGTTAATTACCTGGCCATTGGGAGCTTCCAGGTTTACCTCAATATCAGCATCGTAAGCATGGGTTATGTTAAAAGTAACAATCACACTGTCAATAACAGCTCCTGCCGGTACGGCACTCACTGCTATATCATGTGAAACCCCGGTAGCACTGAAATCAGGTATAGGCAAAGAAATGGCGCCGGAACTTCCATTGAACATACCAGCAAGATTCGTCATTCCACCGGATGCGAGAAGGTTAACAGAACCTCCCGGGCATATGGCTGCAGATGCAGGCGAAATGGTTATCGCAGTGGGTGCAGGGTTTACCGTGAGTGTTTGGTTAGCTGTTGCCGAACAGCCATTAACCGTTGCCGTTACTGAGTAAGTCCCGGTAACGGAAGGGGTAACAGTAACCTGTTGCGTGGTAACACCTCCTGCCGACCAGCTCCAGGATGTGGCATTGCCGCCGTTCTCAGTAAGGGTTACACTTTGCCCTGCACATAGTGTAGCTGAAGGACTGACTGTTATGCCTGCCAGTGGGGTGGTTACCGTTAAAGTGGCCGCATTGCTAAATACCTGTGTGCCGCAATTGGCGGTGATACCTGCAAAATAATCAGCGGCATCGGATGCACTTACATTGGATAATGACAAGGTTGCAGTTGCCGCACTTGGATTGGAAAAAGTATTTATAGGATTCCCGGTACTGTTCTTATACCATTGATAACTTAGTCCGGGGCCGGTGGCGGTTGCGGTAAAGGTTGCCGTTTGACCGGCACATTTTGCAGTTGAAGCTGGATGCCCGGTTATTTCCGCAACGGAAGAACTGGAATTAACAGTAACAGTTACGGATACCGGCGATGCTGAACAGGTCCCATTGCTTACCACTACCTGGAAGTTAACAGTAGACGTAAGCGGACCGGTCATTGTTGTTTGTGCACCGGGATTTACCACATTACCTGATGGCGACCAGGCATACGATAAACCGCCGGGTGGGGTGAAACTGTATAATGTGCCATTGGCAGGTGCAACGCTGTTTAAATCATTGGCAACCGTATTACTGGCGGTATTGGAAGAGAAGCTGATGCTGTTGAAATTGGTGGATGGAAAGCCCGTTAACCCGGCACTGGAAGAACCTGTGGTACCCATCGTTCCATACCTGAACTCTATCAACCCCGAACTTTCGTATAGCCATGCCTGGAAGGTTGAGTTGGCGGTTCCGGTTGTATTCCTCGGGATGGTTACAAACCACTGCACTTTAAAGACCCTGTTAGGCGCTGTTCCTGTTATGCGTGATTGCACACTGCCTGTGGTGCCCGTTGCCAGGTCAGACCAATAAGGTGAAATTTTAGGTGCATTGGTGGCACTCGTAATACTGTTGTTATATTGGGCAGTAGCAGCTGCTGTACTTGTTCCTAATCTTATCCAACCATCGGGCGAAGCGGCAAAATGAGTGTAATTCACCCCTTCATACGGAAAATTGAAACCAATGGGAAGCGATGCTCCTGTCGTGCTATTGGCACCGTTGGAAGTATTCATCGGCGCATCATCTGTTTTGGTGCCTACCACAATGGTTGCGCCGGTCATCGGATCCAATGAACCTGTACCTGCACCATTAAATGAATAAGCCTTTACAGTGGAAGGGATAGTAGCCGTAACACTTAAGGAGGAAGTTAAACCTGAACAGATTGTTGCAGGTGAAGCTGTAGCAACTACAGATTGCGGGTTTTGCAAAGCGCTTACAGAGGCCGTTGCTGTATTTACACATCCATTGACATCTGTTCCTGTAACGGTATACGTGGTTGAACTGGCCGGACTGGCAGATACAACTGCACCTGTTGTGGCACTTAACCCTGTAGACGGCGACCAGGTATACGTAGCAGCCCCGCTGGCTGTTAATGTAACGGCTGTACCACCCGGCGTGCAGAAGCTGGAAGAAGGCGGATTAACAGCAACTACGGGCAGGGCATTGATCAGCACCGCTTTTTCTGGCGTTGTGTAGGATAATCCGCTACTGGTACAGGTGGTTATGCAGATATAGTATGTTGGGACAGTTAAGTTACCGGTTGCCAGGGTCGGTGAAGTTCCTAACGTTGCAGGATAGGGGCCACCAGCTGTAGTACCCGAAAACCAGGCATAGGTGATACCATATTCGCCGGCACTTAATGAAAGCGTTGTCCCTGATCCTGAACAAACCGATACAGCGCCATTGATGGTTGAAACAACAGGTGAACCGGAACAAAATACTGCCTGCCCGCTGTTTGTTTCATCCGCTCCCATATCAGGTGCGGTACCGGCACCGGTATAACCAGGGTTACCCTGGCGGACATCGTTTTCAAAATCGAGGCTAATGCCACTTATATTTACAGCGCCACCTATGGCCTGTGAAGCCACCCCTGTATTGAGTTTCAGGTAACCCACCCCACCACAGGCCGTACTTAAGAAAGTTGGATTTTCAGTGACAGAAGCCTGGTCGCGGGTGCTCATAAACGTTTTGTAAGTAGATAGCAACTGATGTATATTGTTTAATGTATTTATCCCCTCTGCATAGATCAACCTGCTTGCAGATGGAACACCCGCATAAAATAAATTATTGTTTGAAGTAACATCATAATTAGAGGGGATAATATTTGCAGAACCGGTACTTCTTCTTAATACCACAGTTCTTCCAACAGAATTTGCTGTAGAGTTATTTATAATGATATTATTGCGCAGGTCAAGGGTTGGTACAGGTACATCGCCGCTGTAAAATACCCCACTTGAACCGAATGTTGTTCCTGTACTGGTAGCATTCAAGAGTATGGTATTGTAATATACTTTGGCATTAGTAGAACCGGTAATGCTTATTCCCTTGATTGGGTTACGGGCATCGGCAGCAGGCGCACGCAGGTCGCTTATGCGGTTATTATAGATGATATTGGTTGTTCCCCCGGTTATTTCAATGCCAGAAACCGAAGGGTTGGTGCTTGTAGAAGAAAGGTCACAGATCCTGTTGTTGTAAATAGCTTTGTTTGTGCCGCCTGCTACACTAATCCCTGCAACAGAAGCTACTGTACCAACAACAGGTTCGATGCTGTTGAAACTGTAAATTTGGTTACCGCTTATATCGTGGGATGATGCACTGCTTCCTTCAACAAAAATCCCCTTAATACTGGCACCGCCTGCAGAAGTGAAGAAATTATACAACTGGTTATTTTGATATGTATGTAAACCTGATGTACTTGAAATTCCATATTCATGGATACCTGCAACAGTTCCGGTTTTAAGGGTTGACAGATTACGGATAATATTATTGGCTACGTTAATATTGGAAGGAAGGGTTACAGCGGCAGGAGCACTAATTGCGATAGCATCTATGTTTTGATTGCCGGTTGAAAGTCCATTTATCCAGCTAATTCCATCAATCGTATTACCGGTAATAGAAACTCCTGTTGTTCCAAACAAAGTTCTAATCCCGTTAAGTGTACCACTACTACCACTGAGGCTAAGATTTGATATAGTATTATTTGCTATAATCCCGGAATTTGAAAGACAAGTGATCATGCTGGCGAGTCCAAATGACAAAGCAACACCAAGTATCTGCGTGATTGTATTGTCTTTTATATTGATAGTACCATTTGGGTGAAGAGCATAAATTCCCAAAATGTTACCACCACTTATCGAGCCAGTTTGTAGCAGTTGACCCAGATAAACTATATTGTTATTGATGGAAATGGTATCAGGCTGTATCAATATTGGTACACGGTTATAACCAAAAGTAATACCTTGGGATGCCGAAACAGTTACATTAGCGTCATATAAAGCTTGTATTGAAAGTGAATTGTTATTTATTTTTGTTTTTATTGGGTAACCTGAAGAAATACTCATTCCACAACTAATGCCTAATATCGAACCTTTGTTATTTACCCCTGAACCATTATTATTATTTATGGTATTGTATGACACATTTAGATTATATTGATCTTGGGTCTGAATCCCATAAATTTCCAATCTTGTCGTGTTGCCTCCGAAATTCAAAATAGTATTTGCGGTTGCTGCTGAGTTTCCGCCAATATCATTACCCAGGTCACCCAAAAAACTGGCTGGATCAGGAGCTGTTCCTGTTCCTAAATCACCTGAATAACCATACAATTTTATACCGGCTATACCGCCATTAATCGTATTCGAATAAAACTTGTTTCCCGAGTTGGTGCCATTGGTAGCCAGTGTACCTCCATTTGTAGGTATGACATTATTAAGATCACTAGCAAGGAATGATGAACCTGATGAATTGATGACCGTAATAGCTGCAGAAAATTTGCTGGCATCTGCATTTTTAAACTTCATGTTAAATATGCAATGCTGAATGAGGTTATTGTTACATCCATCCCCTGCTGTTCTTTTAAAAAAAGCTATGCCATATTCCATGGTTTCAGGATCACTGCTGTTGCCATCCGTAAAGGTTAGTCCATCAATGGTTACATGATCTGCACCAATCAGCTTCATCATGCCATCAGGAATCACTCGAAGGCCGCTGTTGTCCGAAACTGTTCCTACCCCTGCATTCAGTGTTACTGTTCCTCCTGTCGTGTTAATGTTAAGTGTATTGGTTGCGCTGAGTGTTGGGTTTAGTGTGGCGCTGCCAACTGCAAGGCCATCGGGAGGTGTGGTTTCTGTGTACGGCCCGGTAATGGTAATGGTAATGGCGCCTGTGGCGATGTTGGCATTCACTGCCGTTAGTGCATCGTTCAGTGATGAGTATGAGCCGGCTGCCGCTGTACCTCCGGTTACGCTTACCTGTGCCCTTGCTCCAAATGAAGCCGTCAATAGCAGCAATAACAGGCAATATCTCATTAAAACAAGCCAGGATAACTGTTTTTTTGTACTTGCAGCAATGAAGGCTGAGGGTATTTTGCCTTTAATAACCACGAACAATTTACCGGATAGCAATAGCATTTTTTTCATACTGTTTGGTTTGATTCAGGTGATGATCAATGCGGGAATTGCCGGGCGCACTGACAGTTTTGTAAAAAACGGTAATAACCGGTAAAGGAGAAATAGCTAAAACTAGCTATACCACTCTCCTGCCTAAAAGTGTTACAGCCGGTAGGCAGGAGAGTGGAAGTTCAACTAAACAGCACATCCTGCGAGTTGAGAGCTATTACTTCACAGGCAATAAATGAGGGGTTTAATAATTGTTTGATGATGCGGTCAGTTCGGTTCCGCCAGGCACAACAAGGTTGCCGCCACAACACCGGCAGTTTCCGTTCTCAACCTTGTTTCTCCCAATGCAACGGGAATAAAATCGTTTTTCAAGGCAAGGTCGATTTCTTCTTTTGTAAAATCTCCTTCTGGCCCTATAAGTATGAGTTGATTTGAAGATTTCGAGATTTGAATATGAAGAGATTCTTTATTGCCTTCCGGTAAACAATGTGCGATGCATTTATTTTCATGTTCAAAAGGCCTCATTACCAAATCTTCAAATGTAACAGGTTCGCTTAAAACCGGTAACCAGCATTGCTGTGACTGTAGCATAGCGCTGATGAGAATACTTTTCATCCTGTCAAAACGAAAATGTTGTTTTTCAGTCCTGCTGCAGATCAATGGGATGATTTTGTTTACGCCTATCTCTGTTGCTTTTTCCAGAAACCACTCAAAGCGGCTTGTATTTTTTACAGGAGAGATGGCGATGGTAATTATTTTTTCCGGTGGAGGCTGGTAATTTTCCGAAAGAATGGAAACCGTGCATCTTTTTTTATGGTCATCTGTGATACAGGCAGTGAAGATATTTCCACGCCCGTCTGTCAGGTTCAACTGCTGGCCGTTTTGCATGCGCAATACCTGCACCACATGCTTGCTGGTATCTTCATTCAATACAAATTCATTTGTGCCTGGCTGTAATGTGTCAGTATAAAAAAATGGTAATGCCATAAAAAAAGAAATGGAGAACGATTAACTTTCATTCTCCATTACAAATTAATAAATTAGATTTAAAAAGGCGCATCGTCATCAAATTCCCCGTCGTTCATCTTGCTGCCCTTTTGTATGTACATCCTGGCTTCATCGCCGCTGCCACTGGTATTCACCGGCCTCCAGTTTCCGCCTCCTGCCGGTGGCTGGCCCGGGTTGAAATCGCTTCCTTCATCTTCTACAAATTTCTGTATATGCAGCAATGCTTTCAGTTTGATGGTTTCCAGGCTTCCGTTTCGGTGTTTCGCAATCTTTACGTGTGTTTCCCCCTTGTTGTTTTCACCAAATTCATTGGCGGTAATGTCATAGTATTCCGGCCTGTACAGGAACATCACCATGTCGGCATCCTGTTCAATGGCTCCCGATTCACGCAGATCACTCAATTGCGGCATCTTGTTGCCTTCTTTACGTTTTTCCACTTCACGGCTTAGCTGCGAGAGTGCAATGATGGGCACCTGCAGTTCTTTGGCAAGGCCTTTCAGGTCGCGTGAAATCTTGCTGATCTCCTGTTCCCGGTTGCTGTTGCGGTCGGCGCTGCCGCTCATGAGCTGCAGGTAATCAATGATGATGATACCCACATTGTGCTTGTTCTTCAACCGGCGGCATTTGGCCCTCAGTTCAAAAATATTGAGCGCTGCTGAATCATCAATGAAAATGGGCGCCTTGCTCAGCCTTTCAATACCACGCTTGTACAATTGTTTCATTTCATGCTCTTCCAGTTTGCCACGGGCTATTTTTTCCAGCCATATCTCACTCTCGGCACTGAGTATACGCTGAACAAGCTGCGCACTGCTCATCTCCAGGCTGAAGAAACCCACAGCCGTTGGTTTTGTTGGATGCATGGCAGCACTACGGGCAAGGTTAAGCGCAAATGCCGTTTTACCAACCGATGGCCTTGCGGCCAGGATGATGAGGTCGGTGGGTTGCCAGCCGTATGTTACCCTGTCGAGCGAGTTGAAACCGGTGGGAACACCTGTAATATCTTCCTGACGGTTACGCATATCCTCAATCCGCTGGATGGTTTTTACCAGTACGGTATCTATGCTGTCGAAGTTCTTCCTAAGATGGTTGTTCGTGATTTCGAAAAGTTTACTTTCCGCATCGTCCAGCATGTCAAATACGTCAGTACTGTCTTCGTAGGCATCCCCGATGATCTCCCCGCTGATGCGTATCAGTTCACGTTGTATGAATTTCTGGAGTACGATCCTGGAATGTGCGTCAATATTGGCTGCAGATACAACGGCATTGGTTAAACGAGAAACAAAATAAGGCCCGCCCACAATGTCAAGTTCTTCCCTCACTTTCAATTCCTCCACTACCGTAAGCATATCGATGGGCATGCTTTTTATGGCCAGCCCCTGCATGGCTTTGTAAATACGCTGGTGTGCATCTACATAGAAACATTCCGGTTTAAGAATCTCTACAACCGTATCAAAAGCGCTTTTCTCCAGCATGATGGCGCCAAGTATTGCCTCTTCCAGTTCCTTTGCCTGCGGCGGAACTTTGCCAAACACCATCGATCCAAGATCGGCGGCTGTTTTACGGCGAACCTTCCTGTCCTTATTTAAATTAGTGAATTCCATGTTATCGGTTATGGTTGCCTGTTAGGGTTAATAATTGTTAGCCGGCGGTAATTAAATAACGGAAACTGCTACCTGCTTCTTTCCTTACCGCCATTTCCTTACAAAACCCGGTTATGGTACGCCGGCTTCATCAGGGCGGCTAAGGTAAATTCAAATTGATAATCATAATTTCACATAGCGCTGTTATTAACTTGTTCCGGCAGATTATCCACTGCTAACGCACATACAAAAGTAGTTTATTAACGGGTTATCCACCAACCTGTTAACATCTATTGTTCCGTAGGTAATAAAAAAGGGCCCATTTTATGCACATATTCCCGCATCTGTTTTTTCTTTTTGTTCACCGGGGAAAATATTTTTACCTCCCTTTTTTTGGAAACAACTTTTACATTTTCACAATTTTAATGTATAAACGGCACCATAAAAACATCTTCAATCAATAAACTATCTTTGCAGCCAATTTAATTCTGATAGATACATGACAATTTCTTACAACTGGCTGGGCGAATACCTGCCTGTAACAGTGGATCCGGCTGAACTGGGTGATATACTTACATCAATAGGGCTGGAAGTGGAGAGCATGGAACGGGTTGAGGATATAAAAGGCGGATTGGCCGGCTTGCTGGTTGCAGAAGTGGTTACATGCAGCAAACATCCGGACGCTGATAAGTTACATGTGACAACCGTTAATGCAGGTTCCGGCGACCTGCTCACAATTGTTTGCGGAGCCTCCAATGTAGCCGCCGGACAAAAAGTGGTACTGGCAACAACGGGCACCACCATTTACCCGGTTAATGGCGATCCATTCACAATTAAGAAAGCAAAGATACGCGGCGTGGAAAGCCATGGTATGATCTGTGCCGAAGATGAAATCGGTATTAGCCATGACCATAATGGTATCATCGTTTTACCTGCCGAAGCGGTGCCCGGAACCCCGGTAGCAGACCTGTATAAACCCAAACGGGATGTTATTTTTGAAATAGGCCTCACCCCAAACCGCATTGATGCCATGAGCCACCTGGGCGTGGCACGCGATGTTTGCGCTTATCTTTCTCATCACCGGCAACAGGAAATTTCACCCGTACTTCCATTTCGGGATATTGTACAGCACGATAACACTAAACAGGAAATTACGGTTGACATAAAGGATACAGATGCTTGCCGGCGGTACAGCGCCCTCACCATAAAAAATATCAGCATATCTGAAAGCCCGCAATGGCTTCAGCATAAACTGAAAAGCATCGGCGTTAAACCGATCAGTAATATCGTGGATGTCACCAATTTCATCCTTCATGAAACCGGCCAGCCGCTGCATGCATTTGATGCTGAAAAAATAAATGGAAAAAAAGTGATCGTGCGAAAAGCCACAGCAGGAGAACGGTTTACCACGCTCGACGGAAAAGAAAGGACATTGAATGCCGGCGACCTGCTGATAGCAGATGATGCAGGCGGTATGTGCATTGCCGGTGTTTATGGCGGCATTCACAGCGGGGTTACCAGCCAAACCACATCCATATTCCTGGAAAGTGCCTGGTTTAATCCGTCCGGTATCAGGGCTACTTCACTCAAACACGATTTGCGAACAGATGCCGCTGCCCGGTTTGAAAAAGGAACCGATATCAGTAATACGGTTAAATCACTAACACGGGCGGCCCAACTCATTGCTGAGCTGGCAGGTGGGGAAGTTTCCGGAGAACTGATTGATATTTATCCCGAACCTGCAAAGAAAACACGGGTAAGCCTTACTTACGCATACCTGAAGAAACTGAGCGGAAAAGACTACCCGGTGAACAGTGTAAACAATATCCTGACAAAGCTTGGTTTTATCATTGTACAGGAATCGGAAGAAGAACTGCAGGTGGAAGTACCTTACAGTAAACCTGATATCAGCATTCCTGCCGACCTGGTAGAAGAAATCATGCGTATAGACGGACTTGACAATATTGATATTCCGAAAACCATCAGCATTGCACCTGCCGTTGAAAAGAACAAAGACAAGTATATTGTAAAAGAGAAACTGGCAGGATATTTCACCGGGCAGGGTTTCTATGAAATATTTACGAACAGCATCAGCAACAGCCGGTTTTATGCCGAAGATGTGTTGAAGGGAGCAGTTAAAATGATCAACAGCCTCAGCAGTGAACTGGATATCATGCGCCCCATGATGTTGCAGGGCGGCTTACAGGTGATCGCCCATAATAACAACAGGAAGCTGAACAACCTCAGGCTGTATGAATTCGGTAAAACTTATGCCGCGTCTCCGGGTAATAAGTACAGCGAAATAAACCACCTGGCCATTTATACAAGTGGCAATATTACGGAACAGGACTGGCGTTCAAAACCCGTAAAATCTGATTTTTATTACCTGAAAGCTGTTGTTGAAAATATCCTGGTATTGATGGGTATTAACGGGGCAATGTTTGAACCGGTTGCAGGGAACGGACTTAAAAACCAGGCTGTTATTAAAGTTGGGAAAACCATAGCAGGTTTTATTGGTGAGGTTGATGATACCAGCTTGAAGCAATTTGACCTGAAAATACCGGTTTATTTTGCCGATTTACTGTGGGATGAATTATTGCAGTTATCTGCAAAAAATACAATCAGGTACAGGGAAGTGCCCCGGTTTCCGGCTGTGGTTCGCGATCTGTCAATTGTAGTGGAAAAAAATATTACGTATGCTCAGATAAAAAAATTAGCTTCATCCGCAGGTATACAGCCACTGCAATCTATTCAACTGTTCGATATTTTTGAAAGCGAAAAGCTGGGAGCCGGGAAAAAGGCAATGGCAGTGAGTTTTACTTTCCTGGATGAATTGAAAACACTTACAGATGTAGAAATAGATTCATTCATGCAAAAGATCATTGCCGTATATGAAACAGCATTACAGGCAACCATCAGGAAATAACACAACTTGCAGCAACTAAAAGAACATATAAGCCGCGTAAACAGTAAGCTCCAGGAATTGCTGAAAAAACATGCATCCCTGGAAAAGGAGTGTGAACAGCAACAAAAAAGCATCCAGAAATTAAAAGCTGAACTGGAACTAAAAGACCAGCGGATTAACCTGCTTGAACAGCAACAGCATATTTTAAAGTCTGCTGCCGGTAAAATGGACGATAAAGACAGGAAGGAATTTGAACAGGTCATCAATAAATATATCCGTGAAATTGATAAATGCATCAATTTATTAAACGAATAATTCCGGCAAATGGCAGAACTCATCCCCATCAATATATTAATCGGCGACAGAACATACCGGATCAGGACTCAACCTGAGGATGAAGAGGTGATCCGCAAAACACTGAAAGTGATCAATGACAAGATCATTGAATTTAAAACCCAGTTTGCCGGCAAAGACATGCAGGATTATATCGCCATGGTCATCATCTGGTATGCCACCCAAACACCGGCCGAATCGGGCAACCTGAAACAGGAAGAACTGCTGGAAAGCCTGTCAAAAATGGAATTACTCATCGATAAGGCCCTCTGATTTTTTTAGCCCCCCGTTTTTTAGCATTTATTCTGCAACAAGGGTTTTAAAACTACCTGCAAAATCATTATCTTCGCCAATTACCGCCCACGGCGAATATATTCCCGTGGATTATTATACAATATTGTGAATCAGACAAAAAACAAGACATTTAATGGAACCGTATATAATTTCCATCATTACAGGAGTAGTGGCATTGGTTGTTGGAGCCTTTGCCGGAAAACAGCTTTTTTCTAAAAACACGCGCAGGCAGGTTGAAGAGGCCCAGATAATGGCCGAAAAAATAGTTTCAGATGCCCAGGTACAGGCAGAAACCCTGAAAAAGGAGAAATTACTGGAAGCAAAAGAGAAGTTTGTTCAGCTAAAATCTGACCATGATCGCGATGTGTTGCAGCGTACCCAGAAAATCAATGAATCGGAGAACCGTATCAAACAGAAAGAGCAGAGCATCAACCAGAAAGAATCAAACCTGGAAAAGCAACTGAAGGAGAATGAGCAGATAAAGGAAAACCTGAACCGCCAGATTGAGGTGGTGAATATTAAAAGGACAGAACTGGAAAAGCACCAGGAAGAGCATATCCGCCGCCTTGAAAAAGTAGCCGGCCTTTCGGCAGAAGAAGCCAAAAAGCAATTGATTGAAAGCCTTACCCAGGAGGCGCATTCCAAGGCATTGTCTATCCAGCAGGAAATTGTGGAAGATGCCAAACTGAAAGCGAATAAGGAAGCACGCAAAATAATCATACAAACCATCCAGCGTACTGCTGCTGAACAGGCGATTGAAAATTCCATCACAGTATTTAACCTGGAAAGTGACGAAATAAAAGGGTCAATCATTGGCAGGGAAGGACGTAATATCAGGGCCATTGAGGCAGCTACAGGTGTTGACCTGATTGTTGACGATACGCCGGAAGCCATCGTTCTTTCATCCTTTGACCCATTGCGAAGGGAAGTGGCACGTTTGTCATTGCAAAGGCTTGTTTCCGATGGCCGAATCCACCCGGCACGTATTGAAGAAGTGGTTGAAAAAACGAAGCGCCAGTTGGAAGACCAGGTAATGGAAATAGGGGAGCGAACCATCATTGAACTTGGAATTCATGGGTTACATAAAGAACTGGTTCGTATGGTAGGCCGGATGCGTTTCCGTTCATCGTATGGCCAGAACCTGTTGATGCACAGCCGTGAAACCGCCAATCTCTGTGGCATAATGGCGGCAGAATTAGGCATGAACCCAAAACTGGCCAAAAGAGCCGGCTTGTTGCATGATATTGGAAAAGTTCCGGATGAAGAAACAGAGTTGAGCCATGCCCTGCTGGGAGCTAAGCTGGCGGAAAAATATGGTGAAAACCCGGCAGTGGTGAATGCCATCGGTGCTCACCACGATGAAATGGAGATGCAATATGTTATTTCACCCATCATCCAGGCTTGTGATGCCATCAGTGGCGCACGTCCCGGAGCCAGGCGTGAAATCATGCAGCAGTATATCCAGCGTATCAAAGACCTGGAAAACCTGGCAATGGCCTACACTGGCGTAGAAAAAGCTTATGCTATACAGGCCGGCCGCGAACTGCGGGTGATTGTGGAAGCAGATAAGGTTACAGACGGCGACAGCGACAAACTAAGCTTCGAAATAGCCCAGAAAATACAGGAAGAAATGACTTTCCCCGGCCAGATAAAAGTTACGGTAATACGCGAAAAACGGGCGGTGAACATAGCCCGCTAATCAGATGTCATCTTAGCCACAGGGATTATTAAATATGGAAAATGTGTAATATCAGTTACTGGGGTTAATCTAATACGATTATACTTTTTTTTGACAGTTTACATATCACCAGTAACCTGTTTTAATTGAAAATTGAACAGTTGCAGGTGTTTTTTGCTGGAAAAGTATCTTCAATAACTTGAAAGCTGCATTAACAGGAAAAGTTAGCCAATCTTAAAAAACTTTTAAACGATAAACTTCAAACTTCAAACTTTTACCCTTACCTTTGCCGTCCGTTAAAATTAAAGAATATGAACGCAGTTACATTTGTTCATGAGCAGCTTACAACAAAAGCAACGCTTCCAACATTTAAGGCAGGAGACAACATCACTGTAAATTACAGGATTATTGAAGGAACCAAGGAGCGTATCCAAAGTTTCAAGGGCGATGTAATCAAGCGCCAGGGAACAGGGGCAACCGCTACCTTCACCGTACGTAAGATGAGTGATGGTGTAGGAGTTGAGCGTTTATTCCCTCTTTTTTCGCCAAATATTGAAAGCATTACGTTGAATAAGGTTGGCCGTGTAAGGCGTGCAAAACTTTATTTCCTGCGTGAAAGGAGTGGTAAGAGTGCCCGTATCAAGGAAAAAAGAATGGCTGTTGCTGCAAAAGCAAAGTAATATATCAGCAGATAAAATATTTAACATACTGGTTAAAAGCGGAAAAATATCATTTCCGCTTTTTTTGTGCCATCTTATTACGTTAAAGGCAGCATATGATTCTGAAAAGGGCTTTTTAGCAGGGTTGTTAAACTGTTGGAAATGCGCCTGTTTACATGCTGCTTTGCCAAAATATACCTCTATGGCTGGGTAAAAAAATATATCTTTGCATTTCAAATCATAACTATGATACTGTCAAGTGTAAACTCAATCATGCTTTTTTCAATGCCGGGCGGCAGTGAATGGATACTGATCATCCTTGTTGTTTTACTGATGTTCGGCGGGAAGAAAATTCCTGAACTGATGCGGGGTGTTGGCCGCGGAATCCGTGAATTCAACGATGCCAAATCGAATGTAAAGAGTGAGATAGAAGAAGGAATGAAGGAAAAGGATCCGGGAAAGCAACAACAGGTTTCTCAATAATCAGGTAAATAAAAGATATTCAGCCGAAGGGTGTAACACCAGGGTCTTCAGATCAAACGGGTTGCACACTTCGGCTGATTGTTTGATAAAGGCACAGTTCATCAGCATATGTTCAACTACCAAAATATAGGAGCGTACCATGAGGACCTGAAATCAGGCAGAACAGACTGCCGTACGGCGGTTTCTCATTTCCTTGTAAATATTGAAAAACATGGTTCACTGAATGCTTTTGTTGAAGTATTTGCAGAAGAAGCGATGGATAAAGCAGCGGCTTTAGACGCCAGGCGAAAGGCTGGCGAACCCATGAAAAAACTGCATGGCGTGGTTGTTGCCATTAAAGACGTGATATGTTATAAAGGACATTCGGTAACCGCTTCATCTGCTATACTGAAAGGGTTTATTTCCATGTATCATGCAACAGCCGTTCAGTTATTGCTGGATGAAGATGCGATCATCATCGGTAATTGTAATTGCGATGAATTTGCTATGGGCAGTACCAATGAAAATTCAGTTTATGGACCGGTGCGTAATGCCATTGGTGAAAATATGGTTCCCGGCGGGTCATCCGGAGGGAGTGCTGTTGCGGTTCAGGCCGGATTGTGCATGGTAAGCCTCGGAAGCGATACAGGCGGCTCGGTAAGGCAACCCGCCGATTTTTGCGGTATCATCGGGATCAAGCCCGGATATGGGAGAGTCTCACGGTATGGGTTACTCGCTTATGCATCTTCTTTTGACCAGATAGGTATTTTTGGAAAACAGGTAAGTGATGTGGCCCTCGTGCTGGATGTAATATGCAAACCTGATTCATTCGACAGTACCATGAACATGGAAATGCCTGTAATCCCATTCAGTGCATATAACCAGGTACAGAAAAAGAAATACCGGATATGTTATTTCAGGCAGATGATCAATCACCCACTACTGGATAAAGAAATTGCAGGCAACATACTTGAAACCATCCAGGCGCTTCGCCATGAAGGCCACCAGGTGGAAGAAACAGATTTTCACCTGCTGGATTATATTGTTCCCGCATATTATGTACTTACAACTGCAGAAGCCAGCAGCAACCTTTCCCGCTATGATGGAATCAGGTTTGGCCATAGGAGCAATAAGCCTGCCGAAGATTTAACATCGTTTTATATGCAGAACCGGAGTGAAGGTTTTGGTGCCGAAGTTAAAAGGCGCATCATGCTGGGCACCTATGTGTTAAGTACCGGGTACTATGATGCTTATTTTAATAAAGCACAGAAGGTAAGGAGGATGTTGGTAGATAATATTTCGCTGATTTTCAGCAGGTACGATGCTGTTATCTTACCAAACAGCCCTACTACGGCTTATCCGCTGGGTGAAAAAGATAAGGATCCGATTGCCGTTTACCTGGCAGATATTTTTACCGTTTTTGCAAATTTAACCGGTATACCCGCCATTGCAGTTCCCTTGTATAAACACAGCAACGGCATGCCTTTCGGCTTACAGGTTATGGTGAATAAACAGGATGAATTAACTTTGCTGAAGCTGGCCGATACATTGATCGGGCTTCAGGATTCAGCAAAGAATTGATGCATTGATGAAAAGAATAATCTACATTACCGCATTTTCCCTGTTTGTCTGGCTGCCTGCCCTGGCAGCAAACCGCTGGCAGAACGAAATGCAGCAGGAACCCATTTCCCCTGTAGAAGATACCACCCGTGAAATAAATGCTGCAGATGATGCGCTTATTGAAGATATAATCAAATCAAAGCAGGCCCCCCAGGCCGAAAAAGTGCAATATATCAGCCAGCAGACCCGGTATGGATTTAAAAGCCTTTTTTCAAAATACAGCTATAATTCCACCTTGCCCTATTCAAGCCAGGTGAACCCTTTTGCCGAAAATTATATGCAGGATTACTTAAGGGTTCATTCCGGTAACCTGGTAAAGATGAAAAGCTGGGGTGTTCCTTATTTCAACCTGATAGACCGCATATTTGCCCAGTATGGATTACCGCGTGAATTAAAATACCTGGCTGTAATTGAAAGTAACCTCAATACGGGTGCTACCAGCTGGGCCGGGGCAGGCGGTCCCTGGCAGTTTATGCCTTATACGGCCCGTGATTATGGATTGATTGTAAATAATGGGTATGATGAACGGCGCGATTACATAAAAAGTACGCATGCCGCAGCCCGTTACCTGCTTACGTTATACAGGCAAATGCACGACTGGTTGCTGGTAATTGCCGCATATAATGGCGGCCCGGGCAGGGTGTATGATGCTATGAAAAGAAGCGGCAGTAAGAATTTCTGGTCATTACAATACTACCTTCCGGAAGAAAGCAGGAACCATGTAAAGAAATTCATTGCTACCCATTACATCATGGAGAATAACAGTAATAACCTTCAAACGCTTAATAGCAAAGGATTATTCACGGCCATACCCGGAGCCGGAGACCCGTATAATAATTACCCGGTTCTTAGTGAAGAAGAAAAAGCGAATGCAGAAACACAGGTTGTTTCGGGAAAATATAATGCTTTAATCATAGCTAAAAACCTGGGAATGGATATAACCCAGTTTAACCGGTATAATCCATCCTTTGATGCCAAGTTATCGGCAAACGGGCAATACGACCTTTTGCTTCCGGCAGATAAGATGCAACAGTTTTTGGCCACTAAATACCAGATTTTGAACGAATGTGTGCAGTTACTGCTGGATGATACCGACATACCCAATAACAGGACCGAATACCCGCAAAAAAGCAAGCGGAAATAATGCCCGCTCAACCTGCTTTCTCTAAAATCAAAATATCATACATCATACATCACACATCACACATCATACATCAAAAATCTAAGATCATTCATCTAACCTCCCCAGTGTTTTCATAATCGCCTCAGCCTTTAGCAAACTCTCTTCATATTCTTTATCTATATCACTGTTGAATGTAATGCCACCACCGGCTTTACACGATACCAGCTTTTTACTGCTGTCGTACATCAGGCTCCTGATTACCACATTGAAATCAAAATCTTTACCTGGTGTAACATAACCGATGGAACCGGAAAAAAGGCCCCGGGGAAACTGCTCATATTTATCAATCAGTTCCATTACTTTTTTCTTGGGGGCGCCTGTCATGGATCCCATCGGGAAACAGGCTTTGATAATATCCGTCCATCCGGTTTGCAGGTCAACCCTGCCTTCAATGCTGCTGATCATCTGGTGCACCTGCGGAAAACTGTAAATGCCGAATAGTT
>CALKVC010000245.1 GCA_937996595.1 uncultured Chitinophagaceae bacterium
TTCCGCATGATTGCTTATGTAAAAGGTTTTTACGCAGACTTCCCGTAATTACTTATCACATAAAATATTAAAGAACTTTCCTTTTTCAGGAGTGCAAAAATAAGGGATGTTACCTTATTAATACAAAAAAATTATTTGTACTTGGGATTGTACAAGGTGTTTTCTGGCACAACCACTTCCGGTTTACCTTTATACCTGTTCTGGTATAAACTGTAGCATCCACCCAGCACAAAGGCAATAATCAGGAAAACCTGGCAAAACCAGATAAAACGGGATGATGAAACCCAGTTATGGGCGAAATCCTTATGGGTGTTATCTATAACTTCCTGGTGCATATTTAATTGATTTTCCGTGCAAAAATAAGGGCTTACCAATAAAAAAAATTATTTATGGCCAATAATTTCTGAAAAGGCCTTTTTCTTCCTGATAAAATGCTGCCAAACGATACTGCCATGGTACATACCCGGAAAATACCGCTGTTTCTTTCCAATACCGTAATCTATTTTCTTAACAGTAAATACCCATTTCCAAAAATGAACATGTGCTATTAAAATGGCCTTGAAAAATCCAGTGTCGCCCTGCAAGAGGTGCTTCATGGCTGCAATTCCATCCAATACCATCCGTACCGGCAACTTGAGGCAGGCGGAAAACCCGGGCAGGTTCTTGTACATCATGATCAGGTTATTCCTGAAATTAAGATAGGTTTTACGGCTGTTGCCTTTGGGCAAAGTGCCGCCGCCAACATGGAAAACAACAGATGCCGGTTGTACAAAAACCTTATATCCCTTATGCTGCAACCGCCAGCAAAAATCAATCTCTTCCTGGTGCGCAAAAAAATATTCATCCAGTCCGCCAACTTCATGATAGCAGGAAGCCCTTACAAACATAGCGGCACCACTGGCCCAAAAACAGGCTGCTGCCGTATCGTATTGGCCCTTATCCCTTTCACAGATATCAAATACCCTGCCCCTGGAAAATGGATATCCAAACCGGTCGATCCATCCGCCGCAAGCTCCTGCATATTCAAAGAAATCCTTTTGATAATAGGATAATATCTTGGGTTGGCAGGCTGCGATGCTGCTATCAGATTCCATCAGGCTGATCACGGGGCCAATCCAGTTTTTATCCACCTCCACATCGCTGTTCAGTAAAACATAATAATCGGCCTCCACTTTTTTCAGCGCCGTATTGTATCCTTTGGCAAATCCTTCATTCGTATCATTCCGGATGATCTCCACTGAAGGGAAATGCCGGCTGACAAAGTTCACAGAATCGTCGGTTGATGCATTATCGGCTACGATTACACGCAGATGTTGATAGGTTGATGAAAGCACAGACGGGAGGAACTGTTCCAGGTAATTTTTACCGTTCCAGTTAAGAATGACTACCGCCACCAACGGGTTAATTTTGGTACCTGCGGTATCAATCGCTTCATCATTGTTGCGTCGCAATCCGTTCATCGGCAGTACTACTATGTAGCTTTAATTACAATTTATACAAACATAAACCATTTTACATTTTACATTCTACATTTTACATTTTACATTTACATATGTTTCCTCAATTATTAAACTGGCGTACGGTACTGGCTTTGGTTGCCATTGCCATTGTTACGGTAAGCCTTTTCTATTCAAACTTCCTTGCCAAAAAAATAGCCAGGGAAGAAAAACAGAAAATAGAACAATGGGTGGAAGCAGTAAACGAAGTAAGCAATTCCAACAGCCCGCAAACAAACCTTTCCAGCCGGATACTTACCGAAAACAACAAGGATATACCGATGATTGCCGTTAATGAAAACGACAGCATCTTAGACCATTACAACCTTGATTCTGTTAAAATTGCACATAACAAAAACTACCTGACAGACAAACTGGACGAATTCAAGGCCCGTAATAAACCGATTATATGGAAAAACCCGTTCGATCAGCATCAGAACAACCTGTTATATTACGGTGAATCAACTTTATTGAAGCAGATAAGGTATTTCCCCATCGTTCAACTGATCGTGGTGGCCCTGTTCATTATTGTTACGCTCATTGCCATCAGCACCCGGAATAAAAGCACGCAAAACCAGGTGTGGGCCGGCATGGCAAAAGAAACCGCACACCAGTTAGGCACCCCTATTTCTTCGCTGGCGGGATGGGTTGAGATGCTAAAAGAAAGCGGCACTTCAGCTAAAATTGTGCAGGAAATGAGCAAAGATGTGGAACGGCTGAAACTGGTTAGCGACCGGTTTGGAAAAATTGGCAGCACGCCGCACCTGGAAGAAGCCAATATCGTTAAGCAGGTAGAAGACATGGTTTCCTATATTAAAAGAAGAGCACCAAACAAGGTAAGTTTCATGGTGAATGATGAAGGGCATGACGATATAACTGCCCTGATAAACGCACCACTATTCGACTGGGTGATAGAAAACCTCCTGAAAAATGCACTGGATGCCATGGAAGGGCACGGAGACATCAATATCCTAATAAGGAATGAAGCTACCCAGGTGGTGATTGATGTTAGCGATACCGGAAAAGGGATTAGCAAGAAAAACCTGGCCAATGTTTTTAAACCCGGCTTTACAACAAAAAAACGCGGTTGGGGACTGGGACTTTCATTAAGCAAACGGATCATAGAACAATACCATCGCGGAGAATTATTCGTAAAACAGAGCGAACCCGGTAAGGGAACCACTTTCAGGATTTTACTAAAGAAATGAAACAGATTTGTTCATATTAGCTGCTAACCGGTTTTTTCAGAACGATCCCCGGCTTTTAAAAATGATATTATTTTATTCTTCAAAAGATTTTTAATTTTACATTTGCACACTTTATGCGGCGATGGCGAAATTGGTAGACGCACTACTTTGAGGTGGTAGCGCCCGAAAGGGTGTGGGAGTTCGAATCTCCTCTTCCGCACTTAGTAGAAACAGAATGAAAAAGAGAAAGGGAAAGCCAGTATTGGAAATTTTTCTTTCTCTTTTCCTTTATCTTTCTGTTTCTTAATTTCTACTTCTCATTAAATTACAAATAACAACATTGGAATCAATTTATTCAATGATTGTTCCGCGCCCTGAAGTATACAAGAATTTTAATTTTTGTGATTATTCTATCTT
>CALKVC010000246.1 GCA_937996595.1 uncultured Chitinophagaceae bacterium
TTGTTGGATCACTCACCTCCATCACCTGTTTTACCGCTGCTGCGCTCAGGTATTGGTTTGTTCTTCCCGGGAAACCGAATACCATCGTGAAATCGCCATCTTTCATTCCATCCATTGAAATTTTCAACGAACGTTTTGGTTTGTATGGCACATTGTCCGGTGAAAACGAAGCCGGTTTATTATCCTTGCCTGCATAAATCCTGAACATGGAAAAATCGCCGGTATGCCTGGGCCACATCCAGTTGTCTGTATCCTTTCCGAAATTGCCGATGGAAGCAGGCGGAGCGCCAACCAGCCTCACATCTTTATAGGTTTCAGTAACAAAAAGATAGTACTTGTTACCGTCAAAAAATGGCCGGATAATCAGGTCTTCATAGCTTTCCTTTTTATAATCTTTTCTCAGCTGGCTGATATTCTTATCTACCTGGCTTTGCCTTTCCTGTTCATTCATGTTTTTGTTTACTCCGGCAAACACCTGTTTGGTAACTTCTTCAATGCGCACGATGAATGTGGCGAATAAGCCCGGGTTCTGCAGTTCCTGCCCATAGTTATAGGCCCAGAAACCGTTTTGGATATAATTATTGGTAACGGATGAGTGGTTTTGTATGGCATCAAACCCGCAATGGTGATTGGTAAGGATCAATCCTTTGTCGGAAATGACTTCGGCTGTACAGAATCCGCCGAAACTTACGATAGCGTCTTTCAGGCTTCCTTTACTGATATCGTAAATATCGGATGCGCTTATTTTCATACCCAGCTTTTTCATTTGCTTTTCGTTAAGGGCTTTCAGCAGTTGCGGAAGCCACATGCCTTCATCGGCAAAAGAATGGAAGCAAAGAAATAAGGCTGCAAGGGCAGTTACAATAAGCTTTTTCATATAAATCATTTGATAGCAAATGTATGTAAATAGGCGGAAAAGAACAGGCACAAAGGATAAGTGGTTGAATGGTTTACCAACTGTAAACAACCCAACCACTTTATTCAATATTCTAAATGAAAGTTACGCTCAGGCGATGGCCCTTTTTTTAATAAATATATTATTGATGGCATAGTAAGCGCCAAATAAGATACCGCTATAAACCAGGTCGGCTACCAGGCTGGTGCGTAAAAACGGCAGGGCCTGCACATAACATTGTATAAATCCATTAGAGTCCTGGGTGTATGTATGATAAACAGGATTATCAATTAAGAAAAAAGAGAGGTTAGACAACAGGTAGAAAAGGACAGATGACATGATGGAATAGGCGAAAATATTCCTTACATTGATTTTTTTTAAGTTAAAGGCGATAATGGTTATCAGTGCCAGTATACCGTATCCAACCAACTGTCCCCAGCCCCAGAAGCCCGGTGCAATGTTAAAGGCTTCAAACATGATATCTGATAAGAACATGGCAAATAACGGTAAAGCAAAAGCCAGGCGCTTATCCTGCAATATGGCGCCGGAGAATATGGCCATTCCTATGATCGGGCTGAAATTATCCGGATACATGATTACCCTTGAGATAGCAGCGGCCAGCACCAGAATGGCAGCAATAATTAAACCGAATGTTTTTTGTCTGTTCATCAGCATGTTGTTTGCGCAAAAATAGGCAATTATTGATTCTGTCCATCTC
>CALKVC010000247.1 GCA_937996595.1 uncultured Chitinophagaceae bacterium
CCCCGCAATCGGGATGTAATCGATTGCGGGTGCCCTTTTTTGTTACTTTTTTGGGCAAGCAAAAAAGTAAAAATCTATTTTTTTAATAAAATGCAAGTAATATTGGAATATATAATGACACAACTCGTAAAGTACTAATATTATTTATTTTCCCGCAGCAGTTTATCAGCTTGCTGCTGGTTTATTTTGTATCATTCATTGATTAGATACTACATTACTTCTGTTTTTTATCTTCAGCTTTATCCAGCCTCCTTATTTCCTTAAATTTTGATTTATTTTCAGTTACTGATGAAAGTCTATTTCATATGTAACAAAAGTCATTTTTTTCGTGTTTAAAAAAGAGCAGCTTTGTAAAAACCATATTTTATGAGTTATAACAATTTTGCACCCGAAACCCTGATGATGGGTTACGGTTACGATCCCGCATTAAGCGAGGGCGCTGTAAAATGCCCGGTTTTTCAAACTTCCACTTTTGTGTTCAAAACTGCCGAAGAAGGGAAAGCATTTTTTGAAATGGCACACGGAAAACCCGGCCATGAAGGAGAAAAAATGGGGCTCATTTACAGCCGTATCAATAACCCGGATATGGAAATCCTGGAAGAGCGGTTAAAGATTTGGGATGGAGGAGAAGCAGCAGCCGTTTTTTCCAGTGGGATGAGCGCCATCGCCACTTCAATGGTTAGTTTCCTTAAACCCGGTGACATATTGCTTTTCAGCAACCCTATCTATGGCGGCACTCATAAGTTCATTCATTATATGCTTGATAACTGGGGCGTTACTGCCATCGGGTTTACGGCAGGCGACAGTAAAGCACAGATAATGGAACTTATTGAAACGAACAAAGCGGCCGGAAAATTGAAAATGATTTATATTGAAACACCGGCCAATCCTACCAATGACCTTATAGACATAAAGATGTGCAGTGAAATAGCCGCTGCATTCAGTACAACCGAAAAGCGTATACTCCTTGCCGTTGATAATACATACATGGGGCCTTTATGGCAGCATCCGCTGAAACATGGAGCCGATATCGTGTTATATTCTGCCACCAAGTATATTGGGGGCCACAGCGACCTGATTGCCGGGGCCGCAGTGGGAAGTAAGGAGATCATTAAACAGATAAAGAAAAGCCGTACTTTTTTCGGTACCATGATGGACCCTCATACAAGCTGGTTGCTCATGAGGAGCCTGGAAACCATGAAAATAAGGATGGATGCCGCTGCACTGAATGCAGAAAAAGTGGCGAAATTCCTTTCCGAACATCCTAAGGTTGAAAAAGTATTTTACCTTGGATTTACCGGGAAGAATAATCCGGATCAATTGCATATTTTTAATGACCAGTGCCTCAGTAACGGAGCCATGGTCAGTTTCAACATCAAAGGGGAAGAAAAGGAAGCTTTCAGGGTTCTCAATAGCCTGAAACATATTAAACTGGCTGTTAGCCTGGGAGGAACAGAATGCCTGGCAGAACACCCATATACGATGACGCATGCCGATGTGCCGGACGAAGAGAAGAACAGGCTTGGAGTTACAGAGAAAATGATAAGGCTAAGTGTGGGAATTGAAAACCATAAAGACATCATATGGGACCTGGAACAAGCCCTTGATAAAATATAAGCACTTTCATAATTTTGAAAACTGATATTGTTTTAACAATGAACCGGAAAAGCATACTTCTTTTTTGCCTGTTGCTATTACTTAATACTGCGGTATCCAGCCAGGTAAATGTTACGGTTTTTACAGAACCGTATGCTATTCCTGCATTACCCGGGCTGCAATCATTTGCCGCTGCACAGTATAATGGAAAGTGGGTTTTTATCGGCGGGCGTACAGATGGCCTGCACCAGCGTCAGCCCAATTCATCATTTCTAAGTATAAATAACAATACAAAGATTTTTGTAGTTGACCCGGTCACAAAAGAGGTATGGTCTGCACTGGTTACATCGTTGCCGGTTAACCTCAGCGACCAGCTTCAGTCGACCAATATGCTCTTTTGTTCCGACAGCAGTAAACTGTACATTGCCGGTGGTTATGGCTACAGTGTGGCTGCTTCAGATCATAAGACCTATGCCAGCCTGGTAGTGGTAGACCTGCCGGGATTGATACAGGCAGTGATTACGGGGAATGCAATCAATTCTTATTTCAGGCAACTGTCGGATAATTATTTTGCCCTCACCGGCGGCCAGATGGCAAAACTGGGAGATATGTTCATCATGGTGGGAGGACAGCGTTTCGACGGAAGGTATAATCCGAACAACGGGCCATCATTTGTACAGGAATACAGTAACCAGGTTAGAAAGTTCAAACTGGCAGACGATGGTGTATCGTTGTCAATGAACTATCAGCAAAGCATAACCGATGCAGCACAGTTGCACCGGCGTGACTATAATATGGCGCCCCAGGTATTTCCCGACAGGAAATTGGGATATACCGCATTCTCAGGTGTGTTTCAGACGGCAGCTAATCTTCCATTTCTTAATTCGGTTGATATAGATACGGTCGGCTATACGCCTAATACTTTGTTCAATCAATTATTGAACCATTATCATTGCGGCAAATTTTCTGTATATGATTCAGCAGCTAACCTCATGCACAGTTTTTTCCTGGGAGGCATGGCACAGTTTTATTACGATGCAGGTGGAAACCTGGAACAGGACAACGCTGTACCGTTTGTAAGCACCATCGGCAGGGTTTCCCGTGATGCTTCCGGAGCGATGACTGAAACCAGGGTTGGCGATTTACCCGGATTACTTGGTTCGGGAGCCGAATTTATGCTGAATCATGACATGCCATTATATGCTAATGAAGTGATCAGGCTTAATGATATTAATACTGATACGGTGCTGGCAGGTTACCTGGTTGGTGGTATTCAAAGTACGGCGCCCAATATTTTCTTTGTCAATAACGGAACGCAAAGTTCAGCAGCTAATACCATATTTAAAGTATACCTCGTCAAACAATCAGGCCCGGTTCCGGTAAGCCTGTTATCTTTCCGTGGAAATAAAGTAAGCAGCGGTATTTTGTTGGAATGGAAAACAGCCTGGGAACAGGATAATTCACATTTCATTCCGGAACGTTCTGCAAATGCTACTGATTACGTGCCACTGGCAAGTATTAAAGCTAGCGGCAACGGGAGTACTGTTTCTGCATACAGCTATGTTGATGAAAATCCTGTAAATGGTTTTAATTATTACAGGCTGCGCCAGGTTGATAAAGATGGAAAATCTGCTTTATCAACCGTAATACTTGTACGTTTTGAAGCAGGTAAGGAACCGATACTGGTTTACCCAAATCCGGTACGTGAAAAACTGGTACTTGAATTAACTAATGATATGCAGGGGCAAATAGTAGTAAAGATCATTGACCTTAAAGGAAATATTCTCTATTCGCAATTTGAGAAAATAACTTCCAGGCAATTGAATATCAATGTATCTGCTTTACCTGCAGGGGTTTATTTCATAGAAACCACGATTAATGACAAGGTTCAGTCTAACAAATTTGTTAAAGAGTAATACGGCCGTACGGTCATATGCAGGTATAACAAATGTTACGTTATCTGGCCCTGGCAGGCACTAATTTACATCTTGATATAGTGCTTTATTTCTTTAGTGCTTGTAATTAATGAAATAAACATGAGTTTACGCTTTTTCTTATCCATTTTTTTAGTATTCATTTCTGTTGCATCTTTTGCACAAAAGAAAAATCAGGCTGCCCCATTTTCCATTCGGCTGGAACATCTAGAAATAGATGGTTTACCCGGTTTGCAATCGTTTGCTTTTGCAACCTGGGAGCATAAATGGCTGCTGGTAGGCGGCAGGATTGATGGATTGCACCGAAGGCAACCCTGGGCATCTTTTAGTGAAGCAGGGCAAAACAGGCATTTTTATGTTGTAGATCCAACTGAAAAAAAAGTTTGGAAAGCATCCATGGAACATTTACCGGTGAATTTGCAGGAACAACTGCAGAGCACCAATATGGAATTTATACAGGTAGAAAATAATCTGATCCTGGCAGGCGGTTACGGGTATAGCAAAACGTTAGATGATCACATTACGTATCCTTACCTGGTTGTTATAAAAGTTGATGCATTAATACATGCGGTCATAAACAACCAGCAGGCAAACAATGCCATTGTACAGGTAAAAGATCAGCGTATGGCTGTTACCGGTGGAAGGCTTGGTAAAGTGGATGATACATTGTTACTGGTGGGTGGCCAAAGGTTCAACGGGATGTATAATCCAATGGGGCCAGACCATGGGCCCGGGTTTGAACAACAATATTCCAATGAAATCAGGAAATTCAGTGTTTCAGTTGAGCATGATTCACCTGTAATAAAAAACTACAGGGCTATCAGGGACAGTATTCATTTACACAGGAGAGATTATAACATGGTTCCGCAGGTGTTTGATGATGGGGAATTTGGATACACTGCTTTTTCCGGAGTATTTCAATATGATAAAGACCTTCCTTTTACAGACTTTGTTGATATAGCTGATGGTGCCTACAAAGTAAATCATTCATTTAAACAGCGTTTCAACCATTATCATAGTGCAGTGCTGCCATTATATGATAATGGATCCCGTACAATGTATACTGTTTTTTTTGGTGGGATAGCACAATATTATCCGGATGATAACGGTGAAATTATTTCAAATGAGGATGTGCCATTTACTAAAACAATCAGTTTAATAACGCGTAAGGATGGCAAAGTGTATGAATCATATCTGCCGGTCGCCATGCCGGGTTACCTGGGAGCTGCTGCAGAATTTATTTTTAAGCCTGATGTAACTTTATACAGGGACGGAATGGCCGATTTTCAAATGTTAGGAACAGGAGAATACGAAATAGGGTATATTGTAGGCGGAATAAATAGCAGCGACCGGAATATTTTCTTTTCAAACACCGGAAAAGAAAGCATGGCCAATAGCCGAATTCTTAAAGTGTATATCAAAAAAAACTGATTCCATGCAGGGCCTGCTTAAAAATAAATATCAATTTGGCTTACTTGTATTGGTAAATGCATTTGTAGGAGCCATGATAGGTATTGAAAGAGCAATCCTGCCTGATTTTGGAAAAACGGTGTTTGGGTTAGAGATCAATGCTGCCTTGTTTTCCTTTATAGCGGCTTTTGGTATATCAAAAGCATTAAGTAATTACATAGTTGCCAGGTTAGCAGTAAGTACCACTCGCAAAAATATACTGTTAATAGGATGGCTGGCAGCATTACCGGTGCCATTCATGCTGATGTATGCACCTGGATGGAATTGGGTTATTGCTGCCAACATTTTATTAGGAATAAACCAGGGCTTTGCATGGAGTGCTACCGTTATCATGAAAATAGATATTGTAGGATCGCGTAACAGGGGTTTGGCAATGGGCATCAATGAATTTGCAGGTTATCTTTCTGTAGGACTGGCGGCCTGGCTGGCTGCAGAAATAGCCGCAAAGTACGGATATGCTTACTTTCCGTTTTTACCCGCCATCGTTTTCGCCGTTGCAGGATTTGTATTGTCACTGGTTTTTGTAAAAGACACGGGAAGTTTTGTAAAGAAGGAAGTGGAAACAAGCAATTTACCTTTATTTACTTCTGTTTGGAAGGAAGTTACCTGGAAACATAAGAACCTGAGCACTGTTTCATTAAACGGATTGGTTAACAACATGAATGATGCGGTTGTATGGGTAGTGCTTCCCATTTTATTATTACAAAAAGGCTTTTCAATATCACAGGTAGGGATAGTTGCAGGTATTTATCCGGTTGTATGGGGCGTTTCACAATTATTTACCGGGGTGCTGGGTGACCATTATTGCAAAAAGCAGGTAATCACATCAGGTATGCTGTTACAAGCCATTGCCATTTCCATATTGGCAATTGCGGGCACAATGCCTTTGCTTATAACCGCTTCCATTTTACTTGGATTTGGAACCGCGATGGTTTATCCAAATTTCATGACTGTGGTGGCAGAAAATTCACATCCTTCCCAGCGGGCGCAAAGCCTCGCCTTATTCAGGTTATGGCGCGATAGCGGATATGTAGCCGGTGCATTATTATGTAGTTTTTTTGCAAACAAGGCAGGATTATCAAATTCTTTGATATTTGCCGCCATTATTACAGCATTGGCTGGTATTTTAGCGCAAACCAGGATGTGCTGCACCAAAAAAACCTGGTGGAAGTCTGCTGCCTGTATCCCACAATATTAATCATTAGGTGCTATGCATTCAGCAACAGGTAACTATTCAATTGTTAACAGGATTATAATACTTCATTAGCCTCGCATTCCCGGGTGCGGTTATACTGATTGATTACCCGGTTTGTAACCTTTGTTACCCAGGAAAGCCTTTTCTGAAAGTAATTTTGTACAAATAAGATGCATGATCAGGACAGTAACAAGTAATTGGAATTTGATGAGGTTGCTAAGGCTGATTGCCGGTATAGCAATAACAACACAGGCAATCATGGCAAGGGATGTTCTATTCGCACTGGCGGGATTGGCGTTCACTGGCATGGCATTATTCAATATCGGTTGTTGCGGCGTAAATGGATGTAGTGCACCGGTTAGGAATGAATCAAAAACTTCCGTAAAAGATATAAGTTATGAAGAAGTGGTTTAACAGGAATATCCTGTTTGTTGCAGGTGCTTTGGCTGGTGCCATTGCCGGATATTTCTACTGGAAATATGTAGGTTGCGCAAGCGGCACATGTGCTATCACTTCAAAACCCCTGAACAGTACCATATATGGAGCCGTAATGGGCAGTTTGTTATTCGGGATGTTCCAAACGGAAAAAAGAAAGCCCGGCTCCTCATCAGAAAAAAATACACAACATGACATTTAACGAACTCATTCAATCTGAAAAACCGGTGCTGGTAGATTTTTTTGCAGAATGGTGCGGGCCCTGCAAAATGATGGCACCCATACTGAAACAGGTAAAAGCAGAAATAGGCGATTCGGCCAGCATCGTAAAAGTGGATGTAGATAAAAACCCATATGCAGCAGCTGCATACCAGGTGCAGGGCGTTCCAACATTGATCCTGTTTAAAGAAGGAAAAGTATTGTGGCGGCAGAGCGGTGTGGTGCAAAAGAATGGATTGGTAGGAGTAATAAAAAAATATTCAGAATAATAAAACAACAAATGATGAATTTCCTAAAACAATTATTTGCAGGAAGCAGCAATACTGCTGATTTGAAAAGCCTCATTGAAGAAGGCGCATACCTGGTAGATGTAAGGTCACCGGGGGAATTTGCAGGCGGCCATGTGAAAGGCTCGGTGAACATTCCATTAGACAGGATCGTTTCACAGTTGGGTAAATTTAAAAACAAGAAGAGCATTATCGTTTTTTGCAGGAGCGGTAACAGGAGCAGCATGGCAAAAAGCCTGTTGGAGCAAAACGGAGTAAAAAATGTTGTTAACGGCGGAACCTGGGATAATGTAAATCGTTATGTAAATTAATAAATTAGAGATGAAGTTTATATTGACAGATCGGAAGAGCACACGTCTGAACTC
>CALKVC010000248.1 GCA_937996595.1 uncultured Chitinophagaceae bacterium
TTCCTGGGCATAGAGATCATGTCAATTCCCCTGTATATTCTTACAGCCAGCGACAAAATGAACCTGAAAAGTAATGAAGCAGGCCTCAAATATTTCCTGATGGGGTCATTTTCAACCGGGATTTTGCTGATGGGTATCGCCTTTATATACGGCGGCACACCCAATGCTTCATTTTTTATCAGCAATATCATGCTGGGCTCAGGTAAATTACCTGTTATGATTGCTATCGGGCTGGTATTACTGGTAGTAGCCATGGCATTTAAGGTTTCTGCGGCACCATTTCATTTCTGGACCCCGGATGTATATGATGGGGCACCAACTGTTTTCACCTCGTTCATGAGTACCATTGTGAAAGTGGCCGGTTTTTTCGCTTTTGTAAGATTATTTGAAAACTCATTCGGTTCTGTTCATGGGCAATGGCAAAACCTGGTGGCTTTTATAACAGTGGCCACATTACTTATCGGAAACATCACTGCTGTATTTCAGCAAAGTGTGAAAAGGATGCTGGCGTATTCAAGTATAGCACAGGCTGGATTCATGATGTTTGCTTTGTTTGCCATGAACGACCGGGCCAAAGAAGGCCTTATCCTGTATTCGGCGGCATACAGCCTGGCAACGATCGGGTTATTTGCCATCCTGGTAAGGATGAAAGATTATACCATTGATGGTTTTAATGGATTATCTAAATCGCAACCACTGGTAGCCCTCACAGCAGTCATATTCCTTTTATCGCTTACAGGTATACCTTTAACGGCCGGTTTCCAAAGCAAATTCTATATGCTGATGGCGGCTGTTGAGAACGGCAACCATTTCTGGATAGTTATTGTGGCCGTACTTTTTGCAGCGGTTAGCGCTTATTATTATTTCCGTGTAATTCAGGCCATGTACTTTAAAGAAGCCACTTCGGCAGAAAGCCCGTTAATATCCAATGTAAGCCCTGGATTCAGCCTTTTGCTCTTAATTACGGCATTACTCATTATAGTGCTGGGTATATACCCGGAACTGATCCTGGGCTGGATGTACCATTAATCAGTTTGCCGCCTGTAAAACAATTGCCTTTCCGGAAACATGCGGTTCTTATCTTTACGGTTAATATTATAACATGACGTATAAGGATTCACTGTCATTATCCTGGACAAATATCAAGGGCAATAAACTGCGGTCAGCCATTACCGTTGTAATCATTGCGCTTGGAATCTTCGCACTCATCCTTATCATTACAGCTATCAAGGCAGCCAGCAACAGCCTAACTTCCAGTTTTTCAACCATGGGTGCCAATGCTTTCAGCATCCGCTATCGTGAACGGAATATGAATTTTGGCGGAGGCGGGGGAGCCGAAGCTACGAAGTCAAAAAAATCAGCCAGGAGGGAGCGTAAATCAAATACGGGGATCCTTATCAGTTATGATGAAGCCAGGCAGTTCAAGGAACGGTATAATTTCCCGGAATCTAAAGTGAGTATCGCCCTGCGGGGCCCCGGAAGTGTTGTGGTAAACACCGACAGGCGAAAAACCAACCCGGAAATAAATGTGTATGGGGGAGATGAAAATTACCTGGAACTGAATGGGTATAATATTGCCTACGGAAGGAATTTCACGATAACGGAAATTGAAACGGGGCGCAATGTTTGCATGATCGGTAACGGGGTGGCCAGCCGGCTGTTTCCAGATAACAAGGCAAAAGCAATAGATGCAATCATAAATGTTGACCATATTCCTTACCGGGTAATAGCTGTACTGGAAGACAAGGGCTCCAGTGCATTTTTCAATACCAGTAAAGTGGTGGTTACATCATATAACAATATCAGGCGGTTATTTTCTACCGGCAACACGTCTTATAATATTGCTGTGATGGTTCCTGATATAAAACTGATGGATGTTGCCACCGGGGAAGCGAAAGGAACCTTCAGGCCCATTCGAAAACTGGAAGCTAAAGATGCGGATAATTTTTACATAGACAAAAGCGACAGCATAGCGGAATCTCTCCTTACCAACCTGGGCTTCCTGGAAACAGGCACCATCGGGATTGCACTCATTACGCTGATTGGGGCAGCAATCGGGCTGATGAATATAATGCTGGTGGCGGTTAACGAACGAACCAAGGAAATAGGGCTGGCAAAAGCACTGGGCAGTACCAAAAAAGATATCAGGTCGCAGTTTCTTTTTGAATCCGTCATCATCAGCCTGATGGGAGCCTTTGTTGGAATCATTTCAGGCATACTGATCGGCAACATCGTTGCTATCCTCCTTAAAACCGGCTTTGTAGTGCCCTGGGGCTGGGTAATAGCCGGCATTTTTGTATGCAGCTTTGTAGGGCTGGCAGCCGGTTTATATCCTGCCATCAAGGCTTCCAGGCTCGACCCTATCGTTGCATTACGTTACGAGTGACGCATACATGCAGCAATCTTCCAGTTAATCCTGTCTGTTTAACAAATTCTAAAAATTTATTTTCCGGGATTGCTGCATTCAATTAATTTATTAACTTGTGTGCTCCGTTTCCGTTACCCATTGAATAAACCATTACCTGTTGAAATATATACAATTACTGATTTTTTTTCATAAAATTGCGTAATCATCAATTTTAAATAATAAACATTTAACTATTTAAATTAGTATTTTATGTCAGAGACAAGACCAACTGCAACCGTGAAACCTGCTACTTCTGTTCAGGCAAAGAAATCGAGCAATATCATTTCACTGATAGCTCCCATTTTATGTTTGGTAGTGGGATATATTATCTGGAGATTTGGCCTGGGTGCAGGTTCTAATTTCGGAGTAGGTGCAGAAAATGGCGGATTCTGGCCGGAAAGGCATGATCCGAAAACAGCATTAAGCAAGATGTACCTGGGAGGTATCATTGTACCGGTGCTAATTGGTACTTTCCTTACCATGCTCACATTTGTAGTTGAAAGGTTTTTGACTATTGCAAAAGCTTCCGGAAAAAGCAGCAATGCCGATTTCGTACGCCGTGTTCAATACCAGCTTGCCAATAAGAATGTTGATGCTGCGCTGGCAGAATGCGATAAGCAAAAAGGTTCGGTAGGCAATGTAATGAAAGCCGGCCTGCACAGGTATAAGGAAATGATCAGCAATACTGAACTGAGCACCGAACAGAAAGTGATGGCCATACAAAAAGAAGTGGAAGAAGCTACATCCCTTGAGTTACCGATGCTTGAAAAGAACCTGGTATTCCTGTCAACCATCGCTACGGTAGCTACGCTCATCGGACTGTTGGGAACGGTAATTGGTATGATTCGTGCATTTGCCGGTCTGGGTGCTGATAGTGGTGGTGCGGCTTCTGCTGCCCAGCTTTCCATCGGTATCTCCGAGGCGTTGTACAATACCGCTCTGGGTATCGGTACTTCTGCTTTCGCCATTGTGTTTTATAACATTTTTACCACTAAGATAGATGGTATCACATATGGTATTGATGAATCAGGATTTACTTTAACACAAACATTTGCTTCCCTGTACAAATAATGTATGGAAAATGAATGCAAATGCATCTAAAAGTAACATTCAAAATCATTAATTATGCCAAAAGTTAAAATACCACGCAAGAGTACCAATGTGGACATGACAGCGATGTGTGATGTGGCTTTTTTGCTGTTGACTTTCTTCATACTGGCAACAAAACAAAAACCACCGGAAGTACTGGCCGTTACACCACCGAGTTCCATTTCCAGTAAGGCTGCTCCCGATAAATCGATTCTCATCACATTCACCCAGGAAGGCAAAGTATTCCTGATGTTGGGTGATGACACCAAAAAGAGCGATATCATTGACAATGTGAATGCCACCAGGGCACTTGGTCTTTCACCCGGCGAACTGGCAAAACTGAAAAAATCTGAATTCATTGGTCTTCCATTCAACCAGTTGAAATCGGCATTAGCCGCAGGACGGGAAATCCCTGCTGGAAAGATGGACGGGATACCGGTTGACAGCACCAATAATGAGCTGGCAGACTGGCTACGCAGTGTTACCAATGTATATGCAGGTGAAGATCAGAAAAAGCTGGAACAGATGCTCCTGGTAAAAGGCGACAGTAAAGCAATGTACCCTGTATTTAAAAAGATAAAGCAGGCATTGAAGAAGAACGAAATCTATAAATTCAGGATTGTAACGAACGGGGAAGATGTTCCGGTTGGTTCTGAGGTTTATATTGAAAGCAAAAAATAATTAACAGTTAAAAAAAATTAAGCCATGGCAGAGATAGATACCTCGGGCGGGGGTCATAAGAAAGGGCCCGGCGTCAAAAAGTCAAAAAAATTATCTACCCGTGTAGACCTTACACCGATGGTAGACCTAGGATTCCTGCTCATCACTTTTTTCGTATTCACCACTACCATGAGCCAGGCAACGGCTATGAATATGAATGAACCGAAGGATGATCCGGATCAGCAGTTAAAAGTTAAAAATTCCGGTGCCATGACCATCCTGTTGGGAAAAGGAAACCAGGTATATTATTACTTTGGTCAACTGGAAGCCGACAAACTTAGCGAAGAATTTAAGAGTACTAATTTTAAGGATGTAAGGCAACTTATTGTGGATAAGAAAAAATCCACACCCATTGATGACCTGATGTATATCATTAAATCTGATTCCACATCAACATTCGCTAATTCTATAGATATCCTGGATGAAATGAGCATTGCTGCTGTTCCTCCGGGCCACTATGCAGAAGTAGACATTACACCTGCAGAGAGAATGCTGATTCAGCAAACAGAACTAGCAAATGGTATAAAATAATAATGGAACCGGTTCAAAATTGAATCTAATTAATTAAAGAAGAAAAAATGGACGCAAATAAGATTTTATCGGCTGACATACTCGATATCATTTTCGAGGGCAAGAATAAATCATATGGTGCTTACCAGTTGCGGAAAAACTATAATAAGACACTTACCAAGGCTCTTATCATTACCGGTTCAGTACTTTTATTGATTTTCCTGGGAACACTGGCAGCTAATGTGATTAATAAAAATAATAACAAGGAAGTGATTGATGTTGTAGATACACAGATGGCGGAAATCAAAAAAGATGAACCACCACCACCGCCACCACCACCGCCACCACCAACACCGCCGCCGCCACCGGAAGTGAACCAGGTTAAATTCACCCCGCCAAAAATTGTTAAGGATGAAGAGGTGAAACCTGATGAAAAGATCGAAGAGATCAAAGAAGACCAGGTGATCAGCACCAAAACGGTTGAAAGTGAAAATAAGGTTCAAATCGTACAGGCACCCGTAGAAGATAAAGGAACACAGGTTGTGGAAGTGCCAAAGAAAGATGATGATGAGAACAAAGTGTTCAATAAAGTTGAGGTTGAAGCTTCTTTCCCCGGAGGAGAATCTGCCTGGAGAAGGTACCTGCAAAATAACCTGGATGCCAATACGCCTATTGACAATGGTGCACCGGAAGGAACCTATTCTGTAATTGTTCGTTTCATTGTGAGCAGGGATGGAAGTATCAGTGATGTGGTTGCAGAAACCAAACATGGTTATGGCATGGAAGCAGAAGCGGTAAAGATTATCAAAAAAGGCCCTAAATGGACACCGGCTTTGCAAAATGGTAGAAATGTAAATGCATACCGCAGGCAACCGATCACTTTTGTGGTAGCCGAAAATTAATACATTGACCTAAATATTATTTGACTCCCGGGCTTCCGGGAGTTTTTTAATTATAGGGAAGCCGGTAAGTATTTATGCCGGGAAGGCGTGAAGTATTTATTTATTCGGGAAAGACGGAAAGTTTTATTAATTCGGGAAAGACGGAAAGTTTTATTAATTGTCGGGAAGTTTTAGTGATATTATTGTTCTGGTGCAGAAATAATGAACACAAATGACCAGCATGATAATACTTCATCATGAACTTTTGAAAACATTCTTTCCGTCCAACACAAACAGAAAGCCTTCCAGCTTTCCCGACAAACATACTTCCCGCCTTCCCGGCTAATATACTTCCCGGCAAAACAATCTTCCCGGTCAAAAAAAATAAAACCTTCCCGTCTTCCCGGCAAAGATTCTTCCCGGCTAAAACAAACTACAGAGCGAGTATATTTGTAAAATGATAAAAGAATTACCTGGTTGGGATGATACGATTGTAGCCATTGCAACTGCTGCAGGACCAGGAGCGATTGCCGTTATCCGCTTAAGTGGCAACAAATCAATAGAGATCATAAATGAATTATTCCCAGCTAAAAACCTGTTAGCATTGCCTTCTCATACATTGCATATAGGCATGTTGCAAGATGGCGGCAAAAATATAGATGAAGTGGTTGTTTCTTTATATAAAGCGCCGCGTAGTTATACCGGTGAACATGTGGTGGAAATCAGTTGCCATGGCAGTGCATACATTCAGCAGCAGGTGCTGGAAGCCTGTATGTACAAAGGGGCCAGGCTGGCAAGGGCTGGTGAATTTACCCAGCGGGCATTTTTAAACGGAAAGATGGATTTAACGCAGGCGGAAGCGGTGGCAGACCTGATTGCCAGTAATACGGCAGCATCGCAGCAGGCTGCATTACATAATGTAAAGGGCGGATTCAGCCAGGTGCTTAAAAAGTTACGGGAAGAACTGGTGCAATTTGCTGCATTGATTGAACTGGAACTTGATTTCAGTGAAGAGGATGTAGAGTTTGCCGACCGTAAAAAATTCTATGAACTGATTGAAAGTGCCCGTAAAACCACTACCGGATTATTACAATCATTTAAACTGGGAAATGTAATAAAGAATGGCGTAAGTGTAGCCATTGCCGGCAAACCCAATGCGGGCAAGTCAACCTTATTGAATACATTATTGAATGAAAACAGGGCGATAGTAAGCGATATAGCAGGTACAACGAGGGATACGATAGAAGAAGTAGTGAATATAGACGGTATCCTGTTCCGGCTGATAGATACGGCCGGAATCAGGGATGGCAGTAACGATATCATTGAGCAGATTGGTATTGAAAAGAGCCGCGAAAAGATCAGTAATTCAGATGAGGTTCTGTATATTTTTGATGTGCAAACAGAAACCCGTGGCGAACTGGAAGCGGCTGTTGCTTTGATCAGTGAAAAGAACCCGAATTACCTGTTGGTAGGCAATAAGGCCGATATGGAGGATAGTACCATACTGGCAGAAAAATTTGCAGGGGAAGATATATTGTTCATTTCCGCTAAAGAGGGAAACCATATTAACCTGCTGAAACAGGCGCTGGTAGACAAAGTGATAAAGGGCAGCATTGATACGGAAAACAGCATTGTAACCAATGCCAGGCATTACGAAGCGCTGCAACATGTACAGAACACTTTGCAGGCCATACTAACGGGATTGAATAACCGACTTTCAGGAGATTTACTGGCGCCGGATATCCGGCAATGCCTGTATCATATTGGCGAAATCACCGGTGACGTGTCTAATGAAGATTTGCTGGATTTTATATTCAGTAAGTTTTGTATCGGAAAGTAATTTACTTTCTTTTGTTTGTTAAGTGCCTGTTTTTGTTGAGTTTCAGTAC
>CALKVC010000249.1 GCA_937996595.1 uncultured Chitinophagaceae bacterium
ACGATGCAAAGGAAATCAAATATAGCGTACACTTAATAATTATTTATTTTTGGGTGATGACGCATTTATCTTCGCTTAACAAGTATTTCTGGAAATACCGCTGGCGCTTTTTTCTTGGTTTTATTTTTGTCATACTTACCAATTATTTCCGGATCCTTTCACCGCAACTTACCGGGCACATTGTAAATACGGTCATCTATGCCATCAAAGCAAAAACCGGGGCAGCCACGCCTCAAATCAACGATACGGGTAACTATGATGCATCCGTAAGGATGCTGATACAAACATTCAATTCGTTATCATTTAGTAAACAGGTATTATTTACGGGGGTATCGCTGATTCTACTGGCATTGATTAGTGGTTTTTTCATGTTCCTCATGCGACAGACGATTATTGTGATGAGCCGGCATATTGAATTTGATCAGAAAAACGAAATCTTTACCCATTACCAGGCGCTGGACGCTTCATTTTATAAGTCGCAGCGTACGGGCGACCTGATGAACCGAATTTCTGAGGATGTTAGCAGGGTGCGGATGTACACAGGCCCGGCTATCATGTATTTTATAAACCTGGCAGCCGTAATCGGGTTCAGTTTGTATTTTATGCTTCGTTCCGATGTTAAGCTAACCCTCATTGCCCTTTGCCCGTTACCGGTTCTGGCACTTACCATTTACCTGGTAAACACCATCATCAACAAAAAAAGTGAACGGATACAGGAATTGCTGAGTAACCTTACCACCAATGCACAGGAATCTTATTCCGGTATCAGGGTTATTAAATCATTTGTACAGGAAAAGGCCATGCTCGGTTTTTTCACTAAAAACAGCGAGGCATACCGGAGCAATGCTTTAAGCCTGGCAAAAACCGAAGCTATCTATTTCCCCAGTATGGCTTTACTCATTGGGTTAAGCACCCTTATAACCATCATGGTGGGCGCATTGGATGTGGCTAACCAGGTTCCCGGCGCTACAGTTGGTAAAATTGCAGAATTTGTTATGTATATACAGATGCTAACTTTTCCGGTGAGCGCTATCGGGTGGACGGCCAGTATGACGCAACGGGCGGCGGCTTCTCAAAAAAGGATCAATGAATTCCTGCAGACTGGCCCTGCTATTGAAAATGCTCCGGATGCAAAGTCAGTTAACCTTCAGGGAAATATAAGTTTCCGGCAGGCAGATTTTACATACAATCATACAGGTATTAATGCGGTGAAAGATTTTACCCTTGATATAAACAAAGGAGACAAGATTGCCATCATCGGCAAAACCGGCTCTGGTAAGTCAACCATTGCACAGTTGTTGCTGCGCATGTATGATGTGCAGAAAGGCTCCATTCTTTACGATGGTATACCGGTTTCTGCAATAAATCTTGAATCATTGAGGTCGCAGATAAGTTATGTACCCCAGGACGTTTTCCTGTTCAGCGACAGCATTGCCAACAGCAACGACAACAACAACAGCAACACTACCGCAGCAACAACCACAGCAACCACAGCAGCAACAACAATATAACTATGGAAGACCTGCTG
>CALKVC010000250.1 GCA_937996595.1 uncultured Chitinophagaceae bacterium
CAGACGTGTGCTCTTCCGATCTACCATAAATTTTGCCTGTTATCAATACACATACTTAATATATTACAGGGTTTCCCATTTGAATAATCCTGGGGAATAGCAATATTTTTTTTAACTCCTGTAATTTCATTGTATGTATAAACGCTGTCGGAAAAATTCATACCGGTATATAAAATACCACGGTTAAGTGCAAGACAAAAACCATAAACTGACGGATCATTGTTCTTTTTATATAAAAGCGGAAGATCCTTTGTATTTACCTGTCCGTGTGCAACAGTAGAATTTACATTGCTGGGATAATAACCTGAATTATTGGGGTGACCGGGATTCTTAAATACCAGGTCCAGGTTTTTAACGGATTTTGTAACCTTATCATATACAAATGGGCCGCCATTCCCAAATTTTCCGGTAAAATATATTTTACTGCCAGATTTACAAAGATTAAAAAAGAATGACTGCTGCGAACTGGAATTGCCTTCTTTAAATGGAATTGAATCAAGTTTATGATTTTTTAAATCGTATTGCCAAAATCCCTTTTCCATGGCAAGGTAAAGTGTATCATTGTCTGCAATAAAATTATTCATCACTGTCACAAAAGGAGTGAATCCACGAATGCTATCATATGTAACTTTATTATTTGAAAGATCAAGTTTCACTATACCAGTCGCAAAATAAATATTCATACCGTAAAGAGCATTTATGGATTTATTGTAATACAGCAACTTGTCTGCTCCTGCTCCCGGAATATATTGTACAGATGAGAATAACTGAGCATTAAGATCAAGTAAGATTAAGCCTTCGGCATTGGAAGTAAACCAAAGGTTGCCATTGCTTTCACGGTAAATACTCGAGATGGAATTAATTTTTTTGTCTTCAAAAGCCTTCTTAAACACACCGGTACGATGATTAAAAAAACAAAGATTGTCGCTACCCAATAACCATTCATCTTTATTCCATTCAATACAGGCCTTTCTGATCAGGTCAGCAATTAACAACCCGCCCGAACGGTAGTTTGTCCATTTATTTTTACTTCTTTCATACTTAAACAAACCATTCAGGTTTGCTGTAACCCAAATTTCATCAGGATAATCTTTTAAAACCATTACAAGGTTGGCTGGAATATGATTGATGGGCCTGATCGTTGGTTCCGGCATATGATGGTATTGTTGTCTGCCATCCTTACTTAAAATAACAAAACCATCAACAACAGTAAAAATAATTTCCTGTGCAGCTGTTTCTACCATGGAACTTACTCTTACAAAAGAATTTGCATCTTTGCCTTGTATATTTACAAACTGATTTTTTATAGTATCCAGTAGATATAATCCCGGCCTTGCTCCCGCCCACAGTCGGCCCCGGCTGTCTTCAAAAACAAAGAATACGTCTCCGGTTTGCTCTTTTCTTCCCTCCTTTATTACATAACTATAGTTGGTAAATTTTCCGTTTTGATAATTGAATTTTGCAACACCTCCTATTGTAGCGATCCATATATTGTGTTTACTGTCTTCTGTAATAGAAGTTATGTTTTCATTTATGATACTGTTCGTATCACTGTTCAGGTGACGAAAGCTAAGGAAAGTAGATCCATTAAACCGTTGCAGCCCCCTGTCAGTTCCTATCCACAAAAAACCCCTTGAATCTTTGAATACATGGGTTCCGTTGTTACTGATAATTCCATCATTAATATTGAACGTTTTAAAATGGAAATAAGGTTTATTAACCGACTGCGCAGGTAGAAGTAATGAAGAAAATATGGCCGATACGACAAGAAAAAAATGAATGAATGATTTGCTGGTCATTTCAGGTTTTACATTTTAACGTCGCTGCAGTTTATTGATAGCTTCTGTTTTATTGGTTACATGAAGCTTCTCATAGATATTATGAATATGCTGCGTAACGGTACCTACAGAAACAGAAAGTTTTACTGCGATTTCTTTATATAAAAAACCCTTTGACAAGAGATTCAGAATCTCATTTTCCTTTTTGGTTAGTCCTTCATGACCGGGATTTTTTGATTCTTTAAAATGATTGATCACTTTTCTCGCTATCGGAGTGCTCATGGGGCTACCTCCATTGTACAATTCTTTTATCGCTTCAATAATTTTTTCAGCAGATGTCTTTTTTAATATATACCCGCTGGCACCGGCTGCCAAAGCATCAAAAATCTTTTCATCATTTTCATAAATGGTAAAAATCATGAATTGAGTGTCCGGGCAATGGTCTTTAACCTGCCGGATACAATCAATACCGTTCAACCCTGGCATATTTATATCCATAATTACTATGGAAGGCTGTGTTCTTATCAGTTCCGGCATGGCTTCTTCTGCATTTGAAGAAACTGAATACAATAACATATCCTGCTGCTCCTTTACAAGCCTTTCCAGCCCGTTTCTTATTTCCGGCAGGTCTTCTACAATACTTACACTGATCATAGTGTAAATGTAAAAAACAAGCAGGATAAAAAAGTATAAGTTTTGTTAGGGATTTCCACCGATTAACCCCCATATAATACAAGGTTTTCAGAAGACATGAATTATACAATAAACCCCAGCTATTAACCAGGGTTTACTATTAATAATATCCTTTAACTCCTCAATCTTACATCATACATCATAAATCATAAATCTTACATCTAATGCATCTTACATCAATCTAATACGGCCTCGCATAAAACAAAAACAACGGCAGGTTATTATCAACCACCTGCATATCCGAAGCATCCGTAGATCCGTCTCCCGTTGCATCTGTTGTATTATAACCGAATGCGAACAGTGACACGTCATTATCCACATCACCCTGGTCGGATGCATCTATGCCGCCATCCTGGTTCACATCACCACCATAGAATGCAAACTTACTGCCAGCCATAGACGCCATTGAAGGATTCACCCCATCATCATAAGCCTGGGCCAGCGAAGTAGTAAAGTCATATGTAGTTGGTGAAGTAAAGGCAACGGGCAACTTGCTCCAGGTTTCCATATGGTTGCGGTGTTTAACGGCAATGTAATATGAATTACCACTTACCGTACCCGGGAAATCTACCGTTGCATTTCCATTTGTTAGCAACAGTGCCCTTACAGAATAATCAGGCAATGGGTTGGAAAGCGTTTCTTCAGACCAGAGATTAACGGTGATGCTGTCACAAGCTGTATTGCTCGCATGCAAACCCAGGTCAAACAAATTGGCTCGCATGGTATTAATATCACTGTAAAAACCTTGCAGGAAAACTTTTAGATTCAACGTAGTTGTAACAGGTTCTGTAATTACTGCTATGGTATCATCTACATAAATAGATGTATTGGTATTATCAAACAACCTTGTGCGCATACTAACGGTTGAAATTTTTTGTAGCATGATATCATCCACATTCCAGCCGGTAGCGGCCACACTGATATCAGAACCAAACCTCCAGCGCAGTTTCACTGTTGGCTGGTTTGCATAAGATGCCAAATTTACTTTTGATTCAATAAAAGAACCGCTGTTACCCGACCAGGCCTGCCTGCCACCTAATGGATTGCTAAAAGCAGTGCTGATAGTAGCATTATACCCATTTTGCGTAAAATTGGCTGCCCCGATATCTGCCCATGATGAACCGCCATTGGTACTAATTTCCAGCACAGCGCCATCATAGGTTGATTCGGAATTATACCAGTGCCTGAAACTAAGGATTGGCGGATCAGCCGGTAAAGCGAAACTGTTGGTGGTTGCCAGCGTTTGGTCAGACACAACCGAAGCATCCGGTGTAAAGAATGAATTGGGGGCACTGAAACTTCTTACATTGTGTGCCGTCCAAACATTGGCTGTAGTGGATGCTGATGTCCAGTCTGCAGATATGCTTGCAGCAGGCACCGTTTCATTAATCAGGTTAAGCGGCGGAAAATAAGCGGATGTATTTACATTAACCGTAAATGCATAATTCCCTGTTGCATCCGCTGCCAGGTTTACCGGCCAGCTTACCACCCTGGTTCCTGCATTATATGTACCGCCATTGGTGGCGCTTACAAAACTAACGGTTAAGGGTAACGTATCTCTTAATGTATAGTTGGAAATGGCATTGCAATAAGAGGTTACTTTATTATTATAGGTGATGTTCTGTCCTCCCGGTACGGAAATCATCCCGTTTTGTGTCAGTTCCAATACAGGTGAACCGCCGGTATAGTCAACCACCTGGTCATTCACACTGGATGTGGAGCCTTCGGAAGCGTTTACACCCACGCCCCTCCTGGCAAAGGCCGCCAGGATAGCGCAGCGATAAGCACCTCCATACAGGTTCATATCTGCCTGTAAAATCGCATTACGGCCACTCACAAAACCCGGACTGCATTGCTGCAGTTTCATCCCTTCCGTTACCAGTTTCATGGCTATGATATTTCCACCTCCTGAACTGGCATCATAGAGGTTGGGGCCAATAAAACCAACCTGGTTGATGATGTTCCAAGTCATGTCCCATAAAATGGTACACCAGACAAATCCCACGCCATGCGGAATAGCCATGGATGGCAGGTTGGCATAGGTATAATTGTTTACGGACATATCGGTACAATACCTGGCCGGCCTGATGCCTGCCCCGGTAATCGGCTGGTTTAATGCATATGTACCAATACCCCTAGGGGAACTGAATCCGGTATTCAGGTTTGCGTTTGCCCAGTCCTGGGTAAACATCAGCGAATAATAATCACTCCAGCCCTCTCCCATTTGTTCTGAATTCTGCAAACAGGTAGAAATATTGGGCCCGCCGGTAAAACGGTTACTGACACCATGGCCATATTCATGTACGATGATGCCGTTATCCACATCACCATCACGGTCAGGCGTAGGTGCAGTCCACAGGAACATCTGCATCCTGCCTGATGAACCATCATTCGGTGTGCTGAAATTGGCATTATTGGTACCAACGCCATCCTGGGCTTCCGCATTCACATGGTCATTGCCTGCACCGCCACGCCCCTGGTTATCATCCTGGAAATTACCGGTAACCTCATTAAAGCCATATTGATACATCACATCATGTATCACATTGTTCCAGTAAAACAGGTTGGTGATGTTGAATTGCTGGTTCTGCACCGGCGTGGTTTGTATGGGTTCAACATTAAAGTCGGGAACAAAATCGAACGTAAGCGGATCAGGCGTGGTGGTTGAACTGGCTGATCTTGCTACAGATCCTATATTGGAAGCCAACCGGTCTTCATAAGCCCACACATTATTTCCTCTTGTATAAGTATAATCTGTACCGGAAAGGCCTGTATGCCATTTCAGGGATGTTGCATTGCCCGGTGCAGACAGCCACGGATTAGTAACCACGGCTGGTAACCCTCCCGGATGTATCGGACTTTCGGCAGGGAATGGAATAACCCTATAAGAAGCTCCATTAATGATCAGCGGGCTGTTTTCAGCCTGCACCTGCTTATGTGCGGTTGATTTGAAATCAAACAGGTTTTCTGTTATTAAGTTCGTTTCAGCTTTGCCTGAAACATGACAGGCTGAATGGTCATCATGCCCGCCCGGATGGTCCCAGTTACAATAAGTAGTTAGATTATCTGAATCCACAATACTATTATCAACTGCGTTTACCCGTACCAGCCAGTAATCGGAACCACTTTGCGGTATAAAATAGATTTCCCAAACCAGAATCACCTTACCCGTTTTTTCTTCCGGGTACCACATCAGTTGGGCTGTAATATTTTCCCTGGAAATGCCCAGTTTTCCGTACTCAACTTTTCTTCCATTGTCTTTTCTGTCTATAGCAACCGGTAGCTCCCTGGCAACAAGGCCTTTATCCGTTATTGCAGCCATTACAGCCATTTCGGGGGTAATGGCAGGAACGCCATTTTTTACATTTACCTGTTTTTCAATACTACGGTTATAATGCCCGGCTTTTGAAATCATTTGACCGTTTTTAAATGCCAGCACCACTACCTGGTTATAAACCGGCAGGCCCAGGTAAGTTTGCAGGAGGTAAACCATTTGGGTTGAAGTAGATTTATCGAAGTAAGAGCTACTCACCGAATAATTTTCCAGGTCTTCTGCAGCCAGGCCTATTGATCCCGCATTTTTTTCAATCAGCTTCTTGGCAGCCAGTTTCTCGTCTGTTTGGGCATAAGCACCTGAAGCAGTTAAAATCAGGAATAGCAAGTACAGGAGTTTCCTCATAAAACGTTGTTTTAGTTTGATAAAAAAATCTGATGGTTGAGGGAAGAGAAATTCTTAGGATAAAAATGATTACCACTTACATAAGTAATTAGTAATGTTATTATAATGTATTGCAATTAACTAAAACTCAGGCACATTTCCTTATTAAATTGAGAAAAGTTGAATAAAACGACAGCACCGGATTACAAAAAACAATTACAACAGGCGAGGCTATTAAAAAAATAAAAAAGATCAGAAAGATTAAAATGCACATCAATCAACAAATGATCATTAACTATCACCATTCATTTTTCATGATCTTGTTGAACTCTACGAAAGTCTGGCTTTTAAATGCACCCTCTCCAAAATACTTCAATGGTGCTTCCATTTCTTTCGCCTTCAGGTATCCCGCAAGCGGAGCCGGCCGGGCATCTAAAGACGAAAGGAATACGGTGGTAGGATATGACATACGGCCATACAGCAGGTATTCTGCAAACTGGGCACAGGTGTAATTTTTCTTATTGAAAATGATATCTTCCCTGGATTCGGCATTCAGTTTTACAGCATAATACTTTTCGTTTATATATTTAGACAGTTTATCATGCTGGTAAGTGGTGCGGTCCATCTCTTTGCACCAGCCACACCAGTCGGTATAAACATCCAGCAATATCGGCTTGGGGTTTTTACTGTATAATTCATTCAACTGCGACAGGCTGATCCAGTTAACTTTTTCCTTTTGCGGGCCCGTAAAAGAAACCACCGTAACGGCAAGGAAAATAAAAATTAATAAACGTATAACTTTTTGCATCAATTGAATGTTTAGTAGCTTAGGTATTTAAAACGGAAAATTAATGCAAAAAATTGTAGTAGCAATAACCGGCGCCAGCGGTTCAATCTATGCCAGGCAATTATTAACAAAACTTGAGCAATTAAATGAACATTGCCGGCATACGGCCGTAGTTATAACTGATAACGCTAAACAGGTTTGGGCAACAGAGCTGGGAAATACAGATTATGATAAATTCGGGTTCCAATACCATAGTAACCAGGATTTTACCGCTTCTTTTGCCTCCGGTTCAGGCAAATATGATACCATGATCATAATTCCATGCAGCATGGGAACTCTGGGCAGGATCGCATCGGGTATTTCAAACGACCTCATTACGAGGGCTGCAGATGTAATATTGAAAGAAAGAAGGAAACTGATCTGTGTAGCCAGGGAAACCCCGTATAACCTGGTTCATATCAGGAATATGGAAACCATTACACTGGCAGGTGGTATCATTTGCCCGGCCACCCCGTCTTTTTACAGTTTACCACAAAACATAGAGGAACTGGCTGCCACAGTTACCGACCGTGTGCTTGACCTGGCCGGGTTGCCCGTTAAAACTTTTCGCTGGGGAAATACTTAAATACAAAAAAGAAAAGAAAACTACATTTATTAATGAATCCCTTATGTAAAGTAAAATTACTTAAACAAAACAGGTAATAAAAACTCAGGCTTTTCACTTAACAAAAGCCATAACCTCAAACTTCAAACCTCAAACCTCAAACCTCAAACCTCAAACAATTAATTATCACCTCAAATCAACCACTTCCACGCCCGGATACATTTTAGCATCAAAAATAAAAGTGGCATCAGGTATATTGGCATTGGTATTCATGTTATTCACACTATAGGTATACCTGTTACCGGTTTTCTCAAATACTTTGGTTGTACTAATCACTGCCTTATCTATAAATACCAGCACCTTATGAAAAGCCTTGGTTTTGTCAATAGGTGTTAATTCCACTTCCTGCATAGGTTTGCCATTAAGCGTGGTTTTACCGTTCAGTTTATATAAAAAATCTTTGTCATAAAAATTGGTGAATAATTTCTGGGGCGTGATTGAATTAGCGGAAGGATCAATCTTATTTATGGTTACTTCTTTTGCCGCCTTATCGTATGTCCAGATATTGCTGCCATCACAATAAATCTCCTGCCCTGTTACACTTACCCTGTACTTGGTTCCTTTCATAAATACAGTGCCTGTTTTTGTTCCTAATCCTTTTCCGGCCGCATTCTCAATTTTCAACAGGAATTTTGCCTGTACCGCTTTAAATGTTTTGAATTTAGCACTTACTGCATCCAATACTTTCTTTGCCTCCGGATCGCTGCTGCCCATCCCTTTTGGCGGTTGAGCCGGTAATCCGGCAGATAATGTGAGCAAAACGGCCAAAATACAGGTAACTTTCTTCATGATGATTTTTCTTAATGTAAACAAGGTTTAGGTGTGCAAAGATACATAATAGACGGCTCCGCACAATAGCTGTTTAACGGCCGGGTGTACAAGAAACTGTTAATGTATAAACGGTTTTAAAATATTTGATAACCGGGGGCCGTTAATCGGCAAAGAATATATATTTTGCATCTGCTTCAACTCAATTTTTCCGGCAACTTCAACTATTGATTTTTTATTAATCGTTTTAACCATTTAAAATGAGAGAACGGAATTTTGCCATTTCCCAAAGGGATAGCTATACCCCAACTCGATTCACTTGTTTCCTTTGGTGGTTGTCCGCAGCAGAAAAAGAATTACTTGCCGATGCGGTTATAGACAGGAACAGGTACCGCATCGTTGGCATGACGGTGCTGGCTACATGGGCATTTGCCAGTTTAGCCTGGACCTATTTTTTCTATACTTTCCTGCAATCGGTAACCTATGCTTTGCCGGCCGGGTTTTTTATGGGATTTATTATACTTACTATCGACAGGGCGTTAATTAAAGGCATAACCAGCTTTAACAAACGGACAATAGCACCCCTGCTTTTCAGGGGATTGCTGGCCATAACCATTGGAATGTTTATGGCGCAACCGGCTGTATTATTTATGTTCAATAAGGAAATACAATTACAGGCTTCGCTGGATAATGATAAAAAGAAAGAAAAAAAACAACAGGAACTGGATTCATTTTTTAAAGAAAGAAATGATGCCCTGCGGAATGAAGAAACCCGTTTGCATGAGGAGTTGGCAGTGAAATACAATGCAGTTTCGGATGCAAGAAAAAATTACCTGTCGGAATCAGACGGCAGTGGTGGTACCGGTAGAATCGGGCTGAAAGATATTGCCATCGCAAAAAGAAATGAATACCAGAAACTGGATGAAGAATATAAATCCTTATCCCAGGCAAACCAACCGCGATTGCTTGAAATAAAAACAGCCCTTGAAGATATAAATAAGCGCAAACAGGATGCCTTAGGGGCATTTGAAATGCAATTCAACAACGGTTTTCTAACACAAATTGAAGCCCTTGCCAATATGGTAAAAAACAATGATGCCCTTCGTTTCAGGTACTACCTGGTTGTTTTTATCCTGCTGCTGATAGAACTTATGCCGGTGTTGGCGAAAGCCATGTTACCCACGGGCACATATGCTGAAAAAGCCAGGCTAAAGGAAGAAATGGAAATTGAAATAGCCAATAGCAACAAACAAAGAGAACAACAACTGAAAGAACTGTATAACCGGCTGGCCTATGAAAACGATGCAGATGCTATTGCCGCATTCTTTTCTACTAACAGGGATTACAGGAATGAAAAAATGAAAGCATTCAGTAAAAGCTGGAAGGACGAAAACAACCATACTTTTGATGGTTTGTGGGAAAAGATGAAAAGAGAGATTCTGAGTAAGCAGGAAAATTGAAGAAATGGATTGATTTGGAAATTAATCAATTTGGAGATTTGGAGATGAATTGATTTGGAGATTTGGAGGTGAATTGATTTGGAGATTTGGAGGTGAATTGATTGAGGGATTTGGAGATTATCTGATTTGGAGATTTGGTGATGAATTGATGAGGGCTTAATAATGGAAATAGATTTTTAACTAAAGAACCTGTATTAATCAACTCATTTCCAAATCAGATAATCTCCAAATCAATTAATCTCCAAATCAATTAATCTCCAAATTGATTAATCTCCAAATTGATTAATTTCCAAATCAATAATCACCCCTCCACATAACTTTTGCTATTTTTGCTGCCCACCGGTAATCATAAATTGATACCCGATATTTGTTAGCATGGCAAAAGCAAATGCAGAAACCCCCTTAATGCAACAACATAAAGCCATCAAGGCCAGGTATCCTGATGCCATATTGCTATTCAGGGTTGGTGATTTCTATGAAACCTTTGGCCAGGATGCCATAACTACTGCACAGGTACTTGGCATAACGCTAACAAAAAGAAACAATGGGAATGCTGCTTCATCGGAACTTGCCGGATTTCCGCATCATGCACTGGATACATACCTGCACAAACTGGTTAAAGCCGGATACCGGGTTGCTATCTGCGATCAATTGGAAGACCCTAAATCGGTGAAGGGGATTGTGAAAAGAGGTGTTACAGAACTGGTAACGCCCGGCGTGGCCACCAGCGACAAATTACTGGAACACAGCAGCAACAATTTCCTGGCGGCCCTTCATTTTGCTGAAGATAAGATTGGCATCGCATTTCTCGACATATCAACGGGCGAATTTTTTATTGCTGAAGGCGACAAGGAATATACCGACAAATTGCTCCAAAGCCTGCAACCCGCCGAAGTGATATTTCAGCGAAACAAACAAAAAACATTCAGGGAATATTTCGGCAGTACATTTTTCACGTACAGCATAGATGAGTGGATATTTACAGATGCCTATGCCACAGAAACCCTGCTTAAACATTTTGGTACGCATAGCCTGAAAGGTTTTGGCGTGGAAGGTATGGCTGCCGGCATTATTGCATCCGGTGCCATCCTGCATTACCTGAAAGATACCGAGCATCCCAACCTGCAGCATATCACGTCGCTTCAACGCATCAATAAGGACGACCATTTATGGATGGACCGTTTTACCATCCGTAACCTGGAACTGATCAGCCAGTATGATAATACCCATACGCTCTTCAAAACGATCAATAACACGGTTTCTCCCATGGGCGCCAGGCTGCTGAAACGCTGGATGCTGATGCCGCTGAATGAAATTCTCCCAATCAATGAACGGCTGCTTGCGGTGGAATACCTCATAAAGGAAACGGATACACGAAATAAACTGGGGCAGTACATCAAACAGGCAGGCGATGTGGAAAGGCTGGCAGGGAAAGTACCGCTGAAAAAGATAAATCCACGCGAAGTGTTGCAGGTTGCCAGGGGATTGCAGCAGACAGAACTCATCAAGCAGGTATGCAGCGAATCGGGCAATGATTATCTTAAACGCCTGGGCGATTCACTAAACAGTTGCCGGTACATCCTGGAAAAAATAACAAAAGAAATTGCCGAAAACCCGCCCGCTGCTGCCAACAAGGGTGGCCTGATTGCAACCGGCGTACATGCTGAACTGGATGAATTGAGGGATATAGCCAGCGGCGGAAAAAACTATCTGCTCGAACTGCAGCAGCATGAAGCGGCCAATACCGGCATATCTTCCCTTAAAGTGAGTTTCAATAATGTATTCGGGTATTACCTGGAAGTAACCAACCTGCATAAAAACAAAGTACCCGGAACCTGGATCAGAAAACAAACACTTGCCAATGCTGAACGTTACATCACGCCGGAACTGAAAGTATATGAAGAGAAGATCATCGGCGCTGAAGACAGGATCTTCCATATTGAACAGCAGCTTTTCCAGGAACTTCTAAACGAATTACAGGACTATATTGCACCCATGCAGGTAAACGGTCATGTAATGGCCATCCTGGATTGCCTGTGCTGCTTTGCCGGTAATGCCCTGCTGTACCAGTATAAGAAACCTGTCATCCATGACGGCGACAACCTGGAACTGAAAGACAGCAGGCACCCGGTGATTGAACGGAACCTGCCAGCCGGTGAAACATATATCAGCAATGATATTTTACTGGATAATGCTTCTCAGCAGATTATTATACTAACGGGACCGAATATGAGCGGAAAAAGTGCCATCCTCAGGCAAACAGCATTGATTACCCTGATGGCACATATGGGCAGTTTTGTTCCCGCATCTGCCGCACTGATACCGCTAACTGATAAGATATTCACCCGCGTGGGCGCTTCAGATAACCTTAGCGGCGGTGAAAGCACCTTCATGGTGGAAATGAATGAAACCGCCAGTATCATCAACAATATCACCAGGCGAAGTCTTATTTTGCTGGATGAAATAGGTCGCGGCACTTCTACCTATGACGGCATTTCCATCGCCTGGAGCATTGCCGAATACCTGCACCAATCACCGCATGCGCCCAAAACCCTGTTTGCCACCCATTACCATGAACTGAACGAACTGGAAAACAAATTCCCCCGTATCAGGAATTACCATATTACCAATAAGGAAGTTGGCAACAAGGTGATATTTTTAAGAAAGCTGGCTGCGGGTGGAAGTACACATAGTTTTGGTATACATGTTGCAAGAATGGCAGGTATGCCGCCGGCACTGATAGACAGGGCCAATGAAATTTTAGCGCAACTGGAAAATAGCCGCGACAGTAAACCAAGCCCCGGCATGAAAACCATGAATGAAGTATCGATGCCCAGGATGCAATTGAATATTTTTGACGCCCATTCTGCTACCTTTGAAGAAATCAGGGGTTTGCTGGAAGCAGTAGACATTAACAGGCTTACACCGGTGGAGGCATTATTAAAGCTGCAGGAAATAAAGGCAAGGATAAAATAATCCAGTAGAGAAAAGTACTGTTAAAACTATTCTAACAATTGCAGCGGAAAATGTATTTCAGGCGTCTTTAAAATACCTTTAGCGTACGTATGATGAAATATTTTTTACTCTTTTTGCTCTGCATTCTTTCCGTTCACAACATATCGGCGCAAACCTGTACAAATTTAGGACAAACGCCGGCGACAGCGTTTCCTGTTTGCGGCACTACTACATTTAACCAGGGAAGTGTAGGTATTTGCGGAAACACATCTGTTCCAACACAATGTTCAGGAACCATTTTTACAGATAAAAACCCATACTGGTATAAATTCACCTGCTTTTCAGGAGGCACATTAGGTTTTGTTATCACCCCCATTGAAATAAGCGATGATTACGACTGGCAATTATTTGATGTTACAGGCAGAAATCCCAATGACGTTTATTCAGATGGCTCCTTGTTTGTTGCCTGCAACTGGAGCGGAGATGGCGGTCTTACCGGAGCGTCATCGGCAGGTACTTCACTGGTAAGGTGCGACGGGCCGGGCGTACCTTTATTCAGTTCCATGCCAACGCTAATAACCGGGCATAATTACCTGCTGCTGGTTAGTCATTTTACCGATTCACAGGTAGGTTATTCATTATCATTCGGCGGCGGTACGGCAGATATTACAGATCCGCTCCCATCTCATATTGTTAATGCTTATGCTTCCTGCGATGCTTCCAGGATAACGGTGAAGCTGAGTAAAAAAATGAAATGTAAAAGCCTGTCACCCAACGGGTCAGATTTTATTTTAAATGCCCCAGGCGTCAGTATTACAGGAGCTTCAGGTAACGGTTGTGCTACCGGATTTGATATGGATTCTCTGGTGCTTACTTTAAGTTCGCCGCTTACACCCGGTAATTATACACTCAGCATTGTAAAGGGAAATGACGGTAATACTTTACTTGACAATTGTGACCGCAGTGTGCCAGAAAATGAATCCCTTCCGTTAGCCATATTACCATTGGCGCCAACACCCATGGATAGCCTGAAAACACCCGGATGCAAACCGCAATCACTGGAACTTGTATTCCGTAAACCAATCAGGTGTAATTCAATCGCAGCAGACGGGTCAGATTTTATTATTACAGGATCATACCCGGTAACGGTAACGGGTGCCAGCGGAAATTGCAGCAACGGCCTCACCACAACCATAAACGTACAGCTATCTTCCCCGTTGCAGGTTGCCGGCAATTTCAATATCCGTTTACGCACAGGTTCAGACGGCAACACATTGCTTGATGACTGTACCCAGGAAACACCTGCAGGATCAAGCCTTGCATTTACCATAAAAGATACTGTAAACGCAGATTTCACTTATAGCATCCTCTATGGCTGCCAGCGCAATACCGTGCAATACCTGCACAACGGGCTCAATGGCATTACATCATGGAACTGGAATTTCGACAACATCCGCAGCAGCAACCTTCAGAGCCCAACGATCAGCTATAGCAGTTTTGAACAGAAAACAACAACACTCATTGTATCAAACGGTGTTTGTGCCGACACATCGGTTCAGACAATCTTCTTCGATAATTTCCTGGACATTGCATTTGAAGCCACACAGCTCGTATGCCCCGGTGACCTGGTAACCATCGGCAATACCACAAAAGGCAATATAGTTAGCTGGTCATGGGATTTTGGAAACGGGATTACCAGCATTGTAAAAGACCCCGCTCCACAAACATATGAAATAGCTGCATCAAACTATACAGCAAGGATCAGGCTAATTGCAACCAATAATTACGGATGCAAAGACAGCGCTTACCAGTACGTAAAAGTGATCAACAACTGCTATATTGCTGTTCCATCTGCTTTTACGCCTAACGGTGACGGGTTAAACGATTACCTGTATCCATTAAACGCATACAAAGCCGCAGACTTAAGTTTCAGTGTTTTCAACCGTTTTGGTCAACGGGTATTTTTTACCCGCGACTGGACCAATAAATGGGATGGTTCATTCAAAGGCCAGGGAGCCGATCCGGGCACTTATGTGTGGGTGCTCAGTTACCTGCATACCGATACCAACAAACGGGTAGAACAAAAGGGTACCACTGTTTTATTACGCTAATGTTTGATTTGGAGATGAATTGATTTGGAGATTTGGAAATGAATTGATGAGGAGATTTGGAGATGATCTGATTTGGAGATTTGGTAATGAATTGATGAGGGCTTAATTTGAATAATGGAAAAAGAATACAACTAATGAACCTGTTTTAATCAATCCATTTCCAAATCAGATCATCTCCAAATCAATTCATCTCCAAATCAGATCATCTCCAAATCAGATAATCCCCAAATCATTTACTTTTGTACCAAAACCATCCTAATGGAACATAAACCTGTGTATTACGGCGAATACCTTCAACTGGATAAAATTATTGAAGCACAACATCCGGTAAGCTTTGAAAATGGGAAAGAACCGGCTCACGATGAAATGCTGTTCATCATCATTCACCAGGCTTATGAACTTTGGTTCAAACAGGTGTTGTTTGAAGTGAATTCCGTAATTGACATCATGGATAAACCATCCATCAGCGACAACTCATCCGACCTGCAAACCGTTGTTCATCGCATGCACCGGGTTGTAACCATTTTAAAAGTGCTGGTACAGCAGATTGACATCCTGGAAACCATGACACCTATGGACTTTCTCGATTTCAGGAATATGCTCAGGCCGGCTTCCGGATTCCAAAGCTGGCAGTTCAAGATACTGGAAGCCAAACTGGGGCTTAAATTTGAAAAAAGACATGGCCAGGAATATTATATCTCCCAGTTAAAACAAAGGGAGATTGATATCATAAAAAATGCAGAAAACGGGCCATCTGTCATTCAACTGATCAATGGCTGGCTCGAACGTATGCCTTTCTTTGATGAATCAGTTTACTGGAAAAACTACACATCTGCAACCGGCAAGCCCGGCATCCACCCTTTCTGGGCAGATTATGAGCAAACCTATACCAACAGCCTTTCAGAAGCTGAAAAGAACAATACTGAATTCTTTAAAAATATTTTCTTTGATGCCGGCAGCAACCCCGACAGGTCATTATCTGCGGCCGCTTGCCGCTCCGCACTGTTCATCATGCTTTACCGCGGCTATCCCATGCTCGAACTGCCCTTCCAGTTACTGGATACATTGCATGAATTAGACAACCAGTTGGGCAACTGGCGCTACAGGCATATCAATATGGTACGCCGCATGATCGGCACCCGTATTGGCACTGGCGGAAGTACCGGTGCCGGTTACCTGCAAGGCGCCATGGAGAAACATTATATATTCAGGGAAGTATCGCAATTGAACAGTTTCCTTATAGACAGGAGAAAATTACCTGTATTACCGAAAGAGTTGACAGATAAACTGGGGTATCAACTATTTTAACCGCAGTGAACCAGAGAAAATGAGTTCACGCAGAGATGTAATTATATTCCAATTTTATTTACTACCAAAGAAAAAAAATATCTCTTTGTATCATTGCTTCTTTGCGCTTTTGCGTGAAATATCAACTTGTTGCTTCTTTGCCTCTTTGCTTCTTTGCGCCTTTGCGTGAAATAACCCTACAGCAGCCCTTTTAACTTTTCTACTACAGCATCCACTTCCTCTTTTGTATTGTGTTTGCAGAAACTAAACCTTACTGTTACCTGGTTAGGGTTGTTGTTGATGGCCCTTATCACATGGCTTCCCTGTTCAGCGCCGGAAGTGCAGGCGCTTCCACCACTGGCACAAATATTATTGATATCCAGGTTAAACAGGATCATTTCAGATTTTTCTGTTTTCGGGAAACTTACACTTAATACCGTATAGAGGCTGTTACCCAGCACATCGCCATTGAAACCAACTCCTTTAATATGCTTTTTTAGTTGCTCGTGCATATAGTATTTCAGTGTACCGATATGAGCGCTGTCTGCTTCAAAATTTTCTGTTGCCATTTCCAGCGCTTTGGCGAATCCCACTATCCCGTATATATTTTCAGTTCCTGCACGCATGTTCCTTTCCTGCGAACCGCCATGCAGATAAGGTTTAATACGTATATTCTCATTGATATACAAAAGCCCCACTCCTTTTGGGCCGTGAAATTTATGCGCTGCGCCTGTAATGAAATGCACCGGCGTATTGCGCAGGTCAAATGGGAAATGACCTACCGTTTGCACCGTATCACTGTGAAATATGGCATTGTACAGCCGGCAGAGTTCACCCACAGCCTGTATATCAAGCAGGTTTCCTATTTCATTATTGGCTTGCATCAGCGTAACCAGTGTTTTTTCTTCTGATGCGGCCAGCAGTTCCTCCAGGTTTTCCAGGTTAATATGCCCGTTGGGAAGCAGCTTTACATAGCTTACTTTAACAACGTCCATGTTATCAAGATACTCAACCGTATGGCTTACTGCATGATGTTCAATCGGGGAAGTGATGATATGCCTGCAACCAAGGTCACGTATGGAAGCCTGGATAGCTGTATTGCTGCTCTCTGTTCCCCCGCTGGTAAAAAATATTTCCGCAGGATGGGCATTCAGGATCCTGGCCACAGATTTACGCGCCGTTTCAATGGCCATCCTGGTTTCCCTGCCATAAGAATAGATGGAAGATGGGTTACCGAATTTATCGGTCATGTAAGGCATCATGGCTTCCAGCACCCGGGGATCGAGTTGCGTGGTGGCGGCATTGTCGAAATATATTCTTTCCATAATAATTAGATTGAAATTTCATGTTTGAATTATTATGTTTAGGGGTTGATGAACAAACCTCAAACTTCAAACATGAAATCAATTTTTTACATAGCTTCTTTAATATCCTTCATAATCCTTAAAGCAATATTGTTGGCTGTTGTTTCAAAATTACTTTCTGCATAAATCCTGATGATGGGTTCTGTATTGCTGGTACGCAGGTGAACCCAGTCAGTATCAAATTCAATCTTTAACCCGTCTTCTGTATTAACAGGGTGCGACTTATACTTGTCCCTTATCTTGTTAAAAACTTCATTCACATCCTTATCCTTATCCATGGTTATTTTATTCTTGCTCATGTAATAATCAGGATAACTGTTCCTCAGCTGTTTGATGCTTTTCCCGCTTTTTGCCAGGTGCGACAGGAATAAAGCGATCCCGATCATGGCATCACGGCCATAATGCAGGCCGGGTACGATAATCCCTCCATTCCCTTCTCCGCCAATTACCGCCCCCACTTCTTTCATTTTACTTACCACGTTCACTTCACCAACGGCACTTGCATGATATTCGCCCCCATGCTTAACCGTTATATCTTTCAATGCCCTGGTAGACGACATATTGCTTACCGTATTGCCTTTCTGCAAACCAAGCACATAATCAGCCACTGCCACCAGCGTATATTCTTCACCGAACATGCTTCCGTCTTCACAAACAAAGCAAAGCCGGTCAACATCAGGGTCTACTGCTATGCCAAGCGACGCTTTCTGTTTAACCACTTCCTGGCTTAATCCAACCAGGTTTTCAGGCAATGGTTCGGGGTTATGGGCGAACTTACCGTTCAACTCCCCGTTCAGCAGGGTAAAATCCTTTACCCCAAGCGCTTCCAGCAATGGCGGAATAGCCAAAGCACCGGTGCTGTTGACTACATCAACTACTATGCGAAAATTTGCTTTGGCAATAGCATTTCTGTCTACCCACTTGTTTTCCAGGATTGCATTGATATGCGCTTGCAGCATGCTGTTTTCAGCCTTAATGCTGCCCAGTTCATCTACCGGCGCAAAACTGAACGCTTCATTTTCAGCCATTTCAAGTATAGCTTTACCTTCAGCGCCACTGATGAACTCCCCTTTATGATTCAGCAGTTTCAAGGCATTCCATTCTTTTGGGTTATGGCTTGCCGTTAGTATGATTCCCCCATCAGCCTGCAGGAATGTCACCGCCATCTCAACCGTTGGCGTGGTACTGTAATCAAGGTCTATTACATCAATCCCCAGCGAAGAAAGGGTTGCAGCAACCAGGTTCTTAACCATCATACCACTGATACGCCCGTCGCGCCCGATAACCACCGTTACTTTTTTCCCGGTAACCGCCGTTAACCAGGTGCCGTATGCCGCCGTAAACTTAACAACATCAAGGGCAGTAAGGTTATCGTTGGTTTTTCCTCCAATGGTTCCCCGTATGCCGGAAATACTCTTTATCAAGGCCATGTAGTGCTATTTTTAAGTTTGCAAATATAGTAAAGAGTTGGGAGAGTAAGGGCGGGATGAGGGATGCAGGAGACAGGATGCAGGATACAGGATGATGGATTTTACTGACATCCAATGCTGATACATGCAATTATTTTATTGCAAGAAGCAATAACTATTAACTTTGCCGGATGCAATCATGGTTCAAAGACTGGTTCAATTCTCCATATTATCACCAGTTATATTTTAACAGGGATGAAACGGAAGCGGCAGCGTTCATCAACAAACTGATTGAATACCTGAAACCCGGGCCGGGTACCTATATGCTGGATGTAGCCTGCGGTAAAGGAAGGCATGCCCTGCAACTGGCAAATAAGGGGTTTGATGTAACCGGGATAGACCTTAGTGAAGACAGTATAAAAGAAGCGTTGACATTTGAATGCGATAACCTGCATTTTTACCAGCACGATATGCGGCTCCCTTTCCGGGTAAACTATTATGATTATGCCTTTAACTTTTTTACCAGTTTCGGGTATTTCCAAACCCAACGGGAAAACGACAACGCCATCAGGACTATTGCCCAATCTCTAAAACCATCCGGTACATTCGTTATGGATTACCTGAATGTTCATTATGCGGAAGACCACCTGGTGCACCGATCTGAAAAAACGATAGACGGCGTTAATTTTATCATAACCAAATGGCACGATGAAACCCATTTTTTTAAAAAAATAATGGTGGAAGACGAAAAGCTGGTAGAACCGCTCGTATTCACTGAAAAAGTTTCCAAATTCACCATTGGCGATTTCACCGACATGTTTGCTTACCAGGGATTGCAGATTAAAGAAGTGTTTGGTGATTACAATTTCTCCGGTTATTCCATCAATAAATCACCCAGGCTGGTCATGATCGCACAAAAATCTGAGAAGAAATAAACTTCAGGGAAAATAAAAAATATCTCTACTTTACTTACCGGTTATTCCTGTTATTGACCAGCATCCAGCGGGCTGTTTCATAGATTGCTGAAGTGAGTTCCGACATTTGTTTTTTTGCCGAATCAACCTGAGCAGCCGATAATGCCGGAAGGCCGTCTTTTACCGGCACCAGTTCATCTTTGCTGAAACGGATGTTTTTCCGGTAAAAATAATTTTCACCTACCAAACCAATCCATCCTGGTGCATGATATATAATAAATGCAGCGTGCTCCTTTTTTGATTTATCCAGCAAATCGCGGCCCAGTGTACTGTTGCTGTATGGCTGTTGCAGCATGCCGGCAATGGTTGGCAGGATGTCTATCTGCGATACCGGCTCCTTGTGTATTGCGGGGCTCAGCAATGAAGGGGCATAAAACAACAGGGGAACATGCTCATCCGCCAGTCGCTGTTCTGTCCATGCTTTGGGATATAAGGCTGCTGTGTTTCCCTCCAGCCCATGGTCGCCCACAAATACAAAAATTGTATTTTGGAAATAAGATTCCTTAGCGGCTGCATCCATAAACTTACGGTAACAATAATCCGTATACGCAAAAGCATTATATTCTTCCTGCGATTCAAAACCATATTTTTTAAGTTCTTCCACCGGAATCATTTTACGCACAAAATCACTGTCTTCTTCCGGAATGTTGAAAGGCCGGTGGTTATCTGCTGTCTGTATGATTGTGAAAAATGGCTTATCCTGTTTACGTAAAACGCTATTGGCTTCCAGGAATAAATTCTTATCGCTGATGCCCCATACATTTATTTTTTTTGCCTGGTAACTGCCTTCTTCATAAATGTTTACCCCGTGAATATTCTTCACCAGCCCGTTGAAATTATTGAACTGGCTCCTGCCACCGATGAAATAAAATTTTTCGTATCCCTCAAAATCATTGATGATGGTACGCTGGCTGATGCTTGCTTCATTCCGGGTGGCAAATTTGCCCAGTTGCACATCCGGCGTACCGGTAAGAATGGCAAATACCCCCCTGGCCGTTCCAAAACTGGGTGAAAAACATCTTTCAAAAAAAATACCCTTTTTAGTGAGGCTGTCAAAATAAGGTGTGCTGTTTAACGGGTTACCGCTCATTGAACTTTTATACATGCTGAAACTTTCGCAGATAACAAGCACAATGTTAGGCTGGCTTTCCAGTGCCCGGCTGCCGGGATGGATCAACCTTGTATAATTACCCGGCCCGGGCCTCGTTGCCGTCTGCTTCAGGTTAAGGAATTCTGCCATCCTGGGAAAATATTCCTTTGCCCGGTTGTTGTAATCCGGATCCCTGAAACGCAGCGTAGTAAAAAAATTCTGGAACGGGTTCAACGCCAGGTTGCTCTTGAATTCATCATTCAAATTAAATGCACGGAAGAAATCCAATGGCTTAAGTGTTAAGAAACCATACATGAACCATCCCAGCAATAGCAAGGCAATGATATGCCAACGGCGCCGGTATGAAAACTTATGGATATTCTGGTTACGGTCAGATACTTCCACATGCGTTCGCCTGAACATCCATGTCATCATTAATACAGCACCAAATAAACCGATCAGGATCCAGATTATCGGGTAGCTCTGCCTAACCATCTGCAGGCTCTCCCGCGGATCTTCTGCAAAAATCAATGCATCGGCATTCAGCCTGGCATTAATGTATGCGAACTGGCCAAAATCAGCTCCGTAAAAAAACAATACCAGTAAGGTGAGGATACCGAGGTAGATTGTCCAGAATTTTTTCTGACGTTCACTGTAAAACGGGGAACATTTAGGATAGGTGGAACACAGGGCGATGGGAAAAAGAATAAAAGCGATCCAACGAAGGTCGTATTTTAACCCAAGCCAGAATGATGGCAGCAATTCCATGATGCCGGTTTGGGCAGGTTTGAAAAATACTACCGTGGCAACCCTGAACGCAGTAAAAATAAACAGGTAGATCAAAAACAATTTTACCAGCCATTGGATTGTTTTTGAAACCCGCCACTGTATAAGCATATTGTATTACCCTCTTTTTTTATGATAAGTTAGCCGGCAAAGTTAATTTTTCTTTCTATTGTTAAGGAGCAAATATTTGGCTGTTTCGTACCATGCTTCGGTTAGTGTTGCCATTGCCTTTTTTACACTATCTGTTTCTGCAGAAGGGATCAATGCATCATCATGAATAACAGAAACCAATTCTTTCTTCCCTGTTTTAATATCTTCCAGGAAATAATAACGGTCAGATACAAGTCCGATCGTTTTCAAATCATGGTCTATGATAAAAGCATATCTGGTACCGGAAGCTGCACTATCTGTTACCGGTAGCTGCTTTTCAAACAGGTTTCTTCCAAATGTATTATTCCGGTAAGGTATTTTTGCAATGGCTGCTATGGAAGGAAGTACGTCAACCTGTGAACATACCTCATTTACCCTTTTTGCTTTCAGGCTGGCCGGCCAGTAAAACAACAGGGGAACATGTTCGCAGGTTAACCCTTTACTGGTATAAGCCTTGGGCAACAGGCTTCCGGCATTGCCCCTGATGCCATGATCTCCGATAAATACAAACAATGTGTTGCTGAAATATTTTTCCTTACCGGCAGCTTCCATGAATTTCCGGTAGCAGTAATCCGTATACCGGAATGCATTCAGTTCTTCATTGTTCTCAAAACCGTTTTTTTTGAGTGTCGCATCCGGCAGGTTCACAAATGTAAAATCCTGCCTGTCTTCTTCCGGAATGGTGAAAGGCCGGTGATTATCTGCCGTTTGTATGATGGCAAAAAATGGTTTTTCCTGCCTGCTCAATATGCCATTGGCTTCCAGGAATAAATTCTTATCGCTGATGCCCCACACATCCACTTTCTTTGCCTTAAAATCGTCTTGCGAATAAATGCGCAACCCGTTAATATTGTTAGATAACAGGCCCTGGATATTAGCCCATGTAGGATTTCCGCCAAGAAAATAAAACCGCTCATAACCGTTAAAATCGTTGATGATGGTATGCTGGTCCACTACATTCGGATTGCGGCTTGCCGTACTGGGGCTTTCCACATCCGGCGTTCCGGTAATGGTTGCCCAAACACCCCTGGCAGTGCCAAAAGCCGGGGTAAAACAGCGATCGAAAAATACACCGCTGGCACATAGCTGGTCAAAATAAGGCGTAGTATTCAGCGGATTGCCATGTGAACTGCTTTTATACGCACTGAAACTTTCACAAATGACCAGTATAACATTTGGCTTTTTGATAAATGTGTCGGTTGGTATGTAATTCCTTTCAAAATTCAATGTTTCAATGTTGGGATTGGGTACATCCAGGTAAGCTGACATCAGTGGGTAATGCGCTTTCAGTTTTTGCTTATCATACCCGGAATGTTTGAAATTCAATGTGCTGAAAAAACTCTGGAAAGGATTAAGCGCCGTATTCGCTTTAAAATCATCGGCAAATGTAAACGCATCGCTCCACCGCAATGGAAACTGGCCAAATTTGCCAAATGTAAGTGCACCCAGCAATAATACAAATAACAGGTAATAGCCGGTTATTTCTTTCACGCCAGCGGCAGGCCTGTCTTTACCGGTGATGCTTACCAGCAACCGTTTGTGCAACCAGCCAAAAAAGGCAGCCAAAACGATGAGTATACCGGCAATGGTAAATAACGGGTAGGATTCAAACATCATATTGAATGAAATACCGGCATCCTGTAAAAAGTTAAGCACCGATGCATTCAGCCGCTGCTTCAGGTAATCGTAATGGTAAAAATCAGCACCCAGGAAAATAAGCACGGTAATAAAAACAATCAATATTAATATATTCCAAAACGGGATGGATTTATTGTTCTTAACCGGGTTTAAGAAAGGAAGGCTGCAGAGCAGTAAGGTTCCGAGGCCAAACATGGAAACGAATTTGGCATCAAACCGCAATCCCAGTAAAAAAGCAGAACCACTGAACGGGCGGTGTTCACCCCGGTAATGAAAGAAAAAAAACAGCCTGTATATGGAAAGGGTTACCAGGAAGATAAGCATCACTGAAAAAACCCACCTGATAAGCCTGGGAATCCTGTTTACAAAACCCATGTATATTATTTTAAGCAGCCGCTAAATTAGATTAATTATTTTTGAGGCTTATTTATATTAACCAATATTAAACAATCTGAAAACGAAACAGGCCCTTATGCCGGTGATACGCTGATTTATATAATGGTTATATATAGTAAATTGTTATTCATACATGAATAAACTGCTTCAAATTGACAGGCAACTCTTCCAGGTCATCAACGCCAGGTGGAGCAATGATTTTCTCGACTTCCTGTTGCCATTTTTAAGGAATTCCCATTTCTGGTATCCCTTATACCTTTTCCTGTTGCTGTTTGCATTTGCCAATATCCCTAAAAACAAAGGCTGGTGGCTGTTATTTGCAGCAGGCACCGTTATCTTATCTAATTTCATCAGCAGCGACCTGATCAAGGAAAATATTTTCAGGATAAGGCCATGCAATGATGCCAGCCTGGCAGACAATATCCGGGTTCTGGTTACTTACAGGCCGCAGAGTTCCAGTTTCACTTCATCCCATGCCGTTAACCATTTTGCATTGGCTGCTTTCTTTTTCGGAACATTAAAAAAGTATATGGGAAACTGGGCTTATCTCTTCTTTGCCTGGGCAATGGCAATCTGTTATGCACAGGTGTATGTAGGGGTGCATTTTCCCCTGGATGTGATATGCGGAGGGCTTATTGGTTTAGTTTTAGGATATTTGCCGGCAAGAGCTTACAACAACAATTACCAACAGGTATAAAAATATGGCTGAAATATTTATTCTATTGTCTCTCATTTTCCTGAATGCCTTGTTTACGATGAGTGAAATTGCCCTGGTAAGCGCCCGGAAAGGGAGGCTGGAAAGCCTGGCCAATAAGGGAGACCTGAAGGCAAAGGCAGCACTGGACCTGGCTGAAAACCCTGAAAAGTTCTTGAGCACTGCCCAGATTGGTATCACCCTTATTTCAATCCTGACGGGTGTATATTCCGGTGAAAAATTTGGAAAAGACCTGCAGCCACTGCTGGAAAGGTTTGAACCCATTCGGGAATATGCCGGCACCTTAGCTACCAGTATTGTTGTAATCATTGTAACCTTTCTTTCCATCATTTTCGGA
>CALKVC010000251.1 GCA_937996595.1 uncultured Chitinophagaceae bacterium
ACTGCAATGATCATTGCAGTAGCACCTAGTGCAGAGAATAATAAACCGTAAACAATACTCTTTTTATATCCCCATTTACCTACGAGATCTTTACCACCAAAAGCGCCGTAAGCAAATAAACCTAATGCGCCAATGTAATAGGCGGTATAAAATGCAAAATCAATCAACTGGCTCTGAAACTGGTCGAGGTTGAAATAATGCTTGCAAAATGGGATGAATACACTGTTTCCTGCCGCTATGAATCCCCAGAAAAAGAAAACGGTTACCAGTGTACCCAAAGCCCCGTAATTAGTGGGTATGGAAGCGGTTTTTGTATTACCTGCGTTCATTTCTTGTGCTAAAGCCATAAAAGTTGGTTTGAACGATGAAAATAATAAGAATTTTGATGAGTATAAAATTAGTTTTTAAATTTAGGGGGTTGGAGATAGAAGATTGGAGATAGGAGAAAGGAGATAGGAGATATATGCTAACAACTATAAACCATCAGCTATGAATGACCAACTATATCACGCCCTTAATTTTTGTTCACTCCTTGTTCTTGCGAATAAACTGTTTAAATTGGAATTAAATTATAAATCACCAGGATGGAAATAATACATGTAAGTGCTGAATGTTATCCCATGGCTAAAGCTGGCGGACTTGCCGATGTTACGGGTGCCCTGCCCAAATACCAGCATAAACTTGGCCATATTGCCAAAGTGGTGATGCCGATGCACCGCACCAAATTCCTGTATGATAACGAATGGGAAACCGTTCATAAAGGAAGTTTCCCTATGGGTAATTTCTTCTATGATTTTACGGTGATAAAGGAAAAAACGAACAAACTGGGTTTTGATTTGTATTGTATTGATATTTACGGGCTGTTAGACAGGGAAAAGATTTATAGTTACAATGATGATGTGGAAAGGTTTACTGCATTCCAGATTTCGGTTCTTGAATGGATGAACTCCTGGGAGCATAAGCCGGATATCGTTCATGTACATGATCACCATGCTGCGCTTATACCGTTCATGCTGCGTAATTGTTTCGGGTATGTAAAACTTTCGGGTATACGTACGGTACTCACCATTCATAATGCACAATACCAGGGTTGGATGGGCTGGGAAAAGGCAACCTATCTACCGGTATGGGATACATGGAAATGGGGCTTGCTCGACTGGGACAATACCGTAAATCCGCTGGCTTGCGGTATTAAATGTGCCGATAGGGTAAACACTGTTAGCCCGGGATATATGCAGGAACTGATGGATGAAGCAAATGGCCTGGAAAGCCTGTTTAATTATGAAAGGGGAAAATGCAGCGGCATCATCAATGGCATCGATTATAGTGTATGGGACCCGGAAAAGGATACTTATATTCTGGATAATTTCAGCCTGAAGGATTATGAAGAAGGGAAAAAACTTAATAAGGAAGCGCTTTGCAAACAGTTTAATTTTGATGTAAACCTACCTTTGATCATCTTCATTGGCCGGCTGGTGCAGGAAAAAGCAGCCGACCTGCTGCCTGCTTCCATTTCACGCAGTTTCCACGACCTGAATCGTAAATTCAGTTGCCTGATCCTGGGAAGCGGCGAAACTTCAGTGGAAAACGAGTTGAAAGCTTTGCAAAGCCATTGGGTAGGTTATTATAACACGCAGATTGATTATAATGAGAAGCTGAGCCACCAGATGTACGCAGGCGGCGATTTCATCCTGATGCCGAGCCGGGTAGAACCTTGCGGCCTTAACCAGTTATATGCCATGCGGTATGGAACGGTACCGGTTGTACGCAGAACAGGGGGCCTCAGGGATACAGTGATAGATTTTGGTGAAGCAGGCGGCTATGGCATCTGTTTCAATAATGCAAGTATTGATGATATCGTGTATTCCATCAACCGGGCAACCGAACTATACGAGGATAAGGAAAAACTGAAGGAAGTACGTGAAAGGATGATGAAGGTGAACAGCAGTTGGGAATCAAGTGCAAAGAAGTATATTGAACTATATGAATCGATTTATTAAAAAGGATAAATAATATTTTATGATTAGCAAAAAGGTTGTTTCAGTTATACTGGGTGGCGGTGCAGGCAGCAGGCTTTACCCATTAACCGCGTCGCGGAGCAAACCGGCCGTACCCATTGCAGGCAAGTACAGGTTGGTTGATATCCCGATCTCTAATTGTATTAACAGCAGTATCAACAGGATGTTTGTATTAACGCAGTATAATTCGGCTTCGCTGAATAAGCATATTAAGAATACTTACCAGTTCAGCGGTTTCAGCAGCGGGTTTGTAGATATACTGGCGGCTGAACAGACGCCCGACAGCCCGGGATGGTTCCAGGGTACAGCCGATGCGGTCAGGCAATCACTGAAACATATTGACAAGAATGATTTTGAATATGTACTCATATTAAGCGGTGATCAGCTTTACCAGATGGATTTTGGCGATATGCTGAACAACCATATTGAATCCGGCGCTGATATTTCCATTGCCACCATTCCGGTTTCCGAACGCGAAGCAACTGAATTTGGTATACTTAAAGTGAATGGTACCAATTGCATCAGTTCTTTCATTGAAAAACCGGCGAAGGAGTTATTGCCCAACTGGATAAGCAATACGGGAGATGATATGCAGCAACAGGGCAGGAATTACCTGGCTTCTATGGGCATTTACATCTTCAACCGGAAATTGCTGTTCGATATCCTGCAGGCTGAAAAGAAAGACGCTACCGATTTCGGGAAAGAAATCATACCGGATGCCATCAGCAAGTATAAAGTGGTGAGCTTCCAGTATGAAGGGTATTGGACAGATATCGGGAATATATATTCTTTCTTTGAAGCTAACCTGGCGCTAACCCTGGAATTACCGCCATTCAACCTGTTTGATAACAAGAAGATGGTTTATTCCCGGGCACGTATGCTTCCGCCGGCCAAGATAAGCGGTACAACCCTGTTGCAGACGATCATGGCTGAAGGATGTATCATACACGCTTCCAGCATTGCAAACAGTGTTATTGGCATCCGGAGCCGCATTGGCCTGGGCAGCCATATTACCAGTTGCTATATAATGGGCAACGATTTCTATGAAACCATTGAAGAGATAGCTTACAATTATGCAAAAGGGATACCACGGGTAGGGATAGGTGATAATTGCAACCTGAAGAATGTAATCGTTGACAAGGATTGCCGAATAGGAAACAATGTGAACATACAGGGCGGTTCGCACCTGCCCGATTTTGACCATTCGCTGTATGCTATAAAAGACGGTATTGTTGTTATAAAGAAAGGTGCCATCGTACCTGATGGGTTTGAAATAGTATGATGGTGGATGGGATTCAGTTTTACGGAAGGCAGTAATTTGAAAACTAAAGCCTTTTTCACCTTTATCACTGTTCCGGCTATGATCATTTCTTTCAACGGTAAACAGATTTTTTTCAGTAATACATAAGCAAAAATATGCCTGCCATTAAAGCTTCCCGGTATGGCTTACTGGGTGTTTTCATATTTACTGCATCAACTATCCTGGGTGGTATACAAGTTGCAGGATATAGCCATATTTCCCAACTCATCAGTGAGTCATATGCTATGGGTACTCCTTATGGTTTTCAGCTTAGGTTTTTTGGTTTTTTGCCAAGTGGGTTCTGCTTTGCAGCATTTGCATATTATGCTTTTAAGGCATTACCGCCAACTGCATATTCAAAATTTGGTTTCATGGGGGTAGGGATTTTTTATGGGGTTGCAACAATAATTGTAAGCCTGTTCCCCTGTGATAAAGATTGTAATAAGGAAATGGTAGACCCAAGCCTGTCTCAATTAATTCATAACCTTACCGGACTATTAACTTATCTCATAGTTCCGTTGAGTGTACTGGTTCTGGGGATTGCGGCCAGGAAATGGGTAAATGCAAACTATGTTTCAATCATGGGTATTGTTTGCGGGTTAACGGCTATCCTGTTCGTTGCAATCTTTTCATCAGATATGAATTCAAAAGTGGCAGGGATGTATCAGCGTATTATTGAAGGAGCTGTACTTTTATGGATAGTCATTTGTGCTCTTTATGTGAGGTCAATATGTATCAAACGTTAAAGCATACCAGCTACATCAAAGAGAAGGATAGAGGCTAAAGAACCATTATGTAGCACCTGGAAAATAGATATACATTTACCAACTACAATAAGGTATTCCAGTATAACTGGTCTATCCATTGCTTGGAGTCCAAGTCGTCTTCATTCACCCATTCTTTCGTCCTTTCCTTCAACGTGCTTTTAAGCGTTGCATGGCTGTAATATTTTTTAGCCGTTACCGGTTTTATCAGGCTAACATTCACATCATTCACCATCACTTTGGTAGCTATCCAGGAAGCATACATCCTGGGAATGGTTAACCCTAAAACCAGGCCGGGTAATCCGTTTATGGAACAAGGTCCGCCTGAAATCATGATTTCATCCGTATAAAAGGCGAATACATATACACTGTCCATGATCTTTCCCACTGCCTTTCGGCAGTTGAACCCGGCAATCACCCTGTTTTCATTGGTTAAACGCCATTCGATAACCGGGATTGAATCCTCCACATTGAAATTGGAACCATATATATTCTTCTGCATATTTAACTTCCTGTTGTTATGGTCAACATACCATACATTCTCCTCATCGCTCTTGCGCATCCATTCTGGTACTTTCACTTCATCCCAGTGGTCAAATTTGTATATGCTCTTGTTATCTGAAAATGTTAACCTGAAATAACCTGTTTTGAAAGCAGGCATGTTTTCCTTCATCATTTCTGCCCAGGAATTATTGCCCATTGTTTTTTTTATATTCACTTTCACTTCATATTCTACGGATGCCTTGCTGATGAAAAGCTGTTGTGCAATGGAAACTTGTATGATCAGCAGGAATGTGATGAAAAGGGAAGTCATTAATTTCATAAGAAATACTTGCTTTTTAAATGATGCTTAGTTCGTTTTTGAACCCTTGTTTTTAAAATCCCAGGTAAAGCCTACAAGCCAGTAACGCTTTAACCTGTCATTTCTTTCTTCCGACAAGGTGTTGCTGTAAAAATTACGTTCAATGCCAATGTTCTGGTTTAGTATGTCTCTAACCCTGATGAATGCTGTAAATTCATTGTTCCGGAAGGTTTTCTGGAATCGGGCATTCCACAACTGGTTATTCAGGCTGTTGCTGAACTGGGGCGTTTTCTGGCGTGCGTAATACTGGTAATCGGTACTGATAGACCAAACTTTTTTGAAATAGATGGTTACATCGGCCGAAAATGTATTGGTGTAATATTTTATCGTGCTGTTAGCCTGTGATGTCTTATTGGTATTATAATTGAAATCATTGCTCAGGCTGATATCATATTTCTTATCCTTCGATTTTGAAATATAGATGCCAACGCCCGTACTCAGGTTGTTTGCATAACTGGTTTTGTAATTAATAACATCTGCAAACCTCGAAAAGTTAATATTGGGGTTAATATTGAAACGGGTGTCAATCTTTTTTATCCTGAAACCGCCACCGGCCCAAACATTGAATGAAAAATTCCCGTTGGTATTAATAGGTTGCGTGATTGTTTTTGCTGAATCTGTGTTTATGATGCGGTTATTGGTGATCGCATTGCTGGTTTGGTTGAAATTGACTGATTGGTATGTCCACCGGTCTTTCAGGAAATTGTAAGTGTTATGTGATATGTTGATATTGTTATTGAAAGACGGTTTAAGGTCTGGGTTGCCTATATACTGGTTAAAATAATCGGTATTGTTGGTGAGTGGCTGCAACTGGCTGATACTTGGTTGTTTGGTGGAACCATTGTAATTGATGCGGAAATTATGGTTTTGCTTATAGGTGTAATTTAAAGAAGCACTCGGGAAAAAATTGGTGAAATTCCTGATATAGTCATTTCCAATGGTATTGTCAACCAGGTCAAAATGAGTAAGCCCGAAACCGGAACCGATAGTGGCTTTTACTTTCTTAAAGGTATAATTAAGTTTTACTGAAGGCTTATGTATTGTTATAAGCTGGTTGAAGTCATTGGTCAGGGAATCTACCGTTGCATCATATTTTCCTGTGGCAGGAGAGTAGCTGTATGTTACCTGGTTGTTGTTGCCTGCATTGTACGTGAATTCATAACCAATTTCCATACTGTACTTCTTACTTAATGGTTCGGTATACACCAGTTTAGCCGACAGGTTATTCGTTTCCTTGTCATTTTCCCTCAACTGGTCAAGTGCCTGGCTGGAAGCAGGCAATCCGTTCAGGTACGTCTGGTTTGTCGATTTCAGGTAATTGTTACCGTTAGTGGTAATCATTTTCCAGTCGGTGGTAAACGAAAGTGTTCGCCTGGCTTTCCTGAATTTGTGTTTGAAAATAACATTGGCCGATACAGCCGTTTTATCATTCTCCGATTCTGTATTGCGAGTACTGGCATTTTTCAAATCACCGGTATCGCCTTTGGTAGTTGCATTCCTTGATTCGTTGCTTTCGGTGTGATAAAAATTAGCGTTGGCAGTAAGTTTCAGGCTGTTCATGGAATCAATTTTGATGTCGTAAATGGCCCTTAACTTGGTATTATTCCTGTTTACGGCAGATACCTGTGAGGCATCTTCGTTAAGCACAACAAGTTTATTAGTTAACGGGTCCAGCACCTGTGTTTGTGTAAAGTTGGTTTTAGTATTGTCATAAACCTGGCTGTTGTATTTTGGTGAAAAGTTGAAAGAGTGCTTGTCGTTCCATTTATTGCTGTATTGTACACCGGCATTAATGTTCCTGATAAATCCGTTCTCCGTATTCACTTCCGGTTCATCGTCGGTGCCGCCGCCACGCCAGGCAAACATCATGCCCCCGTCTTCATCCATACTCATGCTGTAATTGTCAGATTCACCTCCGTATTTTTCATTATCCTGCCAGCTCAGCCCGTCCTGCCCGGTATTTCCCTGTAGCAGGAAAGCGGAAAGTTTCCTTTTACCTTTGAAAGTACTGAACATGATATTGTTATTATACCTGTCTTCTATGTCCTTCAGCAATCCGCCTGATAAACTTATTTTTCCGAAGTA
>CALKVC010000252.1 GCA_937996595.1 uncultured Chitinophagaceae bacterium
CATACACCTGCCCATAAGCTGTATGGCTTCCACCTTCACAGATTGTTCCTGTTGGAGGCCATTGCAGGTTCGCATAATCCACACTTACAGAAGCAGTAACCGATACATCCTGCGTACTTGTATTCGTACAACCGTTCTCGTTAGTATAAGTATAAGTGATGGTATAAGGACCACCTACGCCTGCAGCTGAAGGATCAAAAGTATTGCCGCTGATACCGGTACCGCTGAAAGTACCACCGGCAGGAGAACCGTTAAGCGTAGCAGATGGCGCCACCTGGCAATAGCTGGATGACAGGCCGCTGAAGCTTACCACCGGCAAGGGATTAACGGTTACGGTTACACTAACCGGTGTGGTGTTGATCTACACGGCCAGCAGCTTGTTGGTATTGGTTCCATCGCCGATTTGACCCGACTGGTTATAACCCATCGCCCAAAGGTTTCCGGCAAACCGAATACCTTCGGTATGGTAAATGCCGCCTGAGATGAGTATCCAGTCTGTTGCACTGCCCGACTGTACCGGGTTTACCCTGGTGGTGGTAGTACCATCTCCCAGTTGACCGTAATTATTAATACCCCATGCCCATAATGTTCCGCCACTTTTTCTGCCCAGGCTATGATACAATCCACCTTCTATTTCCACCCAATCTGTAGCCACACCTGCCTGTACTGGCGCATTCCGTTGAGTTTGTGTGCCATCCCCTACCTGTCCGTACTGGTTATTACCCCAGCCCCATAAAGAACCGGTTGTTTTGATAGCCAGGTTATGATAATAGCTGGCTGATACTTTTAACCAGTTGGTTTCAACACCTATCTGAACAGGTGCATTTCTTGCTGTAGTAGTGCCATCGCCAACCTGCCCGAATGTATTACGCCCCCAACCCCACAGTGTGCCATCATTCCTGGTTGCAATACTATGATCGGAACCGGCAGAAAAATCTGCCCAGGTTGTGAGAACGCCCACCTGCACAGGGCTATTCCGCTGTGTATTGGTTCCGTCGCCTATTTGTCCATATACATTGCTGCCCCATGCCCATAAAGTACCGGCAGACCGGCGTGCAAGGTTATGGCCGCCTCCGGCAGATATGCCTGTCCAGTCTGTGGCAACACCCACCTGAACCGGCGTTGATCGGTTGATTACCGTTCCATCACCTATTTGCCCTCCTGCATTTATACCCCATGCCCAGAGTGTACCATTTGATTTTAATGCCAGGTTATGGAAATTTCCAGCAGACACGGCAACCCAGTCGTTGGCAGTACCTATTTGTACCGGGCTGTTCCTGTTTGTCAACGTTCCGTCACCTACCTGGCCGTAATCGTTTTGCCCCCAACCCCACAATGTTCCGTCCGTTTTTATGGCAATGGTATGGTAGGCCCCTGCTGATACTTTTAACCATGTATTACTTCTCGCACAACCATCAGCGTTAGTTCCGCTCACTGTGTATGTTGTTGTTGTACCCGGACTAACATTCACTGATTCGCCTGATAAAGAACCAGGCATCCAGGTATATGTGCTTCCCCCGCTAGCCGTTAACGTGCTGGATGAACCGGCGCAAATAATTGCGGGACTGGCCAATGCAGTTACTACCGGGAATGGTAAGGTGCTAACTGGCACATTGAACAAGATTGGCGATGAAACACATCCGCTGCCGGTTACTGTAGCCACAACCGTATGGTTGCCTGCCGACAAGCCTGTAATGGTAAATGGATTGGCTGAAAATGGTTGAGCGGCCCCTCCATCCACAGTATACGTACCCGGCGCCCCGGAACCTGTACCTGATAAGGTGATGGTTGCCGTTCCATTAAAACTACCGGTACATGCAACTGTTGTAACTGCAGTACCGTTTACTTCACATTGGGCTTTAGCCCTTTGCGAAAACAATAATAAAACCAGCACGAAAAACAGAAGAGTAATGCGGATCCTGTTCCGGGTTAAGCGATGAGGCATCCCGTGCAAAACAGTTGGGTTGATTGTACAAATTTTCATACGCAAGTTGCATTTGATAAAATATGGAAAAAGATTTACCCACAGGTAATGTGTTAAATAACCTGACAGTCACATTGAATTGTTCAAGAAGGGTTGCTAAAGAGTTGCTATTTCTTCGGTCATATGCATTTACAATGAACCCGAAGATGTTTAATCCAGATATGAATATAAACATAATTTATAATTCATAGCCATTCATAACAATATCTTTTCCCTATTTTTTATTACTAAAGGCAGATACGAAAAAACGGTATATATGGTTGTTTTTTTATTGTGCGGTTGTGAAATATTTTCCAGGATTTACAAATACCGGATAGATCTGTATATGGTATTATCCTGCATAAAAAAACGCACCCCACATAATGTGGGGTGCGTAAAACATAATTTG
>CALKVC010000253.1 GCA_937996595.1 uncultured Chitinophagaceae bacterium
CATCGTTTTCCCAGGAGCCTGGCCATTACAGTAGGTTTAACCATGGTGATGCTGTTATTTTTCTTACTCATCTGGATACTTTCCCTGCAATTCAGTGCATTTAAAAATGATATACCCGAATTGAAAGTTAAGATTGAACCTTCCCTGGCAGCGCTTCAGCAGTGGATTGCAGAAAACCTGGGTGTAAGCATTAATGCACAACAGGCATGGTTAAAAAAAGTGGTGGAAAAATCAACCGGTGATTCCGCAGGGTTACTGGCCGGCATTTTTTCTAAAACCGTTTCAGGATTATATATGCTTATCCTTACGCCGGTTTTTGCTGCCCTGTTCCTGTATAACAGGAGGGATTTCATCCTGGCCATACAGAAAATGGCCGGCAGCGGATATGAAGAAAAACTACAGCAGGTAATTCATCAAACCATGTATACCTATTATCATTTCATACGGGGAATGGTATTTGTATACCTTATTGTAGGTATCCTTAATAGCATCGGGCTGCTGGCGCTGGGTATAGAGCATGCCATCCTGTTCGGTTTTCTCACGGCAATCATGACCATCATTCCATACCTGGGCATTTTCATAAGTGCGCTGTTACCCATTACCGTTGCCTGGATAACCAAAGACAGTATCTGGTACCCATTAGGCGTTGTAGCCATTTTCTCCTTTGTACAATACCTTGAAGCGAACGTGATATTTCCGCGTGTAGTGGCCACACAATTGAACCTGAGTACCTGGGCAACACTCGTGGCCATCATTGCCGGCGGTACACTTTGGGGTGTTAATGGTATGATCCTGTTTATACCTTTTGCGGGTATATTGAAAATCCTGTCGGGGTATTTACCGGGTATGGAAGCGGTGAACATCCTGCTTAGCCGCAGGACAGATCCGGCAAACAGTAAACTGGCCGGTTCTGCAAATGAATAAAATGAATAAGCAGCGCAATAATCCGGTTGTAATGTTTTATCATGAATGCATTGTTCAGGTTCAGGGATTATTTACCTGAATTGAATCCTGAAACTTAGTGCAGGGTAAACCTGGTTTGCAATTACATCCCGCTTAATCAGATCCCGTTTTTCCAATCTTAAACCGGCATTCATTTGTAAAGCTTTTTTCTTGTTCCTGGCAGAAGCGATAAACAGCGGGATGCTGCCTCCCATAGCAGCTACACCAACACCTGAAACAATTACCGCAATGTCTTCATTGCTGTCATTATCGCTGTTAAAAAGGTCTAATTCATTGGAAAACCATATTAGGCCACCTGCTGTGAGCGCAGCGCCTGCACCAAGCAGCACCCATGCCCCTGTTTTCTGGTTGCGGCTTTTTTGAAGATAATCCTGCCCGTTTACCGGGGATGGTGTTTGGGTTTCCTGGCAAAAAGTATCGTTATAGAAAATGCATGCCAGCAATGCTATGATTAATTTTTTCATTTTTCAGTATTTTATTTGTTAGTGAATCAGGCTATTTCATGGATGCCATCCTGTTTTTGGAGCTTTCGCTACTTTGGAGACAATACCAAATACATCATAACAGCAGACGGCTGCTTCAATGCACCTGGTGATGGCTGGCATTCTTACCTATTTCATTTTGTTCTTCAAGCGTAAATTCATCGGTTCCGGCGGTTTGTATCCATGCATTGCCATGGTGCCGGTATATCTGGATGTTCAATCCAAATCTTTTATGAAATTCCTGTTCAACATTTCCGGCTTTTTGCCAGGGGCTAATTTCCAGGCCTCCGGGGTTATGCCTCTTTCTTATTTCCCCGATGGTTTTATAATGCGGAATCTTATGGTTTGCCGGAGACCCTTCCTGCCAGTGATGCGGCCTGTCAAAAAATTCAATTTTTAAGAATGGATAACGTGTAGAAAATTCACTGCTGATTAATTCAACGGTTTTGGTATCATCAATTTCTAAGATCATGGCATAGATGTTTATAGATTTGAAAACACGGTTATTCACGATAACGTATAAACGATAAATGCATTAATTGGCAATGGCCCTTTTCTGCTTCATATCAAATTGATACTGGTTGTCAGCTTCAGGCCGGCCATTTTAAAAACAAAATGTATCCATCGCATACATTGTCAACAGCCACTTTCAAAGTTATATCCGTATACTGCCTGTATTTATGATGATTGTCATTAGAATAAATGATTTAGGGATAAACTTGTTTATTACCTTCGGTAGATACCTGTCAGTTGGCCGAATGCAAGTATATGACCGCTCATGGCTTTTTCCAGGTCTTGCTTCCTTGCTGTTAACGGAAGAAACAGTATACAGTCTAAGGCATATATCTTAAAGCAATACCGGTGTGTGCCGCCCGGAGGGCAGGGGCCGCCATAATTGTTTTTTCCAAAATCATTTATACCCTGGATGCCATGTGCCTGGTTTTCTTTCAGGTGATGGGTGACCGGTATGTTCCACATTACCCAGTGAACCCATGTTTTTCCCGGCGCGTCAGGGTCATCTGCTATCAGCGCAAGTGAAACAGCCTGTTGAGGGATGTTGTCTAAATCAAAGGGTGGACTTATGTTTTCGCCGTCACAGGTATATTTTTGCGGGATGGCCGCTTCATCTTCAAAAGCCTTGCTCGAAATATGCAACAAGTCATACGCCACCTCTTTTGCGATGTGTTTCATTGTTTATATTTTATATACACATTTACTATGGCCCTTCTCCCGGGTCAGGAGCTTCATAAGCAGGAGGTTCATAAAACTCCTCATCCGGAATGTAATCCAGTTCTTCCTCCGGTTTTACAGGGATGGCAGGAATTTCTGCAGGGTCTATTTCCGGATTTATTTCTGTAGCCGGAATTATTGTAGGTTTGTTTGGTTGGTTTTTGTCTGGCATGATACATTCGTTTTTATCGTTAATGATATAATCAAACGCCAAATGGATATGTTTCCGGCACCAGGTGGCCGTTCGGTTTCAGATGCAGCGGTTGCAGGGCCTGTGTTTCATCAAGGTATATAAAAGCATCGTATCTCAAAGGTAAAATAGTTGGAACATAATTTCCATATTTTTCATATTGCGGGTTATAAACAACACCTACTGCCCGGTGCCCGATGTGATTTTCCATCAGCATATCACTGGCGGTGAAATCATCCATAATTAGCAGTTTATTGTTCTCGCCGGATTTATGTAACAGGTATTCCCAGCTGCCTTCCATTGCTTCTGGTAATTGCATTGCCTGCATGGGGGCACCCCAGCTTTTACCTGCCATTACGGAACCTTTATATGAACCGAAGCCGATGAGCACAACCCCTTTATCATGATGCTGCATCCTGGCCAGTTCACCTATGTTATACATGCCTTCGTCAGCCATGTCTGTAGCACGGGCATCACCTATATGTGTATTGTGTTCCCACACAATTGCTTTGGCATTATCTCCATGGTATTTCAACAGGCGGTTAAGGGTATCAGCCATATGCCTGTCTCTTACATTCCAGCTATGCGGCCCACCTTCTATCATAGCCCGGTAATAGTTTTCCGCATTTACCGCAACCAGTGCATTTTGTTCTGCACTGAATACATTTTCATGGTCTGTATTGTATGAAGGCATCCGTTGCCTTATTTCACTGAGTAACTGAACTACTACGTGGCGGCAAAGTTCCGGTACGAATTGCGAAGCCCTGGCATAAGATGTGCCTTCATCTTTCCGGTAAGGTTCAAAACACCTGTATGCTTCTTCTGCAATCTGGAGGGCTTCCGGATCAGTATTACGCATGTAGTTCATGATACTTTCCATGCTTTCCCAAAGGCTATAAACATCCAGGCCATAAAATCCAGCTTTCCGGTTGTTTGTTTTCCCTTTGTTATACCGTTGTAACCATCCCGCCAATGCAGCGGTTTCCCAGTTTGCCCACATCCATGTTGGCCAGCGTTTAAAATCATAAAGGATATCAAAAACGCTTTTATCTTCCTGTTCGTAATGTTTTATAAACCTGTTAAGCCGGTAACAATCCGGCCAGTCGCCTTCCACTGCTATAAAGTTAAATCCCTTCTCTTCTATAAGCCTCTTGCTGATATAGGTTCGCCAGGTGTAATATTCATGAGTGCCATGGCTTGCTTCTCCCAGCATCACGATACTTGCATCACCGATCCGGTCGAATAATGGGTTCAAATCATCTTTACTGTTCAATGGATATGCCCATTGCCTGATGGCTCCGGTTATATCCTGTTCTTCAAATACAGGTTTCTTTGTGAAATAGCGTCTCATATGCTTTCTGTTTATAATCAGCCTTTTGCAAATCCACTATTCCGGTATATTTCAAATTTGTTGAATCCGGCCTTAACCCCTGGAATTGATTGTATAAGTTAATATCAATAGGGAAAGTATTTCAATGAGTAGGATTACCTTTTTGGCTGATGCTGGTCATGCATATGGCCTGGTGTTACCGATACATTTGTTGTACACTAAACCATATTGTCATGAAAGAAAATACGCCCGGCATTCATGGCCTGCATGCTTTACTGGACTATGATGCCCGCAAGTTTATCATTGCAGAAATCATTTTAAAAAACATATTGCCGGAATGGATAAACATGGCCGGTTCTCTTAAGCTGAAAAATGTATTTCAGAAGTATCAGGATATTGTTAAAAGCCATATTGAACAATTGGAAGTATTTATTGAAGAGGAAGATATTACATCTCTAAGCCTGAATAACAGGATCATGAAGGCATTTACTGAAGAAGCAGATGAAAAACTGGGCACCTGCAACGACCTGGCAGTTAAAGATGCCTGCCTGCTGGCGGCCCTGCAGATTATATGTCATTACAAGATAAGTACGTATGGCACTGCAGCAGCATTTGCAAAAGCGTTGGGAATGGAAAAGCAGGCATCTGTTTTTCATGATGCGGAAATCAATGAAAAGCATATCGACGACAGGCTCAGCCAGTTGGCAGAACATGAAATAAATATCAATGCCAGGGCGCCTTTTATTTTAACTCAATAAAAAAATGATAATGGATTTAAGATTTAACAGCGAAGTATCAATTCCCGTTAACGCTGTCATGCTTCGGGGCGAACTGGTAATTCCTTTCAAAGCTACGTCAGTGGTTGTGTTTTCTCATGGCAGCGGAAGCAGTTACAGGAGCAGCCGTAACCTGATGGTTGCCCGGTATCTTCATGAACAGCACATTGGCACATTACTGTTCAACCTGCTAACTCCGGAAGAAGATATGCATTATAACAACAGGTTTGATATATCGCTTCTTACAAAAAGGCTGATAGCTGCCGTTTCCTGGCTGGAGAAACAACCGGCTGCAAAAGGAACCGTATTGGGTTTATTCGGCGCAAGTACGGGCGCTGCTTCTGCATTAAGGGCTGCTTCAAAATTACCCTCAATTGCAGCTGTTGTTTCACGTGGTGGCAGGCCCGACCTGGTGATGAATGACCTTACGGCTGTGCAGGCGCCTGTATTGCTGATTGTTGGAAGCCTTGACCATGACGTATTGAAACTTAACGAGGAAGCATATGCGAAATTAAGCTGTGAAAAAAGGCTGGAAGTGGTTGCTGGTGCAACCCATTTGTTTGAGGAACATGGTATGATGGAAAAAGTGGCTGCACTGGCCTCAGCATGGTTCAGGAAATACCTGTTACCTGTAAAGGCATGAAGGCTTACAAGAACTATGTTTGAAAGAAAATTCATAACAAAAATTTATGTTCACTAACAGGTTAGAAGCTGGAATGATACTGGCAAAAAGGCTGCTTGCATATAAGGGCGCAGATGCAGTTATTCTTGCCGTACCAAGGGGAGGAGTGCCTGTTGCATATGCAGTGGCAAAGCAACTGGGCCTGCCGCTTCAGCTTGTACTTGCAAAAAAGATAGGGCACCCGCTAAATAAGGAGTATGCTATTGGAGCTGCCGGCCTAACTGATTATTTTGTAGTGCCGCACGATAATGTTACCGAAGCATATATTCAGCAGGAAGTTGCCAGGATACGTACACGACTGAAAGAAATGCAGCTTCAGTTCATGGGTGGAAAAGAGATGCCTGCGCTGACCGGAAAGATACTTATTGTAATAGATGATGGGGTAGCTACGGGTAATACTTTGCTGGCTACCATTAGCCTGTTAAGGAAAATGAAACCGTTAAAACTCCTGATCGCTGTGCCTGTTGCTTCTGTAAGTGCATTGGATAAGCTTTCAACAGTTGCAGATGAAGTGATTGCATTGTATGTTCCGGAAGCGTTTTACGGTGTTGGCGCATTTTATGACGATTTCAGCCAGGTTATGGATGAGGAGGTTAAGGAATACTTAAAAAGTGTATGATCACCGGCATCTGTTAAAGCGATTTTTTCCCTTTAGCACCCAATACAAGCCTTTTACATCTGATTTCCATACCGGCAATAGTAAGGTTAAAATAATTTCCTCAACCAGTTCCAGGCAGGCAACCAGCACCGTTAGCCTGAATAAGATGGCTGGTTGTTCCGGAAAAAAGAAGAGTGAAAGGATGAACAGGACAAATAATATAGATGTAACTTTTGCTGCATACGTATGAAAACCGGATAGTTTGCCATACTTCAGCAGCGCAAGGATTGACTGGGCTACATACAGCGTTGCTACAACTATAATCGGTACATATTCCTTTTTAAGGAAATCCGGTTTAAATACCACTATACCGGCAACGGATACGATGATGGTAAGGTAATCAGCCAGTGAGTCGAGTTTAGCACCGGCAATGCTGGTAACTTTGTATTTACGGGCAAGATATCCGTCTATTGCATCTGTAAAGAAACTGATAGCGAGCATCCACCTGAATATACCTGGTTTGCTGAAAATGATTAGCAGGGCAAGCAACGGGGCCGCTACCAGGCGGTATAGGGTTATACCATTGATGATGTGGTAACTTTTATTTTTCACAGCTTCATGCGGATGTTGTTTCCTTAACAGATATGCAGGTTTGATGAGGTAGCAGGGCGGGTATAAAGCACATGACTGTTACCTTTTCAACATGCCTGAAAGGAATCCGTAACAATTGTACTTTACATCAATGAATTCTTTTTCCAGTTCCTGCATCTGCTTCCGCAAATCCGCCTGTTTGTTTTCTGTTTCTGTGCTTATTAAACTGTCGTCAATGAAACTGCTGTCACTTCTGAGAAAATCAAGTTGCTGCTGTATTTGAAACTGTAACCTGTTCAGATTGCCGGTTGCATGATTAAGCGCTTCCTGTTGCATTTCCACTTTTTCTGCAATGCCGGTGATAGAATTGCGCCGGAGCAAGTCGCCCAGTTTCTGTGTAAGTTCAGCAGTTTCACTGTTGTAATAATGTACAGACTGGACCCAATCGGTGAGTTCATCTGCAAAATAGGATGATATTGTTGTTGCCATGATTATTGGTTTTATTGATTGCCCTGATCACAGTCCAAAGCTATTCATCTGTATAATACCTGTGCATGATGCCTATTAGCGGGAAATATGATGCCTGTCAAGGTTACAGCCAGGAAGGTTTATCGTTTCTTAAATGGGTTACCTGGTATGCGCTATTTAATACTAACTTACCGTAAATTAGCAAACAAGGCGCCCCTCAGCATTATGCCATCAAGGAAAGCAGCAGTTTCAAAGCAGTATACCAGCGTTAACCGGGTCAGGCTGATCAGGGGCGGGGAGTCTTATTTCCGGTTGTTGACGAAACTCATAACGGAATCGAAAGAGGTGATTCATATCCAGTCATATATATTGGATGATGATGAAACAGGGCTTATGGTTGCAGATGCGCTTATAGCGGCAGCAAAACGCAATGTGGATGTATACCTCATGGCAGACGGGTATGCATCACAGTCATTGTCAAAGTCCTTTATCAGCCGGTTACGGGAATCGGGTATACGTTTCCGTTATTTTGAACCGCTGTTCAGGAGCAGGTATTTTTATTTTGGCCGGCGGATGCACCACAAGGTTTCCGTTTTTGATACCAGGCATGCATTGGTTGGCGGAGTAAATATTGCTGACAGGTATAACGACCTGCCCGGAAAACCGGCATGGCTCGATTTTGCCCTGTATGCAGAAGGGGAGATAGCCCGCGACCTGTGCCTGTTATGCTGGAAAACCTGGAAAGGCTTTCCTCAAACGATGATACCGGCGGCTTGCAATGAATTGCAGCAACAGTTCAGTATTCCACCCGAAAAGCGCAGTGAAGTGAGGATGCGGCGCAACGACTGGGTTCGCCGGAAAAATGAAATCTCGGGCACGTATATTGAAATGCTTCTTACTGCAAAATCGGAAGTTACCATCCTGTGCAGTTATTTCCTGCCGGGTAAAGTAATCAGGAGGTTGATTGTACATGCCAAAAACCGGGGCGTTAAGATCAGGGTGATTGCAGCCGGATCGTCTGATATCCGAACAGCCAAATATGCCGAGCGTTGGTTGTACGACTGGCTGCTTAGGAACGGCATTGAATTGTATGAATACCAGAAAAACATACTTCATGGGAAAATCGCCACCTGCGATGATAAATGGATGACCGTTGGTTCATACAATATCAATAACATCAGCGCTTATGCAAGCATAGAATTGAACCTGGATGTACGTGATTCATTGTTTACGGCTGAAGTACGGGAATTGCTGGATACGATCATAAGGGAAGACTGCATAAGGATAACACAGGAGCATCATATGAAAACAAAAAACCTGTTGAAACAGTTTGTGCGGTGGTTGTCATACCAGTTTATCAGGATGGTTTTTTACCTGTTCACATTTTATTACAAAAAGCATGTTTAATTTCCGCGGATCCGCATCAGCAGCGCCATCGCGGCATCCATATCCCATTTGGCAAAACGCCCCCGCTGAACCACGAGTTTATTGCCTTCCGGCTGTTGCAGATAATAATGGAAAACAAACTTCTCCCTGGGCTCTTTCCAGCCGATGATCTGCCCGAAACGCAGGTCGTTGAATACCAGCTTATCATTCCATTTCTCAACAGTATAGAATTGTTGAGAAAACCGTATCAGTTTTTGCAGGTCTTCATTCCCGGAAACGGATTTAAGCAAACTGTCGTTCCGGGGAAAATAATGGAAATCCATTTTTTGATTCCTGTCAAATAAGGAACGGAAACCAACATAATAGCCACTGTCATTGCCAGATACCACAAACCATAGCCAGTTTTGTAACGGAGCAGGCGTAGTGAAATACCTTGTATGTGGTATATGCTGTTTGGCAAATATCTCTTTTACATCACTGTTTATCTTAATCTTGTTGATGCTGCAATACGACAGGTAAATGAATGGGATAAATACCCCAAACTTCCACCAGAATGTACGCCTGGGGCTGTATGGGTTCAATATTATGAGCATGAGCAAAGCGATCCCCGCCCAGATGGAAAAGAATATGTCTGCCACATAAATGGCATTAAATGAAAAGCGTGTATGACTGAACGGTTCCAGCCAGCCAACACCATAATTATTGAAACCGTCAATGAACAAATGCAAAAATACTTCCGTTGCAAAAAACAACAGCCAGGTTTTGAATGCGATATTATGCGGCCGGTGTATACGGTCGGCTGCCATGGCAAATACCGGAACAATTAGTACGGCAAAAAGGATGGAATGCGTAAAACCCCGGTGTGCCAGGAGGTTTTCGGTTGTTGTTGACCATAAGGAAGCCAGGAAATCTATATCAGGGATACTTTGTGCAAGCGCTCCCCATATCATGGCTTTTTTGCCAAATCCTTTTTCAAAAAATGCTTCCCCTATGCAGGCTCCAAGTGCGATATGGGTAAGTGAATCCATATTTGTTAAATTTGAAAAAAGGCTTTATTATACCTCCCGTATTGCAATCAAAGTTTACCTTACCGGGAAATGATATCCTAAATGTAATAAATACCATCACAAACTTATCCAGGTACAATCCGTTTATGTATGATACCAGTCAAAAATATGGCTGATAGCTGTCATGAAGCGCTTACATATATAGGTTAAATTTGTAGTATCAAAGGAAGGGCTTAGAATGAGCAGTCAGAAATAATAAACATACAGTAACAAAACGAAACCTGATGTACCTGGTAAACACAGAAACGGTAAAGTCTTTTTTCAATGAACTGGGCGCTTTATCACTCTTTACAGGCAGGTTTTTTACACAGTGTTTTCGTCCACGCTATGAGTTAGCCGAATTTTTCAGGCAATGTTTTATCATCGGGTATAAATCTTTGCCATTGGTTGCGCTAACCGGTTTTATCATGGGGCTCGTACTTACTTTACAATTACGTCCTTCCATGGTTGATTATGGCGTGGAATCACAGATACCTGTAATTGTTGGCATTGCCATCATCAGGGAGATTGGGCCGGTGATAACGGCGTTGATATTTGCGGGTAAAATTGGGTCGAGTATTGGCGCAGAACTGGGTTCAATGAAAGTAACAGAGCAGATAGATGCCATGGAAGTGAGTGGCACCAACCCTTTCAAGTACCTGGTTGTTACAAGGGTACTTGCATGCACTTTCATGCTTCCTGTTCTCATTATGCTTAGCGACGCCATTTCACTGTATGGTTCATACCTGGGTGTTAATGTAAAAGGAGTTACCAGTTTCAGCCTGTTCTGGACACAGGTTTTTGATAACCTGTCTTTTAATGATGTACTGCCTGCATTCACCAAAACTTTCTTCTTTGGTTTTGCAGTTGGCATCATCGGTTGTTACAAAGGGTTTAACAGCAGTAAAGGAACGGAAGGAGTGGGAAGGAGCGCCAACTCAGCCGTTGTGATGTCATCTATCATGATATTTGTAATTGACTTACTGGCTGTACAGGTAACAGACCTGCTTGGTTTTAACTGATGGGTAGCACAGAAATTGCTGTTGAAGTGAGAATGTAATAATAACAGTAAAGCATAGTGGATATAAATAAAAACATACCAGATTCGGAATCCGGAACTTCCCAACCGGTTATTGTAATCAGCGATTTGCATAAGTCATTTGGCAGTAACCGGGTTTTAGCGGGTTTCAGCATCAGCCTGCTTAAAGGAGAAAACCTGGTTGTTCTTGGTAAATCAGGATCCGGCAAATCGGTGCTGATAAAATGTATCATTGGCTTGATGAAACCTGACAGGGGAACCATAGAGATGTTTGGCAAGAATATTCCCGACCTGGGTGCTATGGAACTGGATGAGATCAGGGTTAAAGTGGGTTTCCTTTTTCAGAGCAATGCCCTGTACGATTCCATGACGGTTAGGGATAACCTTGAATTCCCTTTAAGAAGGCACTGGATAAAACTTACACAGGGCGAAGTGGATGATATGGTTATGAACGCATTATCAGATGTTGGGCTGGAGCATACGGTAGATATGATGCCTGTTGAACTTTCAGGTGGCATGCGCAAACGGATTGCGCTTGCCAGGACTTTAATATTAAAACCGGAAATCATACTCTACGATGAACCAACTACGGGGTTGGACCCCATCACCGGCAAGGAAATCATATCTTTAATGGTGGATCTGAAAAGAAAATACAATACATCCTCACTCATTATTTCGCATGATATGAATTGTGTAAGGATGGCTGGTGACCGGATTGCAGTACTGGTTGACGGTATTTGTTATGCAACAGGTACCTATGAAAAGCTAAAACAGCTTGAAGATTCAAGGGTGAAACAATTTTTTGAATAACGCTCAAATAAGGATACATGGTATCTAAATCGATTAATAATACTAAACTGGGTGTGTTTGTATTGTTCGGACTGCTTTTCCTTATCATACTGCTGTATATGATAGGGAAGAACAGGAATATGTTCGGTTCCAATTTCAGGTTAAAAGCCAGGTTTGAAAATGTACAGGGCCTGAAACCCGGTAATAATGTAAGGTTTGGCGGTATTGAGGTAGGCACTGTGAAAAAAGTAATCATCATCAATGATACGATGATGGAAGTGCAGATGATTGTGAACGAAGACATGAAATCTGTCATACATAAAAACGCTATGGTGTCCATCGGTACAGACGGGCTGGTAGGTAATAAAGTGGTAAATATCACGGCATCAAAAGAACCTGCCCTGCTTGTTGAAGATGGAGATATACTGCCTTCAAAGAAACAGGTAGATACAGATGAAATGCTTCGTACCCTTTATAAAACGAATAACGAGGTTGCGCTTATTGCAGCCAACCTGAAAACAACCACTGAGCATATCAATAGCAGCAGCGCCTTATGGAACTTGCTGAATGATAAAACACTGCCGGCTAACCTGCACCAGTCTGGCAATAATATCAGGATGGCAACCCAGCAGGCCAACGAGATGATGACTGCGCTTGGCAACATTGTTGAAGATGTAAAAAACGGTAAAGGTTCAGTTGGTTCATTGCTCGCTGATACGTCATTTGCCGTTAACCTTAATGCGGCCATCTTAAAGATAAAAGCTGTTGGCAGTGAAGCGGATTCCCTGGCTCAACAGATAAGTGCGGTAGTTTCCGGTTTGAAAAACGATATTGAAACAGGAAAGGGTACGGTAAACGCATTGCTGAAAGACAGCGGTATGGTAAACAAACTCAACAGGAGCCTTAACAATATTCAGCAGGGAACAGAAGGCTTTAACCAAAGCATGGAAGCATTGAAGCATAACATACTGTTGCGGGGCTATTTCAGGAAACAGGAACGGAAAGAAAAAAAACAACAGGCCGGCGATAAATAATACTACCCTGACTGATATCAGAATCTGCTTTGACCGGTATCATTTCTTTATTTCTTTTATTGTATAACATTTACAGGGCAAATGCGGTAAAACTGTGCGCTGGGGTATTATATAAAATACGGAAAGATGAAACCCGGTAAAAACTTCAAAAGCTGGCGTGAGAAACTGGAAAAGCAGGCGGAGGCTAAAATAGTGGATGTGCCTGAATCATGGGCCGGGCGTATCGGCCATGGAAAAATGCTTGTTCCAACAGCATTGCTTGTAGATAAGGCAATCCGGAGTATCAGGAAGGGAAAGATACTAACGGTAAATGATATCCGTGAAAAGCTGGCCGATGAATTTCATGCAGACCTTACCTGCCCGCTAACAACCGGCATTTTTCTTGTTATTGCTGCCCATACGGCTGAAGAGGACAAGCTGGCAGGAAAGAAAGTTATCAGTCCGTATTGGCGGGTAGTAAAAAATGACGGATGCCTGAATCCGAAATTTCCCGGCGGAATTGAACGCCAGGCTGCTTACCTGGAGAAGGAAGGGTTTAAAATAATTAAGGGAAAGGGTAAAGGAACGCTGCTGGTAAAAGATTTTTTAATGTAGAGATGCAGGTTGGTTTTACGGTTGATTGCCATTCATTTTAATATGCCACACAATGATTGGATACTTGTCAAAAGAACAAGCTGAAGCGTTATTGGGTAACAACAATTTCGGGCGAATCGGTTGTAACGATGGGTTCAATACATATATCTTCCCAACAAATTATGTGTACGACGGCAAATATATCCTGTGTCATTCCTTCGCCGGCGCCAAGATAAACGCCATGCGCAATAATAAGCGTGTATGCTTCCTGGTTGATGAAATAGAAAAGCCGGATAACTGGAAAAGTGTAATGATACTGGGCGATTACGAAGAACTGGATGATGAAAGGGAACGATATCATGCCATGAAAGCATTCAATGAAAATGATATACATCTTAAGATCAGTGAAACGGCTGCTTTCCCCAATGATACGCTGCATCCCGACCGGTTGTATGAACTGGGGCATTTCAGGCCAGTTATCTACCGTATTTCTTTGCAGGAAATAACGGGCCGTTTTGAAGGGCAGTAATCATTAACAGACATAGATTTTATTGTCATTGGTATAATCTCTGTCGCCTCAATGCCGATTCGTAATTCATTGAAGCAACTGATTCCTGAATGTATAGCACAATATGTTTACCTTTATTTTTGCATGCGATATACGGCAGGCATCAGTCAAGCCTGCTACACGGCATATGGGTAATTAAACCATATTCATTTTATGTCAAAGGTCATAACTGTTACATTAAATCCTGCAATTGATAAAAGTACAACCGTACCGGTGCTTGCTCCCGAAAAAAAATTGAAATGTACGCAACCGGTCTTTGAACCAGGTGGCGGGGGTATAAATGTGGCCCGTGCTATCAAAAAGCTTGGCGGTAAGGCAACTGCCTTATACCTGGCAGGTGGCTATACAGGAAAGTTTTTCTCCCAATTGCTTGAAAAGGAACATATAGATACAGTGGTAATAGAGATTGCGAATCATACCCGGGAAAACCTGATAGTGCTGGATAGTGCTTCAAACCTGCAGTATCGTTTTGGTATGCCCGGTCCCGTAATAGAGGAAAAGGAATGGAAGAAATTGCTCAGCATCCTGGAGCAAATGAATGATATCAGTTACCTGGTAGCCAGCGGCAGTGTCCCTGCCGGGGTGCCGACAGACATATTCGCCCGGATCGCATCTATTGCTAAAAAGAAAAAGATAAGATGTATTGTAGACACTTCAGGGGAAGCGTTACAGTTGGCCGCAGCAGAATCTGTGTATTTGCTGAAACCAAACCTGGGTGAACTGGCTTCTCTGGTTGGCGCTGAGGATATTGAGATTGGCATGGTTGATACGGTAGCAGGTAAACTTGTTGCAGGCGGTAAATGCGAAGTAGTTGTGGTTTCCATGGGAGCAGCAGGCGCCATGCTGGTTACAAAAGAAATGGTAAGCCATATTACCGCACCGGTTGTTAAACGAAAAAGTACAGTAGGAGCTGGTGACAGCATGGTGGCAGGTATAATAACAGGAATGATGAAAAATATGAGTATGGCAGATGCCGCCAGGTATGGGGTAGCTTGCGGAACTGCAGCAACTATAAATCCGGGAACGGAATTATGCAGGCTGGAAGATGTAGAAAGGCTTTTTCCACAAATACAGGTTACTGCAAAACCGGTTTCCTGACGATAAAAAAGAGAATATTCATGAGAAATTATGTTACTGTTTTGATATGTGTGATATCAATACAATCATGCACTTCCGGTAAAGAAAAAATTAACCCGGTAAAAGAATCAATAACAGAGTCAGTTTATGCATCCGGTGTTGTAAAAAGCATCAACCAATACCAGGTATATGCTCCGGTAAACGGGTTAATACAGCAAATACTGGTAAAGGAAGGAGATACGGTTGATGTAAATGAAGAAATTATAAGGATCAGAAGCGAGGCAGCCAGGTTGAATACCGAGAATGCACAACTGGCTTCTGAACATAACGCTGTACGTTCTAATGCTGATAAACTGAGTGAAGCAATGGCTAATATCAGTTTTCTCAGGACAAAATTGAAAAACGATTCACTGCTGCTGGAAAGGCAACGTAATCTTTGGCAGCAGGAAATTGGCACCAGGAATGAACTGGATCAGCGTGAACTGGCTTTTAAGAACAGCCAGGCTGCTTACAATGCGGCCATGTACAGGTATAACGACCTTCAGCGGCAACTTGATTTCTCTGCAGCACAATCAAAAAATAACCTGCAACTAAGTAAATCGATAGCAGGGGATTATACCATTACAAGTAAGATGCACGGGAGAGTGTATGATATATTCAAAAAAGAAGGAGAGATGGTTACTACGCAGTCACCGGTTGCTGTCATAGGCGGTGCGGAGGAATTTGTTATTGAATTGCAGGTTGATGAATATGATATCAGCAGCGTGGTGCCTGGCATGGAAGTGCTGATTAGAATGGATGGATATAAGGGCCAGGTTTTTAAAGCAGCCATAACCAGGATCATTCCGTTCATGAATGAACGCACCCGTGCCTTTACTGTGGAAGCTTCTTTTATAGGCAAACCGCCTGTTTTATATCCGAACATGACGATGGAAGCAAATATAATCATCCGGACAAAAACAGATGCAATTACAATTCCCGCCGAATACCTGATAAATGATTCGCTGGTGATGCTGGCATCAGGTGAGAAAAGAAAAGTGGAAACCGGATTAAGAGATTATCGTAAAGTGGAAATAGTTAAGGGACTTTCAACAGAAAACCAGCTTATAAAAAATGAATAGCCGGCTTATCATTAGCATCGCAAAATCACTTTTGATAGCACGTTGGCGGCAGACCATGGTGGCCGCTATTGGTGTAACATTCAGCATCACCATGTTCATAACCCTGTTAAGTTTCATGGGTGGATTAAATAAAATGCTGGATGGATTGGTCGTTAACCGCACACCGCACATCCGTATTTTCAATGAAATAAAACCAAGCGAATGGCAGCCGGTCAACTTGTCGCCGGAGTACAAAGGGAATTATAATATTGTTCGTTCTGTTAAATCAGAAAGCAGCAGGCAGGAGATTTATAATAGCGCAGCCATCATGAAAGCCTTACAGGAAGACCCTCGTGTGCTAGGCCTGGCTCCAAAGATTAACGCCCAGGTTTTTTACAACGACGGCGTGGTAGATATAACGGGTGTGCTTTATGGCATAGATGCAAAAGAAGAAATAAAGATGTTTCATTTCAGTGAATATGTAACCAGCGGAAACCCACTTGATATCAATAACCTGGCAAACAGTGTCATTCTCGGAAAACCGCTTGCAGAAAAACTACATGCATCCATCGGCGATATCATACAGGTTGTAACTATCAGGGGAGACAGGTTCCCGTTGAAACTGGTTGGCATATATGAGTCGGGGCTTAGGGATATTGACAAGACACTTGGTTTTGCCAATATCAAAACCACCCAGAAGATACTGGGAAAGGAGAATAATTATATTACAGACATACAGGTGAAATTGCATGATATTAATAAAGCGCCTGAACTGGCCCGTTCTTATGCCGCCCGTTTTAAAACGGAGGCAGAGGATATTCAAACGGCTAATTCTCAGTTTGAGACTGGCAGTTTTGTGCGAACGGTCATATCCTATGCGGTGGGCATCACACTTCTGATTGTTGCCGGCTTCGGAATTTACAATATCCTAAACATGATGATCTATGAGAAGATGGATACGATCGCCATATTGAAAGCAACGGGATTTGCAGGTAAGGATGTGAAATCAGTTTTCCTGGTAATCGCATTGAGCATCGGCATAGCCGGTGGTTTGTTCGGGCTCCTGTTTGGATTTGCGCTGTCTTCATTCATTGACCAGGTGCCATTTAAAACAGCCGCTTTACCAACCATTACTACTTATCCTGTTTACTATAATATTAAATTTTATATCATCGGTATGCTGTTTTCAATTGTTACAACTTATCTCGCCGGATTATTTCCTGCAAGAAAAGCCAGCAGGATTGACCCGGTCATAATCATAAGAGGTAAATAATATGAAAGACAAAATATTCTTTTGTTCGTCATTGCGGGGAACGACTTGTACCGATTATTTGAGTAAGCAATCTGCTTAATTAGAAATTAAGATGTTCGAAGCAAGTTACATATGAATCAAAAAATACTCGAAGCCCACCACATCGTTAAATATTTTCACGATCCGGTAACTGTGAAAGTGCTGGATGATATCAGTTTTTCCATTAACAGGAAGGAATTTGTTTCTGTAATGGGAAAATCAGGTTGCGGAAAATCTACCCTGCTATATATACTTTCAACGATGGATACGGATTATGAAGGAACCCTGATGATTGACGGCATCAGCCTGAAAGGGAAAAAAGAAAATGAACTTGCCCGTATACGGAATAAAAAAATCGGTTTCATATTCCAGTTCCATTACCTGCTCAATGAATTCAGCGTACTTAGGAACGTGATGCTTCCCGGGCTGAAATTAGATCGGAAGAGCGTCGTGTAGGGAAAGAGTGTCTTCGCCTGTGTAGATC
>CALKVC010000254.1 GCA_937996595.1 uncultured Chitinophagaceae bacterium
TCGATACTTTCCGGATCACATTTGGCATCTTCCAGTGCTGCCCCGGCGGCAATGGTTGCCATCATGGATGTTGTCATGTCATTTGTGGCGTACCTGCGTTCCAGTATACCGGTAATCTGCCTGAACTTGTCAACAACTATTTTTGGATCTGTTTGTATTGGCAACTGATCAACCCCATAAAACCTGCTTTCAGCAAAATCAAGGTTCGTTTTTATCACCGGAGGTATAAAATGTCCTGTTCCCGTTATTACTGATCTTTTTAGATGCATGTGTTCCAATTTACCATGTTCAGACTGACTGCTTTAACATCATGACTAATAAGCGATTAAATTATGGAGTGCAATCACAATTGCAGGCAATACATGAATAATGACTGCATTAACCTGTTAAAATTACTTTAAAAGAGTGCTTTAACCTAAAGAAATAAATAACACGCTATTAATTGCTGATAAAACCTTACCTTTGCACTTTATTAATACAATACAATTTAAAAAATGGACACTAAAAATCAAGGCACCGTAAAATTTTTCAACACTGAAAAAGGTTTCGGCTTCATTAAGCACGACGAATCTGACAAAGAAACTTTTGTACACGTTAGCGGCTTAATCAATGACATCAAAGAAGGAGACAAAGTTGAATTCGAACTCCAAAATGGCAAAAAAGGAATGAATGCTGTTAATGTAACAGTTATCGGATAAATCAAAGTCATTTACAACAGTATGGGTTATTGTTTAAACAATAACCCATTTTTTATGTTCGGTGTTTCCCTTTATTTTTACAGGTAATAAATAAACCAAATTATGAGACTGATCCTGCTACTTTCATTCTTTTTCTTTGCCATAACAGCATCCGCACAAAAAAAAGAACCAAGGGTGTTTTTGAATAAAGGGCAAAAAATGCTGGTAAAAACTTCCAGCAACCAGGAAGCGGATATGGGTATGGGTATGGAAATGAAAAATGCCAGTTCTTCCAGTTACAACCTGGTTGTTTTAGATGCAGGAAAGGAAAACTATACAGTAACCAATACGCTAACAGGCCTTAAAATATCTGTTGACTTTATGGGACAGTCAACCAATTACGATTCCGACAAAAAAGATGATGCGGATTCTGAATTGGGCAAATCTGTAAAAAACCTGAACATACCTGATACGTTGTTCATCAGTAATACCGATGCATCTGTTACATATAATAAGAAATCCGATACGGCAACAGCAGATGGAAGCAATCCATTTGAATCAATGTTTGAATCACTGGGCAATAATGAAGGCAGGATCGTTGATGAACTGTTCCTGGTAATTCCTGCTGGAATAAAAGCAGGTGATAAATGGTATGATTCGGCCTCAACTGCATCAGTAAGGTCAGTAAAGGAATATGAATTACAATCAGTTGAAAACGGTATTGCCACAATAAAAACATCATTTAAAGTTGATAATAATTCACAGGTTGAGCTGCAGGGAATGCAGGTTACCATCAATATGACAACACAGTCAACCGGAACCATCACCACAGACACCAAGACTTCGATAGTTAGCAAACGCACAGCCAAAGCCCAAATAAACGGCAGCCTGGAACTGATGGGGCAAACCATGAATGTAACGGGAAGTTCTACTTCAGCAACAACAGTGGAATACTAATTAATTGCCGGATTAAAATTTAATACTGCCAGCAAATACAAAACAGGATTCTGTTTTTCAGCCAACATCACTTATGTGCAGGCAATGTACTTTTGTGCAGCATGAAATAGCCATACGCAGTTAGCAGGCAAATCAATCCCACGATAAGCCAAAGCTTTAAAAAACCGATGCCAGCTGCCAGCAATGCTCCACAACCACTACCAATCACCTGGGCCAGGCTCCACGACATGGTGTATAATCCCGCATATTGCCCACGGTTCCGTTCATTGCTTCTTCCGATATAATAACTGTTCATGAACGGCATACCTATCATTTCGGCCAATGTGATCACCAGCATGGAAATGATGGCAACCATCAAACCGTTTACCAGCGGCAGGTTTAATAAGATAAAAGCGATTCCCATAAACAGGGAACCGGCTGCCATCAGTAACAGGTATGGCCTCCTGCCTTCTAATTTATAAACGAGTACCATTTCCACAGCAGCAATAAGAATCCCATTTACCGACATTACCACACCGATCCGGAATTCATCCAGGTGCAGGCCTTCTTTAAAAAACAACGGAATGGTGGTAAACAGCTGGAAAAAACAGGTAGCGAACAAAAAGGTCAGTACCAGGAATTTCAGGAACTCACGGTCACGATAAGCTGTAGATTGCATTCCGTTTTCCTGCAGCTTATGCGATGGCTGGTTTTGCTGATGCAGGGTTACTTTTGGAAGGATAACCAGCAGCATGATCGCAGCAGAAATGCTTGTTAACCCGTCTGCCCAAAAAAGCAAATGGTAATTGATGGAAGCCAGCAGCCCGCCAACAGCCACCCCTATCCCCCATCCTACATTTATCGCTAGCCTTACCAGGGAAAAAGACTGTGTCCGGTTTTTCACGGTACTGTAATGAGCAATGGCAGCGGCGTTGGCAGGCCGGAATGATTCATTTACCAGGCTCAGGAAAAAAGTGCAGATGCATATGGCTTCATAACTTTTCATCTGACCCAGTAAGAGGAACATGATGCCGCCTGTGAATAATGCGGTAAACTGTGTATAGTAAAATCCGACGGCATCAGTTATTTTACCGCCCAGGAAAGCGCCAGCAACCGAACCGATGCCATAGATAGCAACAACGAACCCGCCCTGCCTGGTGCTGAAACCGATGCTTTTAATATACAATGTCATGAAAGCGAGCACCATGGTTCCGCTGCGGTTAATGAGCATAACAATCCCCAGCAGCCATATGCGCCTCGATAAGCCTGAATAGGCATCCTTATATAATTGTATGGCAGATGAAACCATTGGGAATCACTTATGTAATAATTTAAAATCGGCAGATACAGGTGCTGTTTCAAAAATGTTTTTTACAATGGCCGGCGGTGCAGCCATGCGCCTAGTGCCTAAATCAAGCCAGGCCCCATCTACGTGTATTACCGCTGCCAGTATATCATTCTCTTTCAGAATCTCATGACTCATGCTCCACCGTGATCCGTTTGCCGTCATACTTGTTAGTGTAAGCGTAACAGTAAGTTCATCCCCGAACCTTATCTCTTTCCTGAATGTACAGGATTCTTTTAACAGGATCGGCCCGATATTATGCTCCTTCAATAAGGCCGTTGAGAGCCCGTTCTGTACAAAAAAATCCATCCTGCATGTAGCCCCGTAATCATAATACCTGGAATGAAGCACATGGAAATTAGGATCAAGGTCGGCCCAGCGAACAGCAGTCTTGTGTATGAATGATTTCATCAGGTTCCAATTTGGGTAAAAATAAAAAATCCTTTCTGCAAAACTGAAAGGATTTTATGAGTTGTATGTTTTTATGTTTTATTGATACATGATATCATAATATTCCTTGGCCATGCGGTTACTGTCGAACTGCCACCTCACATCACGCATCCCGTTCTTTACAATCTGCCGCCATATATTCGGGTTATCATAATACATCGGCAGTACCTGGTTTTCCAGTATTTCATAAATCTTTTCCAGGTCATATTCATCCTGTTCATAAACGCTCATGTTTTCATAATCAACCATCGGTACCACAAACCCGTTATTGCCATGATTGATGAATTCACAAATCCATCCGTCATTGGTACTGAAATTAACCGCCCCGTTCATAGCAGCGGTCATACCACTTGTTCCGCTTGCTTCCCTGGGAACCCTGGGATTGTTGAGCCATATATCTGCCGCCTGTTTAAGGCGTTTGCTCAAAGCCAGTTCGTAACCAATGCAAACCGCCACATTATCATACTTCTTGCTCAGGTTTACCAGGTAATTAAAATCACTGATAGCAGGATAATCTACCGGGTAAGGTTTTCCCGCCCAAATGATCTGAACAGGATATTTGCTGTTGCTTAGCAATGCTTCAAACCTTTCCTGGTTGCGGGTTATCAGTTCGGCCCTTTTATAACCTGCAAACCTCCTGGCCCAAACGATTGTAAGCACATCGGGACTAAGCAGCTTGCCTGTTTGGTCTGCCACAATATCCATGGCCCGTTTCTTAAGAAACCTTTTCCTGTCTATGAAAGCATCTGTATTATGATCATCAATATAATTATACAACTGCTTGTCGGCCCAATAATGCCAGTTTTGTGCGTTCGTAATGGCTTTGATCTCGCAAATATCTTCAAACTTGCTCCACATGCGCCTGCTCACCTCTCCATGCAACTGGCTCACACCATTTGCCAGTCGAGCAAACCGGAGTGCGGCCAGCGAATGGTTAAACTGGTTATCGGTTATGCCGGTGAGTGACCTCACTTCATCCAGCGGTACACCGCAGAAATAACTCATTTTTTCACAGAGGAAAATATCATGCTTTTCATTTCCGGCTTCCTCCGGCGTATGTGTGGTAAACACC
>CALKVC010000255.1 GCA_937996595.1 uncultured Chitinophagaceae bacterium
GGCGCAAAATTCCGGAGTGTTTTCTCGGCGCCCCGCAACACGTCATACTCGGCCCCTTCCACGTCAATTTTCATTACATCCGGTTTTTTATATCCCTTTTCTATAAGGCTGTCAATGGAAAAACAGCTAACTACCAGGTTTTTAGATGAACCGGCATGCATCACAGAATCTATATAGGTATTCCCTTCAATGGCTTTGTCGTTATTTGAAAACACCACTTCTTTATCGGTATCGGCTACTGCATAAGGTAACAGTTCAATACTGTTGTGCCCCATCTCCCCTTTATTCAATTGAAGGTGCGTTTTAAAAACTTCAATATTGGCCGGAAGCGGTTCAAAGCTGTATATTTTTCCTTTCTCAATATAACGGTTAGCCATAAATGCATAATAGCCTACATTGGCGCCAAGATCATAAAATACGGTTTCCGGCGATAACCATGAACAGAACGTATCCATAATATCCTTATCCTCATAATCACCGGTAAGGTATTCATAATTATAGGCTGTACTCCATTTATACCCTTTCAGCGGACCGCCAAAAACCGGCATGAATTTTCGTTTCAACAGGTACCGGTTAATTTTTATGAGAAGGAATTGTATTTTCTTCTTCAGGTTCATCTGCTCTGCAGGTTTTGTGCTTATTAATTTCCCTTTCAGTGCTGCCGTATACATTCATACGGGATAGCCTGATAAGAATGGCAGCAAAAATATGATTAATTGTTGTTGTGAAAGAAGCTGAATTATTTAGAAGGAGATTTATTCGAATTCCATACGAGTCCTTCAATGTGATGACAAAGCAATCTGACATTTTAAAATTAACCTGTAGAGATTGCTTCGTTCCCCGCAATGAAGAAAATTATCAAAGGTCCACCCAATTATTTCCGTCAAAACCCTGCATCACTGCCGTTCCGCCCCTGCCGCAATCGCTGCACAACCTGATCATGCCCACAACAGGCGTAGCCGGGCGCTGTGCAGAAGTTCCAACGGGTACAATCAGGGCTCCCGTTCCTTTCACATCCAGTTCTGCACGCGGGATGTTTGGTCCGGTGTTAGCAGATGCGTTGATGCTGGTAAACCCGTTCCGGAGCATGGTAAAACTATTCCGGCGGCTGGCATTATCAATGCCGTTGCCAATTGAAAACAACATTTCACCTGAAATGAAATTCTGGCCCGGGTAAGCTGCAATCGTATCATTAAAATGCCCAAATGCGCTCATGGCATAGCAATTAGACAACGTGTTATGATTGGAAGCCAGGCTGAAAAGGTTGGATGACCTGTTATTTCCACCCAATGCAATGGAACCATAACCGGAATTATTATTGGCAGCGCCTGCAGAAAAAGTGGCAGCACCCGGGGTTGTTGATAACAGTGCGTTGTTTTTAGCAGAAATATTCTTATACCCGAAAGAAGAACTGTATTTCACACTACTCTCTATTACATTCTCAAATCCGCCGGTAACGCTGGCCCAGCCGCTGTCTTTATTGTTGTTTCCAAAGGCAACAGCCGATTCATTCTGAACCGTGTTACCGTTACCGATAGCTGCTGCATAATATGCATTGGCAGTGTTTCCTATTCCAAACAAGGCATTTGAACTGCCCGCATTATTTATATTGTTCTGTCCGTTTAATATGTTGGAATGTCCAGCAACATTTGAATTGCTATTTCCCGACAAGTGATTGTAATTTCCTGCTGACGAATTATTAAACCCCAGCACTATATTGGAATTACCCGAAAGCACTTTATTCTTTTCCCCCGCCAGGAAATTCGTGTTGCCGGTTACAGTTTCATTCTCCTTGCCAAGCAGGCTGTTGAAATTACCATCAGCAATACTATTGGCACCCAAAACCATATTTGCCCGGCCATTACGAATCGTGTTGCTTTCACCCAAAACAATTCCCGCCCAGCCGGCAGCGATACGGTTATTATATCCCAATGTATGGCTGTAATTAGCCTGGCTACCAATACTGTTCTTTAAACCCATTGCCAGGGATGCCCAACCCGAATCGGCATTTTCCTGTCCCAACGATACAGCAGACTGGCTTGCTGCAATGTTCTTTTGCCCCATGGCAAGACTGTTGATACCTGACGCTTTGTTTTCAGTTCCCATAGCTACTGATCCATTCGCAGATGCCGTATCTGCATTTCCAACACTCCAGGCATATTTTCCGGAAGCCACTGAATTCAACCCTTCGGCATGGCTGTAATCGCCGCTGGCTACCAGCCCGTTTCCTGTTAAAGCTATGATACCTTTTGCATTACCGATTGCCCCAGGCCCCTGCGCTGCCGGAACTGAATTATACGGCCAGGGTTCATACCCCGGAATTGACGGGCTGATGCTTGTCCAAACATTACCGGATTTGTACAGGTAAATACAATTACTGTCTGTATTGAATATGATCATTCCGTTTACCGGCGAAGGAATGGCTTCCATCTGCACTGTTGTCATCCTCGGAAGCGTTAAAGCCCTGGATGTGCTTTCCAGTTCAAGTACCGAGCCCGGCGAAATATTGCCCGGGTTATCGCCAATTTTAACCTGCCCAAGTGTAACAGAAGCGTATGAAACTGTGAAAAGAAACAGTAAGAAAATTTTCTTCATATTTTTTCTTTTAAGGTCACCGTCCAAGATTGATCCAGGCAACCCCGTTAAAAAATTCAAACTTATTAGTACTCGTATTGAACCTGATCATACCGGTAACGGCTATGTTATTTTTAACGGCCGACAGGTTTATGCTGCTCATTGAAAAGTTATCCATTTTTGAGCCGTTAACATACCTGACAGCATCAGGATGCATGAACCCGTTATATGCCATTGAATCTGTTGCCGCTAAAGGCCTGTTCACCGTTATCCTTACTATGGAACTATTGAAAACAGAAACTGATACCGCATGCAGGTTCTGGCTGTTGAAATTAAATGAGGGAGCAATACTGCTGTTTACCGTATTGATTGAATACGGGTAAGAAGGCAACATATACACAACCGTATCTTCACCAGCATTGGTAAACAAAAATGCCCCGGGCCTTTTCCGGATGAGCCTGTAATTGTATATCACGAACCTGCCTGTTGTGTCTTCCACTTTAAAACTGATCGTATCCGGATGCGCAATTACAGAACCTTCCGGCACCAATCCTTCAAGAATCCCATTGGCTGCATCCAGGTTTAGCCAGGCCGGCGCTTTAAGTAAAGAATACCCGGGCTGGCCGGCCGTGTTTCCACTTTCTGTACGGAAATTATTCCTAATGTTATAATAATATTCCATCCCGTTTGTAATGGAATCTTCCGGCAGTAATAACAACTTACCTTCTTCTCCGGCAATATAGCGGAGGATTACCTGCAATGCCTTTGCTGTAACCGAATGGGTGCTGTCTGTTTCATCCAGGTAAAAATCATACCGGCCTCCCTGCGACTGCAAGGCTTTTTTCACGGAATCAACATAAAACACATGCGCAAACGGGCCGGAAAAACAACATGGGTCACGCCGGTTATTAACCTGCAGCATTTTTCGTGCCGGCGCCATGCATGCCAGCGTATACAGTTCGTGGTAATCCAGTAATTCTGTGAATACAGGCAAATAGGTTTGTTCATAATCACCCAACTGCGGATAGAATGAATAGCGTACCGGTATCGGCCAGGAGCCTGCCACCGGAAACGACATGGAAACAGCCGTATCCATCGCCGGGTAAACAGATGTAACCCAACCGCCTCCCGACAAACCGCACATATAAATGGCTTCATAGTTATTTCTACCGAGAAGGTTCAGCGATGATATCAGCGGCTTAAAGAAATACTGTAACGGAAAAGAATAGACGTTATCTGTAAACAGGTCATTGTGCCCGTCATACCCGCAATACACCCCAAGCTGCGTAGCGGTTTTATAATTAAGCATGGGAACCGCCAGAACGGTATATCCCTGTTCGATTAATGCCGGTATAACACGACCAGGAAATATATCCCTGTTGTTTATGATTACATCTTCTGCAGGAGCCACCCCGGCACAATGTCCCGCATGGTAAATAAACAGTTTACCGTTGCTGTTGTGCGGATGGAAGAGATACACTTTCACCTTATCGGGGAAATAATAGGTGTTATTGTCAAGCGTAACGACAAGCTTATCTACTGAATCCAGGTTTCCGGAAGGATACATGATTGACGTATACGGGAAACCGTTATAGTTGAACTGGTCTATAGACCGTACATCTGTAATCACCGAATCGGGTAACCAATGTAACGGGAGCGAGGCTGAGCCGAAAACCTTCAACCGAAGGCTGTCGCGATATTGTGATGCATTGGAAGCATTGACTTTTATGGGGGTCACCTGCTGGGCCGAAACTTCCGGAACAAGCATCATTGAGAATATGAAACAGAAACAGGCATGTATGAATTTTCCCATAGTACTGGCCATTGATTAAAAAAACAAATGACTACAGGCGGTTCCCCTTCATTGCGCCGAATCTTTGATTGATTTAATCGCTTTACAAATCTAATAAAATAGCCTGATAAACCAATCCTTATTAAAACCGGCTGATAACCAAATAACCCGTGTGCATGAATTATCTTTGCCGCTATGCATTATGCTTCTGTTGAAAATATTAGTAAGTCTTTTGGAATAAGGACGCTTTTCAGGAATATCACCATCAATATAGAAGAAGGTGATAAAATTGCCCTGGTTGCCCGCAATGGAAGCGGAAAGAGTACCCTTATGAAGATCATTGCAGGGCTTGATACGGCAGATTCCGGCACTGTATGGGTTCACAAAGACATCAGGACGGTCATGCTGCAGCAGGACCATGATTTTGATGGAAATAAAACCATCTGGGACAATGTACTCAGGCTGGATAACCCGGTTGTTAAAGTGGTGAAAGCATATGAACAATTCCTGGAGGAAGGGCTTGATGACCATGATAAACTGGCTGACCTGATGGCGAGCCTTGATGATAACAATGCCTGGACCTTTGAAAGCGACCTGAAACAAATACTGGGAAAACTGAACCTGCACCACCTGAATGAAAAGGTAGGTAACCTTAGTGGTGGCCAGAAAAAACGCGTAGCGCTGGCACAGGCCCTTATTGAAGCACAATTGCATGAGGGCCGCTGCCTGCTGATTCTGGATGAACCAACAAACCACCTGGATGTTTCCATGATAGAGTGGCTGGAAGAATACCTCAGTGCCCAAAAAATAACATTATTGCTGGTTACGCATGACCGTTATTTCCTGGATGCCGTTTGCAATGAGATTGTGGAAATTGATGATGAAAAGGTTTTCGTTTACAAAGGCGACTACGATTATTTCCTGGAACAGAAAAGTCTTCGCCTGGAGATTCAGCAAAGCGAATTGCAAAAAGACAAGAACATTTACCGAAAGGAACTGGAATGGATGCGTAAACAACCAAAAGCCCGTACCACCAAAAGCAAAAGCCGTCAGGATGCTTTTGCAGAAGTGGAGGACAGGGTGAAACTGCAAAAAGATGTGGCTGAAGTGAGCTTACAGGTAAAGATGACCCGGCTTGGCGGAAAGATCCTGGAACTGAAAAAAGTAAATAAGAGTTATGGGCCCTTAACCATCATGAAAGGTTTTGATTATACATTCAAAAGAGGTGAACGTATTGGTGTTGTAGGAAAAAACGGTGTTGGCAAATCAACTTTCCTGAAGATCGCTTTGCAATTGGAAGCACCCGACAGTGGTAAGATCATTCACGGCGATACTGTTGTTTTCGGTAACTTCAGCCAGGATGGCCTGCAATACAAAGAAGACAAACGTGCTATTGAATATGTAAAATCAATGGCTGAATTTTTCCCTTTAAACGACGGTACCAAAATTTCAGCCAGCCAGTTTATGGAAAAATTCGGTTTCACGGCCGAACAGCAGTTTACCTTACTGAGTAAATTAAGCGGAGGTGAAAAAAGAAGGCTGCACCTGATGAGTATCCTTTTTTTAAACCCCAATTTCCTGGTATTGGATGAGCCTACCAATGACTTAGACCTGCAAACACTCCGTACCCTGGAAGAATTCTTATTAGATTATCCCGGCTGCATTTTAATAGTTAGCCATGACCGTTACTTTATGGACAGGATGGTTGACCACCTTTTTGCTTTTGAAGGAAACGGGGTTATCCGCGATTTCCCGGGAAATTATTCACAGTACCGGGAAGCGGTTGCCAAAGGATTGCTGAATGACAAAGAAGAGCAGATCATGAAACCGGCCGCTGAAGCGGAAGAAAAAAAGCAACCAGGTAACAGGCAACCCGGAACCGAAGCGCCTAAAAAACTGTCATTCAAGGAAAAATTTGAACTTGAATCGCTTGAAAAAGAAATGCCCGCTTTACAGGATGAAAAAAATAAGCTGGAAGAAAAAATGGCCGGCAACCTGCCTTACGAAGCATTACAACAAGCCGCCGCTCGCATCAGTGAGATCATTACACAATTAGATGAAAAAGAAATGAGATGGCTGGAATTGAGTGAGAAAATTGGGTGATTGGGTGATGAATTGATTTGGAGATGAGACGATTTGGAGATGTGAAGATTTGGAGATGAGACGATTTGAAATATTTTATACCTTTATTTTTCCATAAATATTATTACAATATAAAATCAACTAATCTCCAAATTTCCAAATTAAACAATCTCCAAATCAACCCATCACCAAATTTCCAAATTAACCAATCACTCCAACCCGCTAATAAACACCTGGTCTAACATCGCCTGGTTAATTTCCCCATTCATATTTTCATTAAACGGTTCATAACTTAACAGCAGTTTGTTAACACCTTCTTTCAAAGTAACCACGATGCTGTTGCTGTAACCCCAGTTTGACCATTCTTCCTTGCCCCTTTGCGGAAATACAATTACACCCTGTTCAATGGAGTTAATTTTTAATGTACGCATGGCACATTTATTTTCTGTATTCACCGGCCCGTTACCATTTGCATACCTGAAAAAGACCATATAGTTACCGGCTTTTTTAACTGTAACCGGAATATTGATAACCTTGTTTACAGTAGTGCTGATTTCTG
>CALKVC010000256.1 GCA_937996595.1 uncultured Chitinophagaceae bacterium
ATGCAGCGAGGTTCATATGATCGTGCGCCGGGATGAGATGCGTGCCAGCAAAGTGATGCAGGAAAGGGTAAAATCCACCCCCAATATCCACATATACTGGAACAGTGAAGTGGATGAAGTGCTCGGCGACAAGAAGGTGAGCGGCTTGAGGATACGGAATAATAAGAGCGGGGAGAAGAAGGAGTTAACGCTGGATGCATTTTTTGTAGCTATCGGGCATCAGCCAAACAGTGAAATCTTCAAAGGATGGCTGGATATGGATGATGCCGGTTACCTGGTAACGGTACCGGGTAGCAGCCGTACCAATATCCCGGGTGTTTTTGCAGCAGGCGATGTGCAGGATAAGATTTACCGCCAGGCAGTTACAGCGGCAGGCAGCGGTTGCATGGCCGCCCTGGATGCGGAAAGATACCTTGGTGAAAAAGGGTTTCATTGATGATGACCATCCATTTGAATAACATGAACTTTTACTCCGGGCATGGATTGCATGGGGAAGAAGCGGTCACGGGCAATACTTTTCAACTGGATGTGTCATTCAGTTACATACCGGAAGGCAGGGTTGTTTCCATTGATCAGACAATAAATTATGCTGCAGTATATGAAGTGGTAAGCCGGATCATGAGAGGAAGGGAAGACTTGCTGGAAACGCTGGCACAGGATATTGCCGCTGCTGTTCATGACCTGGATAACCGGATAAGGGAAGTCAGTGTGAAGATCATGAAATTAAATCCGCCGATTGCATATTTTTCCGGCCAGGTTGGCGTTACCTATACAAAAGTGTTTGAATGATAAGATGGCTTTTTTTCCTGGTCATGATAGCTTCTCCGGTATTACCTGTAAAGGCACAGGATATAGCCATGCTTATCAGGGAAGCCGACAGGCTGGAGGCGGTTCCGGATGAAAAAGCGGCATTCCAGAAATTCAGGGAGGTGCTGAAGCTGCAGCCGCTTAACATGTATGCATTATATAAGTGCAGTGAATTGTGCAGCAGGATCGGCAAGCGCCAGGTATATCCCAAAGTGCGTGACGATTATTACCATGCTGCAAAAACCTATGCTGAAATAGCATTAAAAATCAATCCGGCAGACAGTGATGCAAACTGTGCCATGGCGATGGCTTTGGGCAGAAGTTCTATGTCAAAATCGGGAAAAGAAAAAGTGGCAAATGCCAAAGAAGTTAAAAGGTTCGTGGATATATCTCTTCGCAGCAATCCGAACAATTACCTGGCACTGCATATTTTAGGCAGGTGGCATTATGAAATAAATAACCTGAGCATGCTGGAACGGGCGGCAGTAAAAGTGCTGTATGGTGGCATGCCGGCCGCTTCTATCCGTGAATCAATTGCAGCTTTTGAAAAAGTGAGGTCACTGCAACCTGGCTTCTTACTAAATTACCTGGAAATGGCCAAATCATATAAGCAGGATGGGCAGAAAGCAAAAGCCATCGCTTATTTGAAATGGATGCTTACCCTGCCAAACCATACCGAAGACGATCCGGCCATCAAAGAAATGGGCCGGTCTATGATCAAAGACTGGGAATGATTATTATGAAGAAATATCTCCGCTTAGTGTAACCGGTTTCTTTTCAATAATTACATAAATGGCAGGTGGCTAACTTAAAGATGAATTAACTTCAGGCTTCAATGAATTATATGAAAAGAATAGTATCAGCTATAATACTGATAGCAGCGTTTTTTCCGGTTGATGCACAGGAAAATGTACAAACGGTGTATGATCCGCATACCTTGTTTTCCCCGTTGTTCTATCCATATCCTGAAACAGGAACACGGTCAGCCAATGGAGCTCCCAATACCGGTTACTGGCAAAACAGCGCCGATTACAGCATCAATGTGAGTTTGAATGAGTTTACGCATGAGATTTCAGGAAATGTAACTATAAGTTACCGGAACAATAGTCCGCACGCGCTCGATTTCCTGTGGCTGCAGCTTGACCAGAACTATTTCCGGAAGGGCGGGAGGGGGCAACTTCGTTTACCCGTTGGAGTGAGTAGCAGGTATGGCGATGCTTCCGCAGCTTTCAGCGGTGGTTACCGGATAAGTTCTGTAAAATTAAATGATGATGCCGGTAAAGCGGATTATATCATTGATGATACCCGGATGCAGATCAGGCTGCCAAACCCGGTGAAACCGAATGGCGGCACCATTTCAGTTTCCATAGATTATTCATTTGAATTGCCAGCCTACGGAGCCGACCGCTGCGGCATCATGGAAACGCCGGGCGGCAGTATATTTTCAGTGGCCCAGTGGTATCCCCGCATGTGCGTATTTGATGACCTGCAGGGCTGGAATACAGGCCCTTACCTGGGAGCCGGGGAATTTTACCTTGAATACGGGAATTTTGATTTCAAAATAACGGCACCTGCATCACATATTGTGGTGGCAGGCGGAACTTTGCTGAATGAAAAGGAAGTTCTTACGGCCGCACAGGCTGAAAGATTACAAAAAGCCAGGAATAGTGATAAAACAGTGATGATCCGTTATGAGAGCGAATTGAACCAACCTGCTTCTGCGCATGCCGGCAAAACGCTCACCTGGCATTACAGGCTCAACAACGCCAGGGATGTATCCTGGGCTTCATCGGCTGCATTTATATGGGATGCGGCCCGTATTAATCTTCCCGGCGGGAAGCAAGCCCTTGCAATGAGTGTGTATCCGGCAGAAAGTTCCGGCAAAGAATCCTGGGGCCGGTCTACCGAATATACCAAATATAGTATAGAAAATTACAGCAGGCGCTGGTTCAGTTACCCGTACCCGGTAGCTGTAAATGTGGCCGGCAATATAGGAGGGATGGAATATCCCGGAATCGTCTTCTGCGGGGCGAATGCAAAAGAAGACCAGTTATTTTCGGTAACAGACCATGAATTCGGACATACCTGGTTTCCGATGATTGTTGGCAGCAATGAACGTAAATACGGTTGGATGGATGAAGGGTTCAATACTTTCATGAATTCGATAGCACTGAAGGATTTTAATAACGGAGAATATAAACATGCAGCGATAGACAGGCAACTGCTGATGCCATACCTGTTTGGTGAAACTGCTGAAAAGATCATGCTGGCACCGGATGCTTTGCAGGAAGCAAATATTGGTGCATCCTTATATTTTAAACCGGGATACGGGCTGGAACTGCTGCGTGACCATATACTGGGAGAAAGCAGGTTTGATTTTGCCTTTCGTACATATATCAGCCGGTGGGCCTATAAGCACCCATCGCCATGGGATTTTTTCAGGACGATGGAAAATGCTGCCGGTGAAGACCTGTCCTGGTTTTGGCGGGGTTGGTTTATGGAAAATTATCTGCTTGACCAGGCAATAACAGATGTAACCTATGAAAATTCAGCAAACATGAATGGTTCCATTGTTTCCATCGCAAACCTGAACCGGATGGCCATGCCGGTAATCCTGAAATATGTTACTGAATCTGGTGAGGAAGCGGAGATAAATCTGCCGGTTGAAATATGGAATAATACAGCTGTATTTAAAGTACTGATACCCGGTAAACAGAAATTAAAATTGGTTGTAATAGACCCGGGTAAAAAATTTCCTGATATAAATTATAAGAACAACCAATGGAAGCGGCAATGAGTATAGCCAGACGCAGATGAACTGGCATAACGGATTGTAATCTACCATTAATGCCAGGCCTTTTCGGGCAAAAAAAATCCATCACTAAAATATGATGGATTTTTTTTCTTATTTTTTTTATTGCTCCCATATAAGTGCACTGGCTCCTAAAATGGCGGCATCAGATTCTTTCAATTCGCTGAAGATGAGTTTAACCTTATTCTTAAAAATGGGTAGCAGGTTCGCTTCCATATGCTTTCTGGTGGGGTTGAGTAACAGGTTCCCTGCCTTGGTTAACCCGCCAAACAATACGATGGCGGCCGGTGAAGAGAACATAATGAAATTGGCCAGCGATTCGCCAAGTATCTGACCGGTGAATTCAAAAATCTCGTTGGCTACACTGTCGCCCTGCATGGCACATTCATAAACAGATTCGCTGGTAAGTTCGTTTAGGCTGTAGTTCCTGAGCAGGCTTGGTTCTTCAGGATGGGTAGTGAGTAATTCGATAGCGGTATCACGTACACCCGTAGCCGAAGCATAGGCTTCCAGTGTTCCCCGTAAACCGGTACCTTTATGAAGCCTTCCACCGGGCCTGATGGTGGTATGCCCCAGTTCACCGGCAAACCCGTCGTGGCCAACAACGATCTTTCCGTCAATGATGATCCCGCTTCCAACACCGGTACCCAGTGTGATGGTGATAAAATGCTTCATGTTCTTGCAGGCGCCATACATCATTTCACCCACTGCGGCCGCATTGGCATCATTGGTGAGTTTTGTCTTAAGCCCGAATTTTTTCTCTATCAGGGATGCTATTGGAATAATGCCTTTCCACTTGAGGTTTGGAGCGTATTCTATGGTGCCGGAATAGATATTGCCGTTGGGCGCGCCCATACCAATACCGACAAATTTATCGGTTCCGCCAACCCTTTGAATCATCGGCATGAGTTTCTCATGCAGGTCTTCAATGAAATCTTCTACCGTGTCGTGTTCATTGGTTGGTATACGGTCCTGTTCCAGGATCTTACCATCATTGGTAACAACGCCAAACTTGGTAGTTGTTCCGCCAACATCAATGCCGATTGCATATTTATCTTTCATAAGTTAATAGCTGGTATTTAATGAATCAATGTCCGGCAGCAGCTTCAGCCGTATCATAATCTATTCCCTGGTTTTTAAGGATGCCCTTTACGGCTACTGCAAAAAAAGCCAGGTAGGCGAAACAAATCACCGGTACCCAGTACGATTGATGAATGCCAATAACATCCGCCAGTTTTCCCTGTATGGGTGGTATGATGCCGCCTCCCAATATCATCATGATAAGGAAAGCAGATCCTTGTGTGGTATATTTACCCAAACCTGCAATAGACAGGGCAAAAATTGACGGCCACATGATAGAGCAAAAGAGCCCGCCGCTCAGCAATGCATAAATAGCAACCCTGCCTGATGTTTGGGTGCCTATTACCATAGCTGCCATTCCTAAAACACCAAAAATGAGTAAAGTGCGTGCAGGTTTGTTGTTGCTCAGGTAAAAAGCTGCAATCTGGATCAATACACAAACGATGTAATAATACAGTGGTTTCATATCATATTGAGCCACTGTGTTTACCCCAATGATAATTCCAAAAGCAATCAGCGGTACAATGATTTGAAGTAATAATCGTGTATTTTTTGAAAGGTTGAAAGCAGAAACGGCACCAGCCCATCTTCCAATCATGAGGCTTCCCCAATACATGGAAATATAGGGAGCGGCTTCCGATGACTGGAACCCGCCAAAATCTTCCTGTTTCATCAGTTCACTCAGGTTGCTTCCTATGGCTACTTCCACACCTACATAAACAAAGATGGCCAGCATGCCAAGCACCAGTTGCGGGTATTTCATTGCTCCCCAGCCCTCCGGTTTGCTTTTTGCACTCATGTTTGCGCCAAGTAAACCAACTACCACAATCGCCAATGCGCCAAGCAGCCATTTTAAACGGTAAGCTTCCATTGCATGCCTTTCTGCATCTCCTGCATTACTAAGGTCAGTTTTGTAGCTGCTGAAAACAGGTACGAACATGATGATGAGTAAACCCGACATGATGAGCAAACTATATAATGCCTTGTTTGCTTTCTCCGTTTTTTCTATCATAATGCCTGAAGGCACTTTTTTGGAAAAGTAAAATAATGCAGCCGCCCCGATGAATAAGGCGCCTACACAACTGTACAAAATGATTACTTTGCTAAGGCTCAGCGCAGCTATCTGTTCATCTGTAATGGCAGCCGTTGATCCAAAAAGGGCAATGGCCACCACAATCGGGCCGATTGTAGTACCAAAAGAATTGATACCGCCACCCAGGTTTACACGGCTGGTGCCGGTAGCCGGGTCACCCAGCGCAATAGCAAAAGGTTGTGCCGCTGTTTGCTGTAAAGAAAATCCAAGGGCAACAATAAAGAGACCAAATAGCATGCCCGGAAAAGTATTGGCATTTACAGCCACAATCATGGCCGCAGCGCCTAATGCAGAAAACAGTAACCCATAAACGATACTTTTTTTGAATCCCCATTTTCCAACAAGGTCTTTGCCACCAAATGCACCATAGGCAAAT
>CALKVC010000257.1 GCA_937996595.1 uncultured Chitinophagaceae bacterium
ACAGTGTAGTTTTGTTGGTTCAATTCCAACCTTAATTGTTAGTTTTATGGCTACAATTCTGAGCCTTCTTAGCTTAAAGGATAGAGCATTGATCTTCTAAGTCATTTGATATTGGTTCGAATCCGATAGAAGGCGAGGGTTTTCATAACGTAATAATATAAGTATATATTTATAGTTCGTTTAAAGAGGGTTTGTATAGCTTAAATGGTAGAGCTCCGGTCTTTTAAGCCGTGCGGTCAAGGTTCAAGTCCTTGTACAGGCAAATTGGTGTATTTAGATTGTTTTGGAAAGTACTTTTTGTAAAAGATATTATTTAAAAATTAATAATAAAAGACGGGGGACATGGAGGTACACGAAAATTTTTTTTTCGAATTTAGATTTTTTCTTGATAATATTTTAAAATATAGGTTTTTGACTTCCTAAAAATATAATTTTTATTTTGTGCCCGCTACCGTTATCCTGAAACGCCTGTTATTAATTCAATCCGCAAGTAACAGATATAATTTGTACCGAAATAGTTATTACAATGTTTAAAATTTTACGGTTATTCCTGATGGCTTTTATTGCCAATCTTATTTACATTAATTCGTTTTCGCAGTCTTTGGGAATTAACGGCACGGGTGCTCCGGCAGCTGGCAGTGCTATTCTTGATGTGAGCAGTACTGATAAAGGAATGCTGGTTCCCAGGATGAGCAAGGCTCAGAAAATTGCCATTGTTTCTCCGGCCACCGGTTTGCTCATTTACCAGGAAAGCCCTGATAGTATCGGGTTTCATTATTATAATGGAACACGGTGGAATTGGATAGATACAGCAAGCAGTAAATCCGGCTGGTTAACAACGGGTAATCCGGGAACAGATACGGCCATACATTTTTTAGGTACAACAGATGATAAGCCAATAATGTTTCGTCAGAATAATTTATGGATGGGTCAATTGAATACTAAAATGCATAATTATTTTATTGGTGCTGCATCCGGGTTTAATAATACAGCCGTTCAGAATCATGCGTTTGGAGATAGCGCCCTGTTCAATAATACTACAGGTATTGGAAATACGGCAATGGGTTACCGTTCTATGTATGGCAGCGGACCAATAACAGGAAGTGTGAATGTGGCTGTTGGAAATAATTCATTAAGAAGCATAACCAGTGCGGCTCAAAATGTTGCACTGGGAGATAATTCACTGGGTACGCTAAGTACCGGAAGCAGTAATGTGGCCATTGGTGCAGGTTCAATGGAAAATGCAGTGAAAGGGGTAAGTAATATTGCAATCGGTACACATGCATTACGAAGCAATGATAGTGCCAGTTACAATATTGCCATCGGCCACAGTGCTCTATATAATACTGATTCTATAAGGAATGTGGGTATTGGTTACGAAGCCCTATATTTTAATAACCGTAGAGATAATGTAGCCTTAGGCTACCGGGCTGGTTATTTGAACAACTACCTGCAATCAAATGGGGCACTTGGCAATGAGAATACCTATATTGGTTTTGTTAGCGGGTATTATCCCAATACCGGAAACCAGAATACGGCAGTAGGCTACAGGGCTTTACAGGGAGCCGGTTATTTTGTGGCGGATGATCCCGGAAACCAGTTTTATAAACGTAATGTGGCTGTTGGGGACTCCACTTTAACTTATGCATATGGAAATGATAATGTAGCTGTGGGATTTAAAGCACTTTCAAATTCAAACAGTACAAACAAGCATACGGCTGTAGGAAGCAGGGCATTAAGTAAAAATGAGGGAAGCTATCCCAATACGGCAGTTGGATATTCTAGCCAGGATAGTTCATTAACCGGTTATGCCAATACTTCATTGGGCAGTTATTCATTGGCAAGTAATAAAGGTGGAAGAAATAATACGGCTATCGGGAATGCGGCCATGTATGAAGCATATAATTCTGTAATACCTTCTTATCCTTACGATAACACAGCCTTAGGTAATGATGCATTGAGGTTCACCAGGTATTACGGCCATGTGGCTGTTGGCGCAGGGGCATTGCGAAATGATACGTCCGGTTTATACAATACGTCCGTAGGATATCTTTCCATGTATTATAATTTAAGCGGTTCAAACAGTGTAGCTATCGGCACCAGCGCTTTGCGGTATAACCTTACCGGATTTGCCAATACTGCCGTTGGTACTAACAGTATGTTTAATCATAAGGAGAATGATTTTAATACGGCAATTGGATATGAATCCATGATAAATGATACTTCAGGCTCTTTGAATACAGCTATCGGATGGCGTTCACTCCGCACAGCAAAAAACAGCCACCATAATACTGCGCTTGGGGTAGGTGCCCTTGAATTTACTGATAGCTCAACTGCTAATACTGCTGTAGGAAGAGGGGCTATGATCGGAAGCTCCGGGGTTACTTCACATATGGTTTATAATACTGTTATGGGCTATTATGCAGGTGCCTATATGGATAGTGTTAAATATGTTACAGCCATAGGTACCAATGCCGGATACAATAACCTGGGAAGTGAAAACACCTTTATCGGGTATAATTCCGGTTATGGTGCTGCAGGTAGTGGAATTTCAGGCATAGAGAATACCGGATTAGGAACGTATACCTTGACCTATAATACTACCGGCAAAAGCAATACCGCTATAGGATTGGGGGCGCTTTTTGCCAACCAAACCGGAAATGGCAATGTGGGGATAGGTACCAGGGCATTGGCCAATGCACAGAATTATCATTATAATATCGCAATAGGTGACAGTGCCATGTACGGAAATAATGCAAATGGCAACCTGGCTATCGGCACTTTTTCCATGCGGGGCAATAATATCGGTGAATATAATACAGCTACTGGCAACTTTGCATTGATGTATAATTCAAATGGTAACAGGAATGTAGCTTTGGGAGACAGTGCACTTTATAATAATACAAATGGTTCTACCAATACAGGAATAGGATACCGGGCTGTTACAGGGGGATCTAATAATACCAATAGCACAGCCATTGGTGCTAATGCCATCGTAAACCAGGATAACAGTATGGTTTTAGGAAGTATTAACGGGCTAAATGGAGCCAGTGCCGATACCAAAGTGGGTATAGGAACGTCAACACCGGATTCAACTTTTTCCATAGCGGATAAATTCCTGGTGGGCAACACCGGTACAGTACAATACGATAACACAGTTCCAGTTATGAACTATATGTTCAAATCAGGTTCAGCCAATGCAAACAGGATGGTTTTGGCCCATAGTCCTACCTATTCAAACTGGGGCCTGCAATTCCAGGATATAGGCGACAAGTTCAATTTTATTGGTGCAGGCGTAAATGTACTCACAGCTGACCTCGCAGCCCAAAGAGTTGGCGTTGGTATTTCAACACCGCTTACAAAACTGCATGTGTATGAACCGGGAACCGTTAACCCTGCAATTAGGATGGCAAGTGTAAGTACATCGTATGAACCTGGCCTGGAACTGGTAAAAACAGGAGGCGGAGCCGATTGGAAGCTGAGTGTGAATACAGGCAATTTACTAACGTTTTCAAGGGCAACCGATGATTTTGCAGCAACACCAACCGATTATTATGAAATGAGTGTGGGAGGCTTCAGGCCGGTTACCGATAATACGTTAACACTTGGTGCGGCAGCGAACCGCTGGTCAACCGTATATGCCGGCAATGGCGTAATTAATACTTCGGATGCCAGGGACAAAGAGAATATTTCAGATATCCAGTACGGGTTAAAAGAGATTATGAAACTTCGCCCTGTTTCCTATTCCTGGAAGGAGAATCCGCAATGGGGTAGAAAACTAGGATTTATTGCACAGGAAGTTCAACCAATATTGAGTGAAGTGGTACAGGTTGGGGCCCTTAAAAGTAAAATTCAGTTGAAAGATGGAATGGAAGAAACAAGCGTGGGGAAAAATGATAAATTAGGTATTTACTATTCAGATATCATTCCTGTTGCAGTAAAAGCCATACAGGAACAGCAGTTAATGCTGGAAAAACTAGAGAAAGAGAATGAAGCACTTCGCTTGAAGAACGAAAAACTGGAAAATGATATACAACTGATAAAGCAAAAACTGGGCATCAGTAACAAGTAACTATAAATTAATTTACATCATGAGAAAAATAATATTATCAGCTATTATTAGTGGTTTGTTTTTATTGTTAATGATAACTGCCAAAGGTCAATCACAGTCAGACCGTGATTTTAAGCATGTTATACCTGTTTATGAAATAGGTAAGATAGAAATTTTACCGCCAGTTATGGTACCGGGGGGCGTTACCGTTGCTGATAAAAATGATGTGGCAAAAGCTGGTTCAACATTAAACAGCGCTAGTGGTAATTCAGGTAATGCAAATGAAAAACTCAGTACCAAGGTACCAGTAATCAATACTGCTGATAATAAGAAAAGCAGCAGAAAATAATAAATCAGTCAATTCTGAATAATTTATAGTAATGGAGAAAATCAGCAAGTTTTTAATTGTCTTTTTTATCCTGCCTGTTTCTATGAAAGCCCAGGTAGTAAATATCAATTCGGGTGTACAAATGGTTGCCCAGGGTAATATTTCACTCGTAATTGATAACGGAGGCTTGAAAAATGACGGAATTTTTGTTCCGGGGAATAGTACCGTGTATTTCACAGGCGGCCCAGTTACAGCCATTACGGGAACACAGCCGGTTACTTTCTATAATGCAACTTTTTCGGGAACTGGCACCAAGGTAAATAGCGGACAGGCATCCGTTTTATCAACATTAGCCGTAAATGGAACAACTGTTTTGGATGCCGACGGTACAACTAATGATAAGCCATTTACCATTTTATCATCCGATACGTTAACTGGCAGGGTTGATATTTTAACAACCGGGGATATTTCCGGCAACGTAACAGTTGAAAGATTTATCAATACCGGCACCGGTACTGGAGAACATAACAAATCATGGCAGTTCCTGGCAACGCCAACTACTGGCCAGACCTATTTCCAGTCATGGCAGGAAGGAGGCCTAACACCTGCTGGATACGGTACCTGGATAACGGGAACGGGTACAGGATTTGATGCAACAACTGTTTTACCTTCCCTCAAGTATTATAATGCGGCAGGCATCAATTGGACTCCCGTTACCAATACCAGCCTGGCATTGCAGAATAAACTGGGTTATATGCTTTTTGTT
>CALKVC010000258.1 GCA_937996595.1 uncultured Chitinophagaceae bacterium
TGAAAATCATCGGGTGGGACCTCATTGTAATGGATAACGATAAAGGGTTTGTATTACTTGAAGGGAATAACGGCCCATGTTTTAAAGTGCACCAGTTGCATGGTGGCTTTTTAACCAATCCCCAGATAAAAAAATTCATGAAACACCACCGGGTCATATAATGGGCGCATTTTTACTGGCAAATAAACAGCATCCGGGTTTTGCAGAACATGAGGCATTGAAAGTGTTTGAAAGGATGGGCCTGCCATCACCCGAAGAATTTTCAGTTGGTAACTGGAAGTTATGGAGTTGGAAAAAGATAAGGTCATCCGAAACACACTATGTGAGAAACGGTGCGGCCCTCATGGTATGTGCAGGCACACCGGTATACAGGGATACTGCAGATATTACGGAAAGCCTGAACAGTATCCTGCACGACCTGCAATCCGGCACGTTCAGTTATGATAAGGTAAGGGGAACATATTCCCTTGTTTATTCACCTGATGGAAACACGATCCGGCTCCTGACCGACCAGGCCGGCATTGCCAACATTTACTACGACAAAGAGGCCGGTATCATTTCCAGTTCTTTCCTGGCGGTGGTTTTCGGGCTTAAGCAGCCATTGACGCTTAACAGGATGGCAGCCACTGAAGTGATCACATGTGGCAGGCTGATAGGTCCAGATACATTGTTCAACGAAATAGTGAGGCTTGAAATAACACTCACCGACCGCATCGGGAATGTTGACATCATCAATGATAAGGAGATGCAGGGTTTCCCGGAAAATGGAACATCAGGTTTTCAGCAAAGCGTGGATGAACAGATTGCAGCCATCGACAGTTATTTCAACGATATCAGCAATTTTGGTAACCATTATGGAGTAGATTCAGGGCTAACGGCAGGGCATGATAGCCGTATGCTGCTCATTGAGGGCAGGAAATATTTCAGCAATTTCCAGGTGCATTCTTTCTGGCGAAAAGCAAAGGACCTTGAACTTACGATTGCAGAACAGGTTGCACAAAAAGCCGGGATGCACCTGAGGGTGGTGGAAGGGAAGCACCAGTTAGATAAAACAGAAGAGCAACTAAAGGAAACCCTGCAGAAGTCGCTTTATTTTTACGACGGGCATATCAGGATGCATTGCTTCCTGATGGAAGATTATCATACGGTTGAACATCGTACAGAAATATTGGGCAACAAACAACTCGGCATGAACGGGATCGGTGGTGAGCAATACAGGAATGAATGGCATATGGAATTACCGGCATGGAGCACAGATTATTTCCTGCGGTATGCATTAACGTATCACCTGTCGGGAAGGTGCTTTACCAGCAATTCATTTGAAAAAGAATACTTCAATTACCTGGGTGGGAAACTGTTGCGTAAACTCGGTTTAAAGCCGGGTACCGGCAGCTTGGCAAAAAAATACATCCAGAAATACTATAACGAAATATACGTAGCAAGCCTGATGGGTGTACGAACCAATGCGGAAAATGCATTGGGCCATTTTGTAACGCCTTTCATCGACAGGCAACTTACAAGATCTTCCTACAAGGCATTAAGGCATCACGGTATTTCCTTCGCCTTTCAACAGGCAATGATACGGAAAATGGATCCCAGCCTGGCTTCTGTTAAAAGCGGGTACGGGTATAGTTTCACGGATGGCGAACCGGTAAAGAAAAAGCTGAAATACCTGCTGAAGGAATTTACACCGGCATCTGTTTATCAGAATAAGCTTGATAAGAAATTTGAATCAGCCGGGAATAAAGACTTCAGGGATTATCTGGATAAGTACCGCATATTTGCCGACTCTGTTCAATTCATACGCAGCTTTGAGCTGCCATTAAACGAACATATTTTCACATCAAGGCCCGACATCATGCCGGTTTACCTCAGCCTTGCTTATTTCCTTTTCTATTTGTCGGGCGAGGGCCGGTTGTCTACAGACCAATTCCAACAGAACCGATGAGAGATTTTTTAGAAAAATTCAGGATGTACTGGACGGGGAATCCGGATTACTGGAAACTAACTGATCCGGGTAAACGAAGCAAGTATGCCATTTCTTATTACCCGCTTTCATTCAAAGACAGGTTGTACCAGGAGCATTACAAGGATTTTGATGCGGAAGGTTTACCCATGTTCCATTCACGTGCAGGTAAGCTGGTTCATTTCTGTACAGGCATGTGCTCCTTTGCATTTGCACATTGGGAAGAATATTTAAATACTGAAAATGAAACACATGCCCGGCATATTATTAAAGTGGCCGATTACCTGATAGGTATGGCAGAAAGCAGGAGCAATGGGGCATTGATGATACTTGATTACGATTCCGATGAAAAAGAGAATGGCTTTACCTGTGCCATGAACCAGGGAGAAAGCATCAGCGTGCTTTGCCGGGCCTATTGCCTTACAGGAAATGAATTATACAGGGAAGCCGCTTTGAAGATGGCCATCCCTTTTACATTCAATTATGGCAGCGATGGCGTAAAAGGTTATCTTACCGGTAACAAAGCGCCCTGGTACCTGGAAGGAGGAAAAATGATCCTGAACGGACATAACTATTCATTGTTCGGGCTGCATGACCTTTATAAAATTTCAGGTGAGCAATGGGTTAAAGACCTGTTAGATGACGGTATAAAATCAGTGATCGATTCCATACAATACTTTGATAACGGTTTCTGGAGCTGGTATTGGGTGAACAAACCCCTGTACATTGCCAGTGCCATGTACCATAACCTGCATATTTGCCAGTTACAGGCACTTTCAGTTATTTCAGGCAATGAGAAACTGGAACAATATGCCGGTAAGTTTGCCCGGTATGCAAAGTCACCGCTTTGCCGGGGAAGGTCCGCTGTATACATGATAT